>JAVKSP010000055.1:0-19964 GCA_039583645.1 Solirubrobacteraceae bacterium
GGACCGGCGGGCGCGCACATGTGCGCGCCCGGGTCCAATTGATCAGTGCCAGACCGCGAAGTGGTCCCGGTGCGTCTGCAGGTAGGCGCCGGGGCGGAAGTGGTGGTCGTAGAAGTCGGTATCGAGGTGCTGTGCCTGCAGGAAGTTCATCACCCACACGCTCGGCACCGTGCCCGGGAACTTGCCCCAGGTCTCGAGTGTGTACTGGCACTGCAGCGTGACGCAGGCCTTGAAGCGCTCGTCATGGCGTCGCGCTGAGGAGCGGACCTTGCGTGAGTCTCGCCACGCGCCGGGGGTGTCGGAGTGAAATGGCCCTCCGGGCCCGAACTTGCGCTCGCAGAACGCCGACACGGCGTCCGCCATGGTCGCGAAATGGGGTGGGCAGAAGGCGTGAAAGCTGCCATCGGTGCGCCCGGTCGGGTTGGGCGTGCCCCATCGCGCGTCGGTGTCGTAGCGGAAGCCGAGCCCGGGCACCTCGGGGTTGCCTGACGCTCCGAGCAGGGCCATGTGTTCGATGCCGTCGAACGACCAGCCCCCCAGCCCCATCGCTCCCAGCAGCAGCGCGCCGTTGTAGGTCGAGGTCATGAGCTCCGCGGAGGCCTCGGTCAGCGAGTACTGCTCGACGAAGCTCAGCGGCACGGGCTCGGCTACGTCGACCAGGTCGCCGAACTGCTCGAGACCTGGGATCGCACGCTGGTTGACGTCGTCGTAGAGGCAGTAGCCGTTCTGGGTGAAAAAGCACAGATTGGCGATGTGGTGCTGGGCGATGTCGGCGATCGGGATCGCGAGCAGCGAGCCCGGCTCGTTGACGATCCAGGTGTTGTGGCCTTCGAGGTAGGGCTCCTCGCGCGGCAGATAGAGCCGCTGGCCCGAGAGCTTGACCGCGCGCTCTGAGTGGC
This sequence comes from Solirubrobacteraceae bacterium, assembly GCA_039583645.1. GTDB lineage: Bacteria > Actinomycetota > Thermoleophilia > Solirubrobacterales > Solirubrobacteraceae > Palsa-465. The sequence continues at coordinate 900 of JAVKSP010000055.1, forward strand.
GTTGGAGCATCCGCTCGACGGTGAGCTCCTCCTCGGCCGGATCGACCAGCGCCCCGGCGTCGCGGGTCGGCAGGAAGTACAGCCCCGAGTCGTCGGCGTAGAACAGCTCGGAGGTGTGAAAGCCCGCCGCCGAGGGGAACGTGCGCCCCGCGGCCGCGCCGCTGTAGTTGGCCAGCGCGGGCGCGTAGCGGCCGTGGCGGGTGATCGCGAAGTGCCAACCCGTGGTCCCGGTCATGACGGCCAGCACGAGCGCGGTCTCGAGCTCGGAGAGCGGCACGTGGGCGTGCGTCGAGCGGTACTTCAGCGGACCGTCGGGGATCTCGCCACCCATCGGGAACCGCCGCGAGCGGCGTCCGAAGATCGCGTCGAGCAGCGGGAAACCAGCGAGCGCCGCCAGCGCGTCACGCTCTTTGGCCGAAAGCGGGGCGCTCACCCTCGCTTGGCCTGGGAGCGCCCGAGGCAGCTGCCCCTGCCCGCCGCGCTGACCCATCGGTCGAGCAGGGCGAGCAGCCGGCGGATCCGCTCTAGCCAGGCACCAGACACGTGAGGCTCCGCGGCTGTCCCTGCGGGAAGGCTTGCACCAGTCCGTGTGCGATCACCTGGTTGCGGGCCACGGCGCCGGGCGAGTAGTAGTGGATGCCGTCGGGGATGAACCACTTGCGCCTGGCGTGCGCGGCCCAGTCGACCACGCGCATGTTCGGGTGGCGGTTGCACGCGGCGAGCAGGGCTTGGTTCCAGCGTTGCATGCCCGATTCAGCGTACGCCGATGACTTCAGCAGCGTGATCGCGTCGACCCACAGCACGGGCTGGTTGCCGATGATCTGCATCATGCGGGCGATGCGCCCCGCCAGGCCCACATTTGAGCCGACCGCCACATCGGCGGCTTCGTTGGTGCCGAGCGCGAGCACCCAGCAGCCCCGATAGCCGCGCGCGACGTACTCGCGCGCGACCGTCGCGGCGTTCGGGAAGCCGTGGTAGACCTCGACGATCGAGCGCGCTCCTGAGACCTCGGCGTGGGTCGTGCGCACCCCCACGCGGGCGAGCTGGGACCACAGCAGCTTGTGCGGGTCGGGGATGTAGCGGGTCGAGACCTGGCCCTCGGAGGTCGAATCGCCGATGTAGACCACGGACCGGCAGGAGCTGCGCGTGGGCGGCGCCACCGGATCCTGCTTGTCGGGCAGGTGCGGAACGGGGTCTATGACCGCGCTCGCCCGTGTCAGCGGCGGCGGCAGGTGGGAGATCTTGGGCAGCGCCCTACGCCCGCTGGAGGCAGTCGGCAACAGCCCCGCCAGACCCACCACGGCGACCATCACGCAGGCCAAGGTGGCGCCCGAGAGGGCGTAGCTCGCGCGCCGGGCGCTGAGCGCGCCGGCGCCGGAGCGGGCACGCTTCCACAGGCGAGCAAGCGCTCCCCGCCGGATCGGGTCCTCGATGTAGCGCCACGACAGCGCGGCCACGACCAGCGTCACGGCGAGCTGTAGCGCCGCCTGGCCCCAGTTCACTCCCGTGCTGGGGCGGCCCCACAGCACCACGATCGGCCACTGCCAGAGGTAGATGCCGTAGGAGCGCACCCCGATCCAGCGCAGCGGACGCGAGCCGAGGACGAGCCCGAGCGCGCTCGCCGGGTGCACCACCGCGGCCACGATCGCGGCGGTTGCGACCGACAGCACCAGGAATCCCTCGGGATACAGAAACGAGCTCGAGTACGTGGTCTTGACGACCAGCACGATGATCGTGACGAGCCCGGCCAGGCCCAGAAAATCGAGCGCCAGCACGCGCCGCACCGAAATTCGCTTGCCGGCGTAGCGCGGGAAGCGCGTCGGCCTGACCATCGCCAGCGCGGCGCCGAGCAAGAGTTCGAAGGCGCGCGTGTCGGTGCCCTCGTAGACCCGGGTGGGGTCGTACCCAGGGTGAAAGAAGTGGCTCATCAACAGCGCGGAGACCGCCGCCAGCGCGAGCGTCAGGCCCACCAGCGCGCGGCGGCTCGGGTAGAGGGCGATGCCGAGCAGCAGCAGCCACGGCCATACCAGGTAGAACTGCTCCTCGATCGAGAGCGACCACAGATGGTCCAGCGGCAGCGGCGCGGCGAAGCGCGAGAAGTACGAGCCGTGCACCGCGATCGTCGACCAGTTCGCAAAGTAGAACGCCGCAGAGACCACCTGCCGGCGAACCTCCTCGAGCTGCGAGGAGTCGAACAGCGCCACCCACACGCTGACCACGGCCAGCATCAAAAACAGGGCCGGCAACAGGCGCCGGGCGCGGCGCAGCCAGAACTGCCCCAGACCGAGATCGCCGTTGCGGCGGTAGTGGTCGAGCAGGAGGTCGGTGATCAGGTAGCCCGAGAGCGTGAAGAACACGCCCACGCCGAGCATCCCGCCGCGCGCCCAGGGCGCATTGATGTGAAAGGCGATTACGCACAGAACCGCGAGCGCACGAAGCCCGTCGAGGCCCGGTATGTAACGCTGATGACGTTCTGCGGGAAGGGGCATCGGTAATTACGTCCGCCTCGCACGGACGGGTGCGGTTGCTCCACGGCGCTCAGCAGGCTGAGTTTCCCCGCGCTGAACCCGGCCGCAGCCGCGCTGAACCCGGCCGCAGCTTAACAAGCTCTGCTCGCAAATTGCGGGCGAAAACGGGGGCCTGAACGTAGGATTGCGGGCGGAGATGGCGGTTTGCGAGCGTTGCGGCACGGAGAATCCAGGAGGTTTTCGCGTAATGACCATGAAGAAGTTCCTCGGAGGACCACTTCTCTTCGTCGCGCTGCTGGTGCTGGCGGCTGTGGCGGCCGCTGCCACGGTGGTCGGGCCGATCAGCGTCGTCTCGCGGTCCTGCCGACGACAGAACGCCGAGGTTGAGGCAGCATCAGACCGCAGCGGCGGCTACGTGTACGAACTCTGGATCGGCTGCGGAGGCATTGGTTACGCGCGCTCGACCGACCGCGGGCGTCATTTCTCACGACCGGTCGCGGTGCCCGGTTCCGGCAAGCAGACCTGGGACCCGACGCTCGCAGTCGCGCCCGACGGCACCGTCTACGCCGCGTTCATGGTGGCGCGTGACCATCGCTGGTTCCCGATCGTCGACGCCTCCTTCAACCATGGGCGCACGTTCACGCAGACGACCAAGCTTGTGCCCGCCCCCGCCCACAACTGGGGAGACAGGCCGTTTGTCGCGGCTGGCCCAGGCGGCAACGTCTACCTGAGCTGGGACTACGGCCCCAGCCGCAAGTTGGTGAAGACGATCTGCCCGAAGCACGGCAGTTGTGGCTACGGCAACGGTGACCTCAACGTGGTGGTGCAGCGGTCGACCGATCATGGGCGCAAGTTCGGCCCCAAGATCCACATCGGCCACGGCTTTCCGGCCAGCGGCGGCGACTCGGCGCCGATGGTGGTCGAGCCAAACGGCCGCGTCGACATGCTCTACCAGGGCTACCGCATCACGAATCGAAAGACCTACGCGCTGGCACCGGGTTACGAGTACTTCACCTCCTCGACCGATGGCGGTCGCCACTGGTCCAAGCCGGTCAAGTTGGGCGCCCATGCCGGGACGATGTCGCTCTCGGAGTGGTGGATCGACGGCGACATCGGAGTCGATGCTGGCGGCAACCTGTACGCGACCTGGGACACGCAGTCAAAGTCGCACGACATCGGCTGGCTGTCGGTCTCACGCGATCACGGCGCCCGCTGGTCCCAACCCATTCAGGCGCCCCTGGACCGCCACAAGGGGCCACACATCGTCGAGGTGATCGGCGGTCGCGCCGGCACCGCGTATGTCGGCTGGCTCACCGACGCCAACCAGCCCGGCTATGCGCTCGAGTTGCGGACCTACTCGTTGGCGAAGGGCTGGGTTTCGCGCCCGCACCAGATCTCGAAGGCCTACGGCAATCGCAAGATCTGGCCTGGCGACACGTTTGGCATCGCCTCGCTGGCGCCGGGTCACCTCGTGCTCAGCTGGGGCGGGGCGACGCCGGCGTTCGGCGGCAAGACCTCAGAGATTTTCGCCGCGCCGGTCTTCGTGCATTAGCGCCGAGACGCTGCTTAGAACTTCGACTAGGATCCCTGCCAGGGGCAAGTTGCTGGGGCGGACAAAGGTAGGGGTGGTTATGACTTGGGCGGGTAAGAAGATGGTGGTCGCAGCGACGTCGTTGGCCGCGCTGTTCCTGTTGCTGGGCGCCGGTCAGACGTTCGCCAGCTCCCGAACCTCGTCCTGTGCCCCCGGCAGTGTGGACAGTCAGACGTCTCAGGCGCGGATGTGCTTCGGGCGGATGTTTCCGCACCTGACTCCATTTCACTACCCCGACCAGGCGGCAGCCGACTTGGCGGCCGCCATGGAGAACCCGACGCCGGACCCGCCAGGCACAGATAAGGGCAGCGCCGACGACAACCCCACGCTGCCCTCCGAATACACCTACCTCGGTCAGTTCATCGACCACAACCTCGACCTCGACCTGACCGACCAGCCGACGGCGAACGTGCATCCGGGTTCGCTGACCAACTACGAAAGCTTCCGCTTCGACCTCAACGACATCTTCGGCGGCGGGCCCAAGGTCGATCCGCAGCTGTATGCCTCCGATCACAAGCATCTGTTGGTTGCTGGGACGCTCGGCAAGCCCCACCGGGACGGCTTCCCGAGGGTGACCGGCAACGGCGGCGTGTTCGATTTGGCTCGCCAGCCGGACGGCCAGCCGATCACGGTTGATCCACGCAATGACGAGAATCAGATCGTCTCACAGGTCACCGCTGCCTTCATCGCCTTCTACAACGACTTCGTGAACCGCGGCGACTGCTATGCCCGCGCTCGGCAGCTGACCGAGGACTACTACCAGGAGATCGTGCTCACCGACGTGCTGCCGGCCTTCGTGGGGCAGCGCACGATCAACAAGTACCTCCACTTCGGTCGCAAGGGCCGCGTGCATGTGCATACGCCCAGCTTCCCCAAGGCCAACTACACCCCTGTCGAGTTCTCCGTCGGCGCCTACCGGTTCGGCCACTCGCTGGTGCGCAACGACTACCACATCAACGACATCAAGCCGAAGTTCATCAAGATCGAGGACAACGTCTCGATCTTCGACCTCAACAACTACCAGTCCGGGGATCTGTCGGGTGGCGGCCCGCTGCCGGCACCCAATCGCTCCGGGCCATCGACCTGCACCTCGGACACGCTGTGCACCCAGCCCAACCCCGTCGGCCATCAGATCCAGTGGAAGTACTTCATTCCGGTGCTCGACGCCAACCGCGGCGACAGGACGATCAACTTCGCTCGCAAGACGCAGCCGACGATCAGCCCCGCGCTGTTCAACCTCCCCGCCGAGGCGATTCCCGGCTGCAATGACGTGGCCGACCCGGTCTGTAACGGCTCCAACGCACTGGTCTCGCGGGACCTCGCTCGCGGCAACTACGACGGCCTGGCATCCGGGCAGGCGATCGCCAAGGCCCTCGGTTGCCCCGTGATCCCAGCGACCTCGCTCAACCCGACCAGCGACGCGGTCTTCAACAGCGGAACACCGCTGCTCTACTACGTGCTTGCCGAGGCCAAGAAGGCCAACCGCACGCTCGGGTGCGTCGGCAAGCGCATCACCGCCCAGGTGTTCATCCGCGTGCTGTGGGACACGCCGCACTCGATCCTGCACACGAACTTCCATCCGCAGCGGAGCCTGGTCCAGGTCGGCCGCGAGAAGGCGACGTTCAGCTTCGCGGACCTGCTCGTGGACACCGGCTTGGCGCCGAGAAAGAGCTAGCGAACGGCTGCCGTTCCGGCGCGGCGGGCCCGCGCCCGCACCTGGATGCCAGTGGCGCGGGTGAGCCCGGCGACGTCAGTAGGCCCGTGCGAGCAGCGCCTCGACGCCGGGATCGTCGGCGTCATAGACGGGCTGGCCGTCGTTGCGCACCAGGCACCGCACCGAGATGCCGCTTTTCGCCAGCTGATCCTCGCCACGATCCCCGCACAGCGGCCAGGCGATGCGCACAAAGCCGTCGGCGGCGAGATCTTTAGCCTGCTCGAGCGTCTCCGCCCGCTGTGTGCGCCGATCGCGCAACGCGGTCGCCTGATCCAACAGCTCCTGCTGGTCTTCGTCAAACATCTGTGGCACGCGCTCGAGTAGGGCGCCGAGCGCGATCGTCTCCTTCGCTCCACGCACCCGGCGCGCCACGACCGCCTGGCCGGAGGCCAGTTCCCTCGGCCCCAGCTCGACTCGGAGCGGCACCCCGCGGAGCTCGTGGTCGACGATCCGTCGTCCCAGCGACAGCTCCCCCCGGTCATCCAGCTGCACGCGTATGCCGCGGCGGTCCAGATCATCCGCGAGCGTCTTCGCGGCCTCTGTCACGCCCTCGCCGGCCCGGGCTGTCATCACGATCACCTGAGTGGGCGCGAGCCGCGGTGGGACGCGCAGCCCGTGATCGTCGCCATGGACCATGATCATCGCGCCGAGCAACCGCGTCGAGGCACCCCACGAGGTCTGCCAAACATGGCGCAGCTGACCCTCGTCATCGCTGAACTGGATTCCGAACGCGCGCGCGAAGTTCTGCCCGAGCTCGTGCGAGGTGCCCATCTGCAGCGCCTTGCCGTCGCGCATCACGCCTTCGCAGGACCATGAGATCTCGGCGCCCGCGAATTTCTCTCGCTCGGTCTTGCGTCCGCGGTAGACGGGGATCGCGAGCTCCTGCCGCATGGCGTCCTCGTAGACCTCATCCAGGATCCGCAGCGCGTAGGCGTGCGCCTCCTCGCGCGTCGCATGCGCCGTGTGGCCTTCTTGCCAGAGGAACTCCGACGTGCGGAGGAACAGCCGCGGGCGAAGCTCCCAGCGCACCACGTTCGCCCACTGGTTGATCAAGAGCGGCAGGTCGCGGTAGCTCGAGATCCAGCGCGCGAAGGACGAGTTGACGATCGTCTCGCTGGTGGGGCGTACGACGGCCGGCTCTTCCAGCGTCTTGCCGCCGCCGTGGGTGACGACCGCGAGCTCGGGGCTGAAGCCCTCCACATGCTCCGCCTCGCGGCGCAGGAAGGCCTCGGGTATCAGCAATGGGAAGTACGCGTTACGTGCCCCAGTGGCCTTGATTCGCTCGTCGATCGCGGCCTCCAGGCGCTCCCAGATGGCGTATCCCCAGGGACGAATCACCATCGTCCCGCGCACCGGGCCGTTCTCGGCCAACTGCGACTTCGCGATCACCTCCTGATACCAGCGCGGAAAGTCCTGCTCCTGCGGTGTGAGCACGGTGGCCATCCGCGGGAGGGTAGATCGAGTGGCGGAGAAGCGGGTGCTGCACCGGCGGTGCTCCCGCGCGTTTTAGGAGCCGGCGAGGCTCTAGCGTCGCCGGCGAGGGAGCTAGCGCGGCTCTGCCGCTGCCTCCCAATCTGCGGCGAGCATCGCGTAGACGGCATGGTCCACGTAGCGGTCCCCGACGCGCTCAGCTTGGCGCAGAACGCCCTCCTGCGTGAAGCCCAGCCTCTCCGGAATACGCCGGCTGCGCTTGTTGTCAACGCCCGCGCGAATCTCAACCCGGTTGAGTCGCCAGGCGCCAAATGCGTGATCGGTCAGAGCGCGCACGGCCTGGGTGACGGTGCCTCTGTGCTGCGAGGCCTCGGCGATCCAGTAGCCGATGCTGGTGGAGCGATTCAAGCGGTCGATGTCGTGGAATCCCAGGCCGCCGGCGATGTGATCGTGCTCGACGATCACCAGCTGGAAGCCCTTGTCGTCCGCGAGCTGCCTGCGGCTTGTGCGGATGAACTCGCGCGTGTTTTCCAAGGTCTGTCCCTCTGCCCAGGGCATCCATGGGGCGAGGAACGCCCGGTTGGCATCGACCACCGCATACAGCTCGTCGGCATCCGATTCGTCAAGCAGCCGCAGGTAGCGATGCTCGTCCAAAGAGTGGCGAAGCACGGGGCTCAGGATGTCGCCGACGCGGGCAGGACCTTCCCGGTTCTGGCCTCAATCCGCGTGACGGTGCCCACCGCGTGGCCGTCGTGTGCGCCCGGCTGACTGCGCGCGGCCACCCACACGATGCCGCCGGCGATGGTTAATCCGTCGGGGCGGCCGCCCGTTCTGATCGTGCCGAGCACCTTTCCGGTGGCGGGATCGAGCCACGTAACAGTGCCGCTACCGGTATTCGCGACCCACAAGCCCGTAGGACTGGCGACTATCCGCCCCGGGCCGGCGCCGACGTGGATCGGGCTGCCGACCGGCGTCCTCGAGGTGGCGTCGATCCGGGAGACCGTGTTGGTGCTGGCATTGGCGATCCAGATGTCGCCCGCCGCGAAGGCGATGGCATCCGGATGACCACCGACCCTGATGGTTCCAAGCACCTGGCCGGTGCCGGCGTCGATCTGGGTGACCGTGCCGCTGTCCGCGTTCGCCACCCAGACGCTGCCATCCCCCACTCCCAGCCGCACCGGGTCCGTGCCGACGGGTATCGGGATGCCCACCGGCGCACCGGTGCTCGCGTCGATCCGGGAGACCGTGTTGGCCGAGCGGTTCGCAACCCAGATGTCCCCCGCCGCTGCGGTGATCGCGTCCGGAGCGCCGCCGACCGTTATCGGGCTGCCGAGAATCTTTCCGGTGACCCCGTCGATCCGGGTGAGCGTGCCGTCTCGCGCATTTCCGACCCACACCATGTTGCCCCCCGATGTCGTGATCGGAGCCTCGTCGACCGGGTGGCTCGCATACCTGATCGTCTCGAGCACCTTTGCGGAGATCGCGTCGATCCGCGTGACCGTTCCGGCTCCCGCGTTCGCGACCCAGGCGTTGCGCTGGTTGATCACGACTCCGTCCGGGGCCCGGCCAACCGGGATTGCTCCATCCGTGAACGGATTCGCGGAGGAGCGCCCATGCTGACCCCCGCCCGCCGATGCAGGACCGCGCCGCCCCGAATTTGCTCCGAGCACGATCCCGGCGGCGATCAGCGCCGCGACCGCCGCCACGATGATCCCGCCCAAGATCCACCGGCGCGGGACGGAGCGAGGGCGCGTCCGTGCTGGTGGCTGGGAGGCCGGGTGACCAGTTGCTGTCACGGGCTCGGCGGGGCCCACGAGGGTAGGGGTGGGCTCCTTGGCCGCTGCGGGCGATGCCGTCTCAAGTGTGGGCCGGTCAGAGCCCCGCTTCCGGGGACCTGGGGAAGTGGCCGCCTCGGTCGGGGCGGCTGGCCCGGTCGCGACGGGGCGCCGCGCGGTGTGGGTCCGACCCTCGGCCGCCGCCAGGGCGGCGCGGCCCAAGTCGCCCGCCGACGGGTACCGATCCGCAGGGTCCTTGGCCATCGAGCGAGCGATCACGGCTTCGAACTCAGACCGCAGTTCGGGTGCCAGGGCCAATACTGACGGGACCGCATGGCGCGCGTGCGCCACCAGTTTCGCTGCCTCGAACGCACCGGGGTAGGGCACCTCGCCGGTGAGCATGTGGAACAGGGTGCAGCCCAGCGAGTAGACATCCGAGCGTGCGTCCAGGGGGGTGCCAAGCGCCTGCTCGGGAGAGACGTAGTCCGTCGTGCCGAGGAACATCCCGGCGCGGGTCTCGCCGTGGTGAGAGGAAGTGGTGACCTTCGCCAGTCCAAAGTCGGTCAGATAGACGTGTTCTCGCTCGCGCCGATGAGCGATCAGCACGTTTGCGGGCTTCACGTCGCGGTGCACGAGCCCCTGCTCATGCGCGGCGTCGAGCGCGTCCCCGATCGCGGCCACGATCCGAGCGGCGCGTCTCGGATCGATCTGACCTTCGCGTCGCAGCACGGCGCGCAGGTCAGTTCCCTCGACGAACCTCATCGCGATGTAAAGCAGGCCGTTCTCCTCGCCGGCCGCATAGATCGGGATCACGTTCGGGTGGTCGATATGCGCAGCCACCTGCGACTCACGTTCAAAGCGTCGGCGGAATTGGGGCTCCTGCGCGATCCCGGGTGCGATCACCTTCAGTGCATCGTTTCGCCTCAGTACCAGGTGGGTGGCGCGGTAGACAATCCCCATCCCGCCGCGGCCGACCACAGCATCGATGCGATAGCCGGCCAGGAGCTCCCCGGGCTGCAATTCTCGTACGTCCTGAACGGAGTCATGCTGTCCGGTTAGGTCGTTCGCTGGGCGGCGGTCTTCGCGAGGCGGAGCGCCGGCGGAGCGCTCGCCGGATTGAGTGGACTCGGGCACGGTCAGAAGTCCCTGGGTGAGATCGCCCCGCTGAGCAAGGCCAGCTCTACCAGCTTGAGCCGCTTCTGGTTCTGCGGCAGCGGGGGGAGATCGAACTTTGAGAACAGCACGCGGAGATGACCTTTGATGGCGGGAACGCTGTAGGAGAGTTCTTGCGCGATCTCCCGGTTCGATGCAGGGGTATTGAGGCCCCCCGGTTCGCAACACGGGCGCGCGAGCGCGAGCAGCACGCGTCGCTGGATGTCCGAGAGCGTCGGCGGCGTAAGCGACACCTCGACCAGCGTGGTGTCTGCCTGCTCGGCCGGATCACGGTAGGTGAGCACTGTGCCGCCAAGGCGGATGGTGTCGCCGTCGTGCAGCCGTCGGCGGCCGGTCACCCGCCGGCCGTTCAAGTACGAGCCGTTGCGCGAGAGCCCCTCGTCGCTGAATGTCCACGCCTCGCCGATGCGCTCCAGTCGTGCGTGCACCCGCGAGACGATCGGATCCCACGCAAGCACGACGTCATTACCCGGACCTCGACCGAGCGTGAGCTCCTGCTGCTTTTGATTGAGAATCACGGACTCGCTGCCCCCGTCCTGGCGCCGGTAGCTCACATACGGGGCGAGCTTTCGCGAGGCGTCGGAATCGGCACCGGACTCGGTGGGCGGCGAAATGACGCGGCCGTTGAGCGCGCTAATGCTTGATCACCCCTGTCCAGCGTACATTCCCCACCAGCGGCTGCAAAGGATCCGCTGGCTGGAGGGGTCATGCTCCCGCGCTGTGGGGGAACATCTGCGCATGGCGGGCGACCACACATTGAAGGCCTACGACAAGGCGAGTCCCTACTACGACGCCATCTATGAGGCTATGAAGGATTACGCCGCGGAGGCCGAGCGGCTGCGACACCTGCTTGACCGCCACGCGCGACGTCCGGTCCACGATCTACTCGACATGGGGTGCGGGACTGGCCTTCACGCCCAGCATCTGAAGAGTCACTACGACGTCGAGGGCGCCGACCTGTCGCCATCCCAGCTGGCAATCGCTCGCCGGCGCTGTCCCGAGCTTGTCTTTCACAAGGCAGACATGACCAGCTTCGATCTGGGGCGCGACTACGACGCCGTGACGTGCCTCTTCTCCGCCATCGGCCATGTGATCACCGAGGAGAAGCTGCGCGCTGCAGTGCGGGCAATGGCGGCGCATGTCCGGCCGGGCGGACTCGTCGTGATCGAGCCGTTCATCGACCCGAGCGACTACCGCCCCGGGCACCTCAGCGTTGAACACGGCGAGGATGGAGATACGCGGGTCGTGCGTGTCGCCTACTCCGAGCGCGCCGGTAACGTGCTCAAGCTGACGATGCACCACTACATCAGTGCTGGCGGGAGGGTCTCCGTGGCGGAACCGCTGCGCTTCGACATCGCGATGTTCACCGCCGACCAGTTCCGCGATGCGATGGAGTCGGCTGGTCTCGAGGTGTTTCACGACCCCGAGGGCCTGATGGGCCGTGGGCTGTACCTCGGCCGCGCACCGGGTTCGGCGCGCTAGACGCGGCGAGAAAGCGGCGCACCTCAGCGCGGCTTTTGAGCCTGATCCAGCGATCGTCAGCTTGCGCGGCGTAGGCGGCACGTTGTGCTTCATAGTGCGTCCAGGCCCAGCGCAGAATCGAGCGCTCCGGGTCGCGTGCGAGCACATCGCGTAGCGACTCACGGTTGCCGTTCCACAGTTGCTGGCGCAGCAGGAGACGACGCGAAGTCCGCATCACCAGCTGGCGCATCACGGCGCTACGGGGAAAGTCGAGCCATACGATTGCATCGGCGCGGGCACGGACGAGGTCGCCACCCTTGTTTGGGTAGTTGCCGTCCGCTACCCAGGCGCCGTCGGCGGGGCAACGCAGGTCGAGCTTGCCCTGCATCTCTTTCGCCGACAAGGCAGACCACGCGGGACCGTGATGCACCGCATCGAACTCCACGTACGGCACACCGAAGGCGCGCGCGAGACGGCTCGCCAGCCAGCTCTTGCCTGCTCCGCTGCTTCCGACGACGGCGACTCGCTGCATCCAGGAATGATCGCGCCACGGGCCGCCGGCAAACGAGCCGGCGTGCAGGAACTCACCTGGAGAAGATCCGCCGCGCGCGCTCTGCAAAGCGTTCGACCTCGTCGGCGGCCGGCAGCTCGCCTTGATCAAACATCGCCGCCTGCAGCCACGGCCCGTGGAGATTGTATTGGCGCATCAGGCTTGCGTTGATCGGCTGGACTACGTAATGAATATGAACGGGTTCGCCGCCGGCGTGCGACCACAGGGAGACGTACACCTGCTCCGGCGCGAGCAGCTCGTCGATGATGGCGGCCGCGTTTCGCAGAAGCGGCCCGAGCTCCCGCGCTTCGCGCTCGCCCAGCTCCGAGACCCGCATGGTGTGCCGCCTCGGCGCGACGACCAATGTGCCTACGCCTAGCGGGCCCACACAGTGGTCTACGTACCAGTGCTCACCTTCATAGATCATTCCGCCCGGAAGTGGGCTTCGTCCGGCAGCCAGGTCACACGTCAGGCAGCCCGGGAGGTCAGACGCTTGATCGGTCACCGTATCCAGCTGGAGGCGGTAAGTCAGGGTCCACTGACGGTCTTTGTTCCTGGCGGCCGAGTTGCAGGATGCTCTTCGTGCGCCATCCATCGACGCCGTAGCGCATCACCCGTGCCTCCGTCGCGCGGGCCTGGATCGGCAGAGCAGGCGCCACGCGATCGCGGACCTCCTGCAGCGGTGCCTCCCGCGATGTGGTGATGGTGAGGTGGGGAATGATGGTCTCGAACGCGCCCCCAAATGGCGGATAGCTGGGGAACGCCCGAACGAGCGCTTTCGTCAGCTCCACAAACGGATCCACCGGCTCAGGCGAGAGATAGAGCACGCGAGCGGACGCGTCAGAGGCGGGAAACTCCGCGAAGCTGCGCAGCACAAAGCCAAAAGGCCGTATGGCGCCCACAACTCCTCCGATTGCGCGGATCTGTTCCGCGTCGAGCAAGGTCTCCTCGACGAATGGGGAAAGCAGCGTGATGTGCGGCGGCATCCCGGCGGCGCCGTCCTCGGTGTATCTGCGCCGCCATGGATCCGCCGCGGGCTGTGCCTGGGGGACCGGCACGATGATCACCGTTGCCGCCATAGCTACAACTCGATCGAATAACCGACGTCGAGCGGATGCGGCGGGAACGGTACGACCCGCTCTCTGCCGTCGGGCCGCCAGCCATGCTTTTCGTAGAATCGGCGAGCGCGGGCATTTTCGGCAAGACACCACAGCGAGGCAGATCTCGCCCCTTCCCGGCTCAGTATCTCCAGAGCAGCGCCATGCAGATCTTCAGCCACGCCTGTGCCCCAAGCCTGCGGGCGGACGAACAGGCGCTGAAGCCAGCCCTGCCCCACAAGCGCAAAGCCACGTCCATCACCGTCGATGAGGGTTACGTGCACGTCGTCCTCAAGCTGCTCGCGTAGGGCGTTCCGTACGAACTCGTCGGGATAGGGGTACTGCTTGGGCGGAAAGATGTGGGCGAAGCCCGCAATCGAGGCTGCGCGTTGAATCGATAAAACGAGCTCGAGGTCTTGGGCGATGCCGGGGCGAATCACGCGCGGTCGTGCACAGTCTTGGCGATAGCCGCCTGGAGCCCCGCGACCCTCTCGTTCTCGTTCGGTCATGCGCCAGGCGCTAGGCGGAGTCCGATCAGCGCGGCGGCCTCGTAGAGGTCACTTGCGCGGCGGGCTACCTGACCGGACTCGGTCCGAACAAGGATCGCGGGGATGCCGGCGGCTTCGGCTCCGGCAACGTCGGCTATTGGGTTATCGCCCACCATCCATACCTCACTGATGTTGCCGCAGCGCTCGAGCGCTATCTCGAAGGCTTTGCGATGCGGTTTCTCGTAACCGGTGATCGCGGAGGTGTGCACGAACTCGATCAATGACGAGAGGCCCAATCCGTCGAGCAAGTCGGGCAGCTCGGGGATGTGGTTGGACAGGACGCCGTACGTCCAACCCGCGGCATGGAGCTGCTCGAGTACTGGAAGCGTGTCGTCATAGAGGCACCATCCCCGCGATGGATCGACGTACCGGTTACCCGCGTCACGCGCTAGTTGCTGCGCATGCTCGTCGTCGAATCCGACGCCGCGGTACGCCTCGGCGAGGACTGCCTCGATGTGCCGCCACCACGCCCCCGGCTCGCACAGCTCCAGATGCGCGACTTCCGGGCGGTGCCACGGGAAGCGATCGCGCAAAAACGGCCTCAGCTGGTCTGCGTCAATCCCATGTCCGGCGACTTGTTCATCGAGCGTCTCGACCAGACAGCTGCGCCACATTCCGGACCGGTGGCCGAGCGTGCCGTCGAAGTCCCACAGGATCACCTTCATCCGCGGCGGAGGTTAATTGAGCGCATGTCGACCTGGCATCGGTCGGCTTTACGCTCTCATGATGGTCACGATCCGAGAAGCTGAGCCCGGCGAGGAGGCGGGAATCCTCCCGATGTACGAGTGGCTCTTTGCGCCGCCCGGGTCCCGGCCGCCACAGTGGGATCGCGAAGCGGCGCTTCGGCGCCTGACCGAGGCGATCGTTTCGCCGCGGAGCACGATCTTGGTCGCTGAGGACGGCGGCGCTTCGATCGCCTTCTGCACCGCGTATGTGGAGTTCAGCTCGGTTCGCTTCGGCCGCCGCTGCTGGGTCGAGGACTTCGCGGTAGATCCCGCGCGTCGCTCACAGGGGGTGGGCACAGCACTGCTTCACACTGCCAAGGAGTGGGCCCAAAATGCCGGAGCGACGCACCTGGAGCTTGATTCGGGCATGGCCCGGTCCGACGCGCACCGCTTCTATGAGCGTGAGGGCGGTACCCGGCAGTCGTATACCTTCGGGTGGGAGCTCACGGTACGGTGACTGCAGCGACGGGACTGCAGCGCGCCCACCGTCGGCCGCTGCCGCGCGGCCGAGGTCTACCCCCCTCCGAGCCGAACCCGCAAGCGTCGGTTTGACCGGTCGTTGCCATGATCAGTACGAGCGCTTTATTGCGGAAGGAGGCGCAGGCGCAGAGCGGGGTCGTGCGCGCGGAAGCCGTTGGTTGCGAGCCTCCGGTGTCTGGAGGGAAGCGAGTGTCTGAAGAGCGAAAGCGGTCGTGCGGTCCACGAACTTCCTCGGCAGCCGGCGCCGTTGAAAGGTCGTCCCTAGGTGAAAGACTTCTTCCGACGGCCTCGCCCAGCATGCGGTCGTGGCGCTCTCGGTGCTGGTGGATCGCCCGGGCGCCGTCGTCGACCGGGCGGGCCGCATTCGCGTGCTCAGGTGCCGGGCGTGCCATTCACGCATGGCGTAGTCGACGGCCTCTCATGCGGCGGCGGGAGGCGTCTAGGAGCCGACAGCTCTGAGCGTGACGATATGGTCGGGGTTGACGACGAGGTCCTCGCCCGTTTCGGCCTCGACGAGCCATGCAAGCTGCAAGATCGACCCGCGAGCGGCGTCGAGGATGATCTGTTCGACATCCTTGGGATCTCCCTCGATGCGGTAGCGTTCTCCGGTGATGATCGCTATCTCCGTGATGGAACTCATGGGTGGTAGGGGGGCTCGCTTGCGCTCATGTGCGACTGGTTGGATGGTCGGGGCGGAAATCCCGCGCGCGGGGGCAGAAGGACTCGGAAGCTGTCATCCGCCCGCGCCATTTGTAGCGCGTTGGTCGGCCGGTGCCGGGCTACGGTGAGGCGCGGGTGGTTGCCACCTGTGAGGTTCTCCTCGCCGGCGCAGCGGATCTCCACCAACCAACTGAGCGCGCCGGCGAAGGAAGGAATGCCTATGTTCCTCGACCGCTACCAGGGGTTCCGCGCGGCGCGGCGCGGCTGTGAAGACGACGCGCGGGCGGCTGAGAAGCTCGCTCTGGTCCGAGAGCAGGTCGAGCGCGGCTCGCTGGTGATCCGCCAGAAGACGGACAAGGGACGCCGCCGCTACCCGTCCGGCCCCGATCAGCCCTCGCGACCTGGCCGGCGGTGAGCTGTGCCCGAGCGGGAGGGACTGATCGCGCGGATCCGGCAGATTCGTCGCGGGTCCGCCGCGGCGGATGAGCGCGCGAGGCCGTCGATGCCCGATCCTCGTCAGGATGAGCTGCACGCGCTCGAGGCCAGGATCACACAAGTGGAGCAGCTCGTGGAGGGACTTCAGGATTCCGTGCACCGCGAGTCGACGCGACTGAGCCAGCGGGTCGGCGAACTCGAGGCGCGGGTCCAGCCGGCGGCGCTCGCCAGGGCCATGAGTAAGGACGCTCGCGAGCGCGGGCTCTAGCCAACAGAGCTGGATCCGGCCGGCTACGGCGTCGTCCATTTGGCGGGCAGCGCGGGTGCCATGTGGGACTTCCCCGGGACCCCGTCGTGATCGACGAGATCGACCACAGCCGCATGCGAAGGGGTCGCTAACGTGGGTACCACGGTGATGACCGCAGAGCCAATGATTGCTCGTGGTGCCCATTACACGGCGCTGCTTGACACGATCGATCACAAGGGGGCCACCAAACTGCTCGCCAGGGAGCGGGAGCAGCTGCTGGAGGCCGCGGATGTGTTGCTGTTCGGCGAGCCTGATAGCGAGCGGACGGTCCGCTGGGCGGAGGTTCTGATCGGTGACTTGGAGACCAGTGGGCGGTGGTCATTAGAGACCTGTGCTCAGCTGCGCGAGCACCTGTACGGCTGTGGTGCTCCGACCGGGGCATCGTAGGAACCGAGCGCTCGGGTCGGCGAGCCTCGAAGGTGGGCCTACCTGGGGGGCGCGGTGGCCGGGGCAGTCGCCGCCGAGCCGGTTGCAAGCCTCGGCTGCAGACGGGGGGACGCCAGCGCCCGCTGATCAGCGCGACGAGCGACCACCGTCCGATAGGCGGTCCCGTAAGCGTGTGCGGCTGCGCAATGATCCAGTTGGAGCAGCGTGATCGCTGGATCGGTGGGCTGGTAGGGTCGCTCGGTCAGGTTGGGCGGCTTGCCCGACGGTTGCAGCGCCAGCGGTGGTAGCCGTTGCTTTGGGCAATCTCGGCGTTCGCGGCACGCATCGACGCGGGAGGAAACGCGGTGGCTAGTGGAACGGTGAAGTGGTTTAGCGACGGGAAGGGTTTCGGGTTTATTACTCCCGACGATCAGTCCAAGGATCTGTTCGTCCACCACTCGGCGATCGTCGGTGGGGGCTATCGCTCGCTCGCCGAGGGCGCGAAGGTTTCCTACGAGGCTGAGGTCGGCGACAAGGGTCCCAGGGCCGCGAACGTCCAGCCGGTCTAGCGATCCCGCTCGCCTGCCGCCCGTCACATCCGGGCATGCCCCGGCGCTGATCGACGATAGAACATGCCTTGAGCAACGCCCCGCCGAGAGGTTGGGGGAGCCCGGAGGAACCTGCCGATAGGAGGTGTCCAGATGGCGACGATGGGGTCGGCGCACGGTGGCACGCGGGAGCGGTTCATCGTTACGGAGGCTGAGCGGCGGGTGGCTGACCTGCTGCCGATCGAGGTCGACCCGGTTCTCGCTCGCGCGACTGTCGAGACGGTGCCGTTCTGGTTTCACACCTTCGCGCTGAACCGCGCTGAGGTCATTTATACGCCCGGCGCTGCGCGCGACCATCGCTACCGCGTGTCCACGCTTCCGGAGGACTTCGCCGGGATGAGCGTGCTCGATGTCGGCTGCTTCGACGGCTTCTACGCGTTCCTCGCCGAGCGCCGGGGGGCCGAGCGGGTCGTGGCGGTGGACAATGAGCAGTATCGGCTGTGGGTCGCCTCCCGGTGGGGGGTTGAGCTGGAGGGCGGCGAGGGCTTCCGCGCGGTCCAGCGGCTGCTCGGCTCGGCCGTTGAGTATCGACGGATGGACGCGTTCGCGCTCGACGGACTCGAGGAGCGCTTTGACCTCGTGTACTGCTTCGGCATCCTGCACAGGGTCGAGAATCCACTCGGGCTGCTGCGCGTCTGCAGGGTCGGACGGTGAGCGGCGGCACGGTGCTGGTCGAGACCTACGGCGTCGGCCCGGAAGATCGAAACGGCCCCGCGATCCGCGTCTCCGAGCCCGGGGAGGTTTACGCGCGCGACGAGTTCGTCTACTGGGGGTTCGGGGACGCCGGCCTGGAGCGGCTTGCCCGGATTGCCGGCTTCTCGCGCGTCGAGTCGCTCGCCGACGTGGAGGTCGACGGCCACCCGCGCATCATCGGCCGGCTCGTCGCCTAAGAAGCTCGGACGGCGTTCTCAAGGACCTCTTCACAAGACAAGAATGAGTGGTCGCTACTGTCGCTCCGGTTCGTGGACTTGAGCGGGTCGAGCTGGGGCCCCGGTCCGATTGGCGGTATTGGCGCCGCTGGGCTGCTACTTAGCCATTTAGCCGCGAGCGGCTTTTTGATCTCTCCCGACGTCGCAAGCTGGGTCAGGGAAGTGGAGGCGCTTCCTCGATTGAGGTTAAGGCCCTTGGCCACCTGGCCTGCCGTGCTCCCGGGATGCGCCGCCAGGAACTCGATGATGCTCTTCTTGGTGTCAACGCGCCCGATCGCTAAAGACATTCCCGGCCGAGGCGCGCCGACGGCGCGGGCTGGCTAGCCGGCTGAGCGGCGGTCCTGCCTCGTCGGCAGCGGCGGCGGGGCTCGAGATCCGGAGTTAGCTTGACCGGGTCTAGGTTCGGTGCCCGAGGGTGCGCTGCGGATAGCCAGAGACGATCTCGACGTCGTCGCGCAGCTGTTGGGCCTGGTGGAGATTTTGGAGCTTCCTGAGCGCCTGGTTTTCGATCTGGCGGATGCGCTCGCGGGTGACGTTGAATGTGCGCCCGACCTCGTCGAGTGTGCGCGGGTGCTCGTCGCCGAGGCCGTAGCGCAGCTCGAGCACGCGGCGCTCGCGGTAGCTGAGGTTCTCAAGCGCCTCCCGCAGCGCTTCGTTGGTGAGGGCCTCTACGGCCCGCTCGTACGGAGACTCGGCTTGTTCGTCAGCGATGAACTGGCCGAACTCGGACTGATCGTCGTCACCGAC
>JAVKSP010000056.1:0-19944 GCA_039583645.1 Solirubrobacteraceae bacterium
TGATCGGCCCGGCCCGCCGGCACATGTGCCGGCGGGGGCCGGCGCACATGTGCGCCGGCCGTTCTCTAGATGGCCGAATCCGCGGTTTGGTCGAGGCGGCCGGGGCGCAGCGTCGCCGTCAGCTCGAGCAGGCTCTCGCCCAGGGCCGGGATCTCGCCCCGCAGCCGCGAGGTCGGTCCTGCGACGCCGAGCGCGGCGAGCGGCCGGCCGCCGTCGAACAGGACCGGGACAGCGACGCCGGAGACGCCCTCGAGGAATTCGTCCTGCTCTGAGGCGTAGCCCTTCTGGCGCGCCTGGGCGATGTGGCGCAGCAGCTGCCGGCGCTCGATGGGGGTTTTCGGCGTCATGGCGACGAGCGTGAGCTCCTCGACCACCGCCTCCACCTCGTCGGGCGGCAGGCCGGCGAGCAGCGCTTTCCCCATCGCGCCGCCGGGCGGGATCGGTTGCGGGCGCACCACCTGCGATCCCACGGCGAGCGGATGCGGGCTGTTGCGGCGCGCCACCAGCAGCACCTCGCGCGAGATCCAATCGGCGGTGATCAGCAGCACGGTCTCGCCGGTGGCCGCCGCGATTTGATCCATCGCCGCACGACACAGCTGCACCACGTCGAGGTTGTCGCGGACGACCGAGCCCAGCTCGAGCAGCTTCACGCCGAGCCCATAGCTGCCATCCGCGGCCTGTGTGAGCAGCCCGCCGCCTCTGAGCGCCGACGCCAGGCGATGCGTGGTGGCCTTGGGCAGCTCGGCGCGTCGAGCGAGCTCGGTCAGGCTGAGACTTGGCTGCTCGAGCGTGAACGCCGTCAGAATCCGGCAGGCCCGCTCCACGGAGCGGTTCCCGTGCGAGCCGGGCAGTGCACCAGCCGAACCGTGGTCCATTGAATGGACCATAACGGGTCGTTAGGCCTCGACCAGGGAAGGATCGTGCGCCCGCGGAGTCTTTATCAGCAAATCCGCGAGCTAGGAGCACCAAGAATGAAGACCAATCTCCGTATAGCTGGTTTGCTGGCCGCCGGTGCGGCATCGCTGGCGCTCGCGGCGTGTGGCAGCAACTCGAGCTCGGGCTCGAGCACCAAACACGCCTCGAGCTCGGCGCCGGCCTCCAGTACCTCCAACGCATCCGCGACGGGCACGAGGGTGAAGGTCGCCCACAGTCCCCATGGCGCCTACCTGGTCGGTCCCAATGGACGAGCGCTGTATCTGTGGGTCGCCGACAGCATGAACAAGTCGGTCTGCTCAGGCGCCTGCGCCCAGGCTTGGCCACCGCTGACGACGACGGGGTCACCGGGCGCTTCCGGTGGCGCCATGTCGGCCGACCTCGGCACGACCACACGCTCGGACGGCAGCAAGCAGGTCACCTACAAGGGCCATCCGCTGTATTACTACATCGGCGACACCGCTCCCGGCCAGACCAACGGGCAGGGCAGCAACCACTTTGGTGCCAAGTGGTGGCTGGTGACGCCCGCGGGAGCCGCGATCACCAGCTCAGCATCCTCCGGCTCATCGTCGAGCTCCTCCTCCGGGGGTGGCTCCAGCAGCAGCAGCTGGGGCTAAAAGCTGGCTCTAGTTCAAACACTGCAGGTCCTCGGTGCCCGTCGCCCCGCGGGCACCGAGTCTTTCCGGGGGTCCTCCGAGCCGCTCGACCGTGGGATCGGGACCTGGGGGTTCCTGGCGGTGGCGATCTGCTCATTCGGCGGCCCGCTCGCGCTGGCCGCGACCGGCGCGCCGGGCCTCGTCGCGGGAGCGAGCGCCTCGAGTGGCCTGGTCATGGTGGCCGCAGCCGTGGTCTTCATGGGGCCGCTCGCCATCTGGCTGCGCTACTCGCGTCAGATCGCGAGCTCGGGCGGCCTCTACGCCTTCGTCGAGGCTGCCGCCGGCCGCCGGGTCGCGCTCGTGCAGGCGACGGTGTGGGCGGTCAGCTACGTGCTCTACCTCGTCTACACCCCGGTTCAGATCGTCTACGACCTGCTGCCAAACGTGGTTGCGGGCGAGCGAGGCCTGCAGACGCTCCTGGCGCTGGCGATCCCGCTGGCGATCGTGGTAGTGATGGTCGCCGGTCGTGCCGCCACGCTGGTCGTGCTCGGCGTGCTCGCCGCCGGGCAGTTGGTGCTCGCGGGGATCCTCGACGGCGTGACGGTGGCGCATTTTCAGGTTCCCCTCTCGAGCTTCGCCGCGGGCGCGGCCGCCGGGCCGGTGGCGAAGGCGAGCGCGCAGACTTCACTGCTCTACGTCTGCGGCAGCCTGCCACTGTTCCTCGGCGGCGAGGTTAGGCGGCCGCATCGCACGATCCGTCGCGGTCTGATCGGCACCTACGCCCTCACCGCGGTTGTGATCGCGCTCGCGATCGTGCCGCTGGCAGCCGCACCGGGATTGCTGCGGACCGCAGTCCCGGGGCTGAGCGTTGTGCAGCAGTTCACCTCGGCGGGGCTCGCGCAGGCGATCGGCATCGGCGTGGCGACCAGCATCGCTGCCGTGATCGTGTGCGAGTACCTGGCGCTCACCAGGCTCGCGCACGCCATCGGCGGCTGGCGCCTGCGTCCAGTCGCGCTGGCGCTCGGCGCCGTGATCGTGGCGGCCGCGCCGCTCAGCCTGATCGATCCGGCGGGCTTTTACAGCGCGCTGATCAAGCCCTCGCTGGTCGCGCTGTGGCTCAGCCAGCTGATCGTGTTTTTGGTCTTTCCGCGCTTCGTCGCGCGCCACCGGGGCCGCCTCGCTCCGGCCTTCGCGTTGAGCGCCGCGGCCGGCGCGCTGGCGCTCTACGGCCTCTGGACGGCCTTCCAGCAGGTCGCCAGCTGAGTGCCCGCTCATACCGCCGTCAGGCGCACCGAGTCCGAGCGCTCGATCGGGCAGGTCAGGCACCGGGGGCCGCCGCGTCCGCGCGCGAGCTCGGAGCCGGGAATCGTGATCACCTCCACGCCCGCGTCGCACAGCCGGTCATTGATGTGAAGGTTGCGCTCGTAAGCGATCACGACGCCCGGCGAGCTCGCGACCACATTGCTGCCCTCGTGCCACTGCTCGTGTTCAGCGGTCGAGCGCGCGACGTCGCTTCCGATCAAGCGCACCGCGGGGAGGTCGAGGGCGTGGGCGAGCGCGAATAGATCCGGTGCGGGCTCCGCGCGGACGCCGTGGCGGCCCGGGGTGAGAACGTACGAGTCGAGGCTCCGGCAGACCGCGGGCAAGCAAACGAATGACTCCCAGTCGACCATCGTCAGCACGGCGTCGAGATGGATCGTCGCGCGGGAACTGGGTACCACGGCGACGGTCACCCGCTCCGCCGCGCCGGCGGTAAACAGTCGCTGCGCGTATGCCTCGACAGCCGTGGGCCGTGTTCGCTCTCCCACCCCGATCAGCAGCGAGGAGTTACCGAGCACGAGGATGTCGCCGCCTTCGAGTTCGGTCCCGGTCGCCCAGGTTTCATGGTCGGCTTGCGCGAACAGCGGATGAAAGCCGTAGATCAACTCGAAGTGGAGCGATTCCCGCCGCCGTGCTGGGCGTGCCATGCGGTGGATCGAAACTCCCTGGTAGCACCACGCCGACGGATCCCGCGTGAACATGTGATTCGGTAATGGGGCCAGCACGTAGTCCGCGGGGCCGCTTGCCAGCGCCACCAGCGATCTGTTCGCAAAGGGCAACTCCTCATAAGTGAGGCCGTAGATGAGCCGCTGGGCGAGTTGGTTCGGCTCAAGTTCGGTGAGCCACTCCGCCAGCGCCGGCCCCAGCGTGGGACCGGCCGCGGCCTCGACGACCGTGGCGCGCACAGCCAACTTGAGCGCTTCGGGGATGGCCAGACTCTCCGCGAGCAGCTCCTGTAGATAGAGAACCTCCACCCCGCGTGACCGCAGCGCGCCGCTGAGCGCGTCGTGCTCCTCGGCGGCGCGCTCGAGCCACACGAGATCGTCGAACAGCATCTCGTTCGTGTTCTCCGGCGTGAGCCGCGTGAGCTCCAGTCCGGGGCGGTGGACGATCACCCGGCGTAGCCGGCCCACCTCCGAGCCCACGAACGGCCTCGCCGGGGCTCCGGCGCCAGCCGCGGCGGGGACCGCTTCGGGGACGGGACCGATGCTCACCCGGTCACGCTACCCGCGACGGCGACTTGTCGACCCGGTGCAGATGAAATGGTGCTGCCTGGAGCGGGCGAGAGATACGGTGTCCGCCCATGCTCGAGATCTATCTCAACGACCACCTTGCCGGCGCGACCGCGATTCGCGAGCTGGGGCGGCGCGCCGCGCGCAGCAACCGGGGCAGCGCCTACGGGCCATTGCTCGAGCGGCTGGCGGCCGAGATCGACGAGGATCGCGACTCGCTGCTTGAGGTCATAAAGGCTTTGGGTGTCGGGATCGACCGTGTCAAGCTGGCCGCCGGCTGGGGCGCCGAGAAGCTCGGGCGCCTGAAGCTGAACGGCCGCCTGCGCGGCTACTCGCCACTGAGCAGAGTGGTCGAGCTCGAGGGGCTTGCACTGGGAATCAGCGGCAAGCTCGCGCTATGGCGAACGCTGCGGGCGCTCGCGCCGCACGAGCCGAGGCTGGAAGCCTTCGATCTCGACGCGCTGATCGTGCGCGCGGAACGCCAGCTCGATGAGCTCGAGTCTCATCGCCTGCTGGCAACCGCGGAAGCGTTCGCATAATGCGGTGCACGACGTCCTGATCATCGTCATCAAGGGCTTGGCGGGCGGCGCGCTGGTGGTCGCCTTCGCGCTGCTCTCGGAGGGGCTCGGGCCGAAGCGGTTCGCGGGGCTTTTCAGCGCCGCGCCCGCGGTGGCAATCGCGGGCCTGAGCGTCGTCGTCCTCGGCGAGACGACCCACAAGGCGCACGAGAACGCGATCGGGATGATCGCGGGAGGGTGCGGGATGGTCGCCTACGCCGCCGCGGTCGTGCCGCTCCTGCGCCGGGCACGCGCTGCCGGCGCGGCCGCGCTGGCTCTGGTCGCATGGATCGCAGTGGCCGCCATCGCCGCCGTACCGGTGCTGTTGGCATGAGCGAGCGCGAGCCCACCATCGCGGACCGCCTCAGCGAGACACCCCACCTGGAGCTCGGCAAGATCGCCAAGGTCAGGCGACGCGACCTCGTCTATCGCTTCCTGGCCGGAGCGATCACATCGGTCGGGGCCGGGGTGGTGACGCTCGTCTTCGGTCCCCGCGCCGGCGGCATCTTTCTCGCCTTTCCGGCGATCCTCGCAGCGAGCTTGACGCTGATCGAGGAGCAGGAGGACAGCGTCGAGGCGCGCGAGGACGCGCGCGGGGCGATGGTGGGTGGTGTAGCGCTGGCTGTCTTCGCCGTGGTGGCGGCGCTCACGCTGGGCAGCCTGAACGCCGCGATCGCGCTGGCGCTCGCGGCGTTCGCCTGGCTCGGTGTCGCGGTAAGCGGTTACGCCGGGTTGTGGTGGCGTAAAGGTCGCGGCTCCTAGCTGGACTTCTTGCCGCCCTTACGCCCGGCTGCCGCCTTCTGCGCCTTGTTGCCACCGCTGCCGGAGCCGCTGCTCTTGCGGCTTTGGCTCGAGCCGCTGCTCTTCCCGCCTCGGCTCGAGGAGCCGGGCGAGTTGGAGATCGCGGCCGCGCGGGACTTGCTCATGCCCTTCTTGCGCAAGCCCTCGTACTGCTTGTCGTTCTTGACGCTGGGACCATGATCTTTGGCCATTGCTTACCTCCCGTGTCTGGTCAGTACTACCCGCCCCGACCGCTGCTCATGCGTGCTGAAGCTGCGCTCGCACCACCACGATGTCCTCGAACTCCCCATCTGGCAGCAGTCCCCGGGCTTTCAGCATCGGCGCCCGGGCGTGCATGCGCTTGCCGAGCGGACCGCGATGGCGGTAGGTGATCTGGACCGTGTAGCCGTGGCTTGAAAGCTGCGCGACGGTCCGGTCCTCGTCGCAAAGCGAGGAGTGGACCAGCAGCAACACGCCGCCGGGCACAAGATGCTCGTGTGCCTGCGCGCAGATGGGGTCGAGAAAGCGGCGCCCGTCGGCCCCGGCGTCCCAAGCGCGGGACGCTCCTCGCTGCGGGAGCTCGTCGCTTGCGCTGATCAGGTAGGGCGGATTGGACACGATCACCTCGAACCTGCGGTCGGCCACCGCGCCGAACAGGTCTCCCCGCACCACCTCCACCGCCGCGCCGTTGAGCTTCGCATTCAGCCACGTGGCGCACAGCGCCCGCATCGAGATGTCGACCGCCGTCACGCGGCGGGCGCCGGCCTTGGCGGCGACGATCGCCAACATCCCGCTGCCCGAGCAGAGGTCAAGTACCCTGACGCCGTTGCCGCGCACCTCCCGTCGCAGCTGGTCGGCCAGCATGTAGGTGTCGCTGGGCGGCCTCAGGACCCCCGGTGGGACCAGCAATCGCACGGCGCTGCCTCTCTATCCGGCCCAAGCAGCGCACAAACGTGACCCCGGCATGGCCTCCATCTGAGCAAGAGTTGCGGGGCGCCTTCGACGCCGCGCCGAGCTACATGGTCGGTCTCGAAGACGAGGTCATGGTGATGGCGCCGGACAGCTTCGAGCTGGTCGAGCGCGCGCACGAGGTGCTTTCGCGGCTGGAGGGGGATGCCCGCTTCAAGCTCGAGCTTCCGAAATCTCAGCTCGAGATCATCACCGAGCCCGTGCCCTTTGCCGCCGATGCCGCGCAGGCGCTGCTTGGGGGACGGCGCGCGCTCGCTGCGCGAGCGGGCGAGCTGGTGCGCTTCGCCGGCGCCGGGGTGCATCCCTTCAGCCCGGCTGTCGGCGAGCTCAACGAGTCAGCCCGCTACGAGCAGGTGATCCGTCAGTACGGGTCGGTCGCGAGGCGTCAACTCGTGTGCGCGCTGCAGGTGCACGTCTCGGTGGGGGAGGCCGACCAAGCGTTGGCCGTCTACAACGCCGCCCGCTCGTATCTGCCGCTGCTCGCCGCGCTGGCGGCAAACGCTCCCTTCTACGAGGGTCGCGACAGCGGACTGGCGTCGGTGCGGCCAAAGCTGAGCGAGTTGCTGCCGAGGCAGGGGGTCCCGCCGGTGATCGCAACCTGGGAGGATTACGCCGAGATGTTTCGCTGGGGAGCCGCGAGCGGCGCGTTTAGCGACGCACGCACCTGGTGGTGGGAGCTGCGGCTGCACCCCGGCTTCGGCACGCTCGAATTTCGCGTGCCCGATGCCCAGAGCACGGTCGCTGATGCCGGAGCGATCGCGGCTGTCATCCAGGCCTTGGTGGCCTGGCTCGGGGAGCGTCACGATCGCGGTGAGGTGCCGGCGGTCGAACCGAGCTGGCGGATCGCCGAAAACCGCTGGTCGGCCTGCCGGCACGGGGTGGAGGGACAGATGGTCGATCTGCAAAGCGGCGTGGCGAGGCCGACCCGCGCGTGGCTGAGCGAGCTGATCGCGACGCTCGAGCCGTTCGCGGCACGCTTTCATTCCCAGGCCGGGCTCCAGCGGGCGCGTGAGCTGGTGGAGGTAAACGGCGCCCTGGCGCAGCGTCGCGTCGCCCAGAACGGCGGTCCGCACGCGGTGGCGCGGTGGCTTGCGGAGCGCTTTCTCGCCCGATGAGCCGGGTAGCTAGTAACGGCATGCAGCGGCTTCCACACCCCCGGGGGCCCATCAGCGAGCTGCTGCTCGGGGTGCTGCCGAGCGACCGCTCCGCGCTCGGGCCGGTCGATCCTCCGCCACCCACCGATCCGCTTGCGGACGAGGATCTCCAGCTCTCGCTCTACCTCTGCTACGAGCTGCACTACCGCGGCCTCCCCGGCGTGCACGATCGCTGGGAGTGGGAGCCGTCGCTGTTGGGGCTGCGCGCCGCCCTCGAGCGCCAATTTGAAGAAGCCCTGCTCGGGGCCGTCCCGCTCGCCGACGACGGCGTGGCGGCAGCGGAGATCGACCTGGCGCTGCGCGAGGTGGCCGCGCAGGAGGCGCCCGAGCTCTCGGGCTATGTCCAGCGCAAGGCCACGCTCGAGCAGGTGCACGAGTTTGTGATCCATCGCTCGGCCTACCAGCTCAAGGAGGCCGACCCGCACTCGTGGGCGATCCCGCGCCTCACCGGCGCTCCCAAGGCCGCGCTGATCGAGATCCAGGCCGACGAATACGGTGGTGGCCGCGCAGAGTGGATCCACGCGGACCTGTTTGCCCGCTCGATGCGCGCCATGGGACTCGACCCGGCCTACGGCGCTTACCTCGAGCTGATTCCGGGCGTCACGCTCGCCACCGTCAACCAGATGTCGCTCTTCGGGCTGCACCGCCGCCTCAGCGGAGCGATCGTCGGCCATCTGGCCCTGTTCGAGATGACCTCCTCGATCCCCAACCGGCGCTACGGCGACGGGCTGCGGCGGCTCGGCCTCGGCGGCGATGCGACCCTGTTCTTCGACGAGCACGTCGAGGCGGATGCCGTGCACGAAAGCGTCGCGGCAGTCGATCTCGCGGGCGGCCTGGTGCGCCAGGACCCGAGTTGGGCGGCGCAGATCCTGTGGGGGGCCCGCACGCTCGTCCACCTCAGCGACCGCTGGGCGACACACCTACTCAGCTGCTGGCGCAGCGGGCGCAGCTCACTGCTGCGCGAGCACCAGCCCGAGGCGCTTGAGCTCTCCGGCGCCGTCGCCCCCTGAATCGGACGCGCCCGCGGCACGGAACCCGATCAGCTTGTGGGTGCCGTCGCACAGCGGTCGCAGGCGCGACTTACCGCAGCGGCACAACGCGATCGGATCGCGGCGGCTTGGGATCTCTTGGCCCTGCGCGTCGATGATCCGCGCGGGGCCGCGCACGAGCAGCGGGCCGTCGCGGTAGGGGGTCAGGCGGACTTCGCGGTGGAGGGGCACGGCGGGATCGAGGCTACCCGGGCGTGGGTGGGATATCTCGTGCGCGTCCCAAGTGTGGGCGCCGCGTCGGATATCACTCGCGCTATACGAGGGAGATATCCGAGGCCTCTCAAGTGTAGGGCGCCGACCTCGGGCCGGCCGCCTCTCCGGGCGCCCGCCCCCCTACAGCGGCCCACCCGCACGGGCTCCTTGCGACGGCGGCTTTCCATCCCGGCCCACGTAGCCGTCCGCGGCACCCACGATCACCAGCACCGCCTCCTCGGAGCCGTGGTTGCGGAGCTGGCGCACCGTCGCCGGATCGACGCGCGCAACCCCGCCCGCCCCGAGTGAGTGACGCGACCCGTCGCCGAACTCGAACTCCACCTCGCCGCGGTGCACGAAGTAGATCTCCTCCTGGCGCTCGTGATAGTGGGCCGGCGCTTCGTAGCGCGGCGGCAACACGAGCGCATTGACTCCGACGGCGCTCACGTCCAGCTCGCGGCGGATCTTCCGGAACCCGTACCCGTCGCCCATTGAGTCGATGTGGCCGACCGCGTATCCGTCGCCCGCGAATACCTCGAAAACCCGGTCGCCATCGCTCATTCTGGTAGCTTGACACAGGCTGTGGCAGGCGAGCGGGAAGCCTGGGAGAACCAAGTGCTGGCGGACGTTTTTGCCAGGGCGGGAGCGCTCGGCGGCAGCATTGGCGGCGGGGTGGGCGCCGGCGGCGGGGGCTTTTTTGGAGGCCGCCGCGGCGGCGCGCGCGGCGGCCGCTGGGGCGCCAACCGGCTGAAGGACAACATTTGCGAGCTCGAACTGACGCTGCCGGTAGGCGCGGAGGCGGCGCTCGGAAAGGTGAACGAGGTCCTCTCCCAGGAGGGAAAGCCACTCCAGGTGCCCTATGAGACCCACGGGGTGCCGACGGTGGCGGCGCTCGTCGGCTCGATGTGGCAGAACCCCACCGTGGTAACGGTCCAGATTCCCGACTCGGACGAGCGCGAAAGCGAGCTCAAGGTCCGCGCGGTCGCCAAGCGGAGCCCGATCATCCGCCATACCGGCGAAAAGGTCGCCGAGCGGATACGCGAAGCCCTGGCCCAAAAGTAAGCTTCGCCCGCAACCCAAAAGGAGGCCCGCGAATGCAGCTGGGAATGGTCGGTCTTGGCCGGATGGGCGCGAACCTCGTGCGCAGGCTGATGCGAGCCGGCCACGAGTGCGTCGTCTATGACGTAAGTCCAGATGCAATCGAGGCGCTGGTCAAAGAGGGCGCCACGGGCGCACACTCGCTCGACGAGTTCATGCAGAAGCTCGACAAGCCACGCGCGGCGTGGGTGATGGTGCCCGCCGGCGAGCTGACCGACCGCACCGTCAAGGAGCTCGCCGCGCGCATGGACGCGGACGACGTGATCATCGACGGCGGCAACACCTACTACCGCGACGACATCCGCCGTGCGCGGGAGCTACAGGAACGCGGCGTCCACTACCTGGACTGCGGCACCAGCGGCGGCGTGTGGGGGCTCGAGCGCGGCTACTGCCTGATGATCGGCGGCGAGCCGCAGGCGGTCGACCGCCTGCGGCCGCTGTTCGAGGCGATCGCGCCGGGCGTAGACGCGGCCGAACGGACCCCGGGCGGCGAAAACGAACCCGCGGAGGCCGAGTACGGCTACCTGCACTGTGGCCCGGCAGGCGCGGGGCATTTCGTGAAGATGGTCCACAACGGCATCGAGTACGGCCTGATGGCCGCCTACGCCGAGGGGCTGAACATCCTCAGAAACGCCAACGCCGGCAGCCAGCAGCGCGAGTCGGATGCTGAGACGGCGCCCATGGAAAACCCCGAGTACTACCGCTACGACATCGACATCGCCTCGGTAGCCGAGGTCTGGCGCCGGGGGAGCGTGATCGCCTCCTGGCTGCTCGATCTGACCGCCTCCGCGCTTCACGCATCTGGAGACCTGAGCGACTACTCGGGGCGGGTGTCAGACTCGGGCGAGGGCCGCTGGACCGCGATCGCCGCGATCGAGGAAGGGGTGCCCGCGCCGGTGCTCTCGAGCGCGCTGTACTCGCGCTTCAGCTCGCGCGATCTCGATCACTTCGCCAACCAAACTCTCTCCGCGATGCGCAAGCAGTTCGGCGGCCACGCGGAGAAACCCGTGGGCTGACCAGCCCCCAAAACGCGGCCCCAGCCCCGCCACGAAAGGAGACTCGATGCTGCTCGAAGGACGCAAGGCGATCGTTACCGGCGGCTCCACAGGGATCGGCAAGGCCACCGCCCAGCGCCTCGCCAAGGAAGGCGCGAGCGTGTGCATCAACTACTACTCCGACAAGGAGGCCGCCGGCGCCAACCAGCTGGTCGAGGAGATCGGGCGGGCCGGTCACGCCGTCGCGATCGCCGTGCAGGCCGATGTCGGCGACGAGGACCAGGTCAAGGAGATGGTTTCCCGCACCCGCCAAGAGCTCGGCGGGATCGATTTGCTGGTCAACAACGCCGGAATCGAGAAGCAGATTCCGCTGCTCGAAATGAGCCTCGCCGACTGGCAGGCGGTCCTCAACACCAACCTGACCGGGGCCTTCCTCTGCATGCGCGAGGCCGGGAAGGTGATGGTCGAGACCGGGGCTAAAGGCGTGATCGTGAACATGTCGAGCGTTCACGAGTTCATTCCCTGGCCCGGCTTCGCTCACTACTGCGCGAGCAAGGGGGGGATGAAGCTGCTGATGGAAACAGCCGCGCGTGAGCTGGCCGACAAGCAGATCCGGCTCGTCAACATCGCCCCGGGGGCAATCGTCACGCCGATCAACAAGTTCGTGCTCGACGATCCAGAGCAGAAGCACGCCGTCGAGGGGGAAATTCCCCTGGGGCGAATGGGCCAGCCCGAGGAGATCGCCGCCACCGTCGCCTGGGCAGCCAGCGAGGAGGCGAGCTACGTGACCGGCACCACGATCGTGGTCGACGGCGGCATGTCGCTATACCCCAAGTTCGTCTAGGTCGCGCCCCGAAAAGGCAAGGGCGGCAGGATAAGTGCCAGGCGCGCTGCTCGCCGTCCTCTTCGCGCTCGCCGGGCTGGTGAGCCTCGGCAGCAGCTGGCTGCTGGTCTCGCGGATCGAGCGCATCGGCGCCCGACTCGAGATGCCCGAGGGCGTGCTCGGCATGTGCGCCGCGCTCGCGGCCGACGCACCCGAGATCACCGCGGCGGTGACCGCGCTCGCCGCTGGCCAGGCGACGATCGGGGCCGGCGTCGTAATCGGTTCGAATGTCTTCAACCTGGCCGCCCTGCTCGGGCTCGGAGCGGTCGTGGCGGGCAGGATCGCGCTCCACCGGCGGGTGGTCACGATGGAGGGTGCGGTGGCGCTATGGGTGGCCGTGGTCGCGCTGGTGGTGATGCTCGGGGTGCTTTCGCCGGCGCTCGGGTTGCTGGCGCTGCTGTTGGTGCTCGTGCCCTACGTGACCGTACACGCGGTGGGCACTCGTGTCGCCGCCCGCGAGGGACTGCTCAGAAAAGCCGGACGCTGGCTCCAGGCAGCGATCACCGAGGAGGAGGCCGAGCTCGAGGTCGCGATCCACCCGCGGCCTGCGAGCAACCGCGACGTGATCGAGGCGGCGGCCGCCGTGGTGGTTGTGGTGGGGGCCTCGGTCGCGATGGAGCAGACGATGTCGACGCTCGGCGGCCGACTCGGTCTGCCCCAGATCGTCGTCGGCGGGCTGATCCTGGCTGGGGTGACGAGCGTGCCGAACGCGGTCGCCGCCGTCTACCTCGCGCGCCGCGGGCGTGGCGCGGCCACCCTGTCCACTGCTTTGAACAGCAACGCGCTCAACGTCACCGTCGGGCTGATGGCGCCCGCCATCGCCGCGGGGCTGTCCAAGCCCTCGACCGCTACGGCGCTCGTCGCCGCGTGTTACCTCGGCCTTACGGCCCTGACACTCGTCATGGCGTTCGCGGGCCGCGGTCTCAGCCGCGGCCGTGGACTCGTGATCGTCTGCGGATATCTGGCTTTCGTTGGCGCCGTGGTGGCCACCGCGTAACGTAAGGGCCATGGCCCGACCTCAAGTGCTCATCATCGGCGGTGGCTTCGGCGGCCTCTCGGCCGCAAGGGCGCTGAAGCGCGCCGATGTCGATGTGACCGTTGTCGACCGCCTCAACCACCATCTCTTCCAGCCGTTGCTCTACCAGGTGGCGACCGGAATCCTCTCCGACGGGCAGATCGCTCCGCCCCTGCGCTGGGTGTTCCGTGATCAACAGAAGCTCAGGGTCCACCTGGCCGAGGTCACCGGCTTCGATCTGGAACACAAGCAGGTCTTCGCCGCCTCCCCCGACGGCGGCGAGCTCACGCTCTCCTACGACTTCTTGATCGTCGCCGCGGGCTCGACCCACACCTACTTCGGTCACGACGAGTGGGAGGCGTTCGCGCCGGCCCTGAAGTCGCTCACCGACGCACACCGGCTCCGCGCGCAGATCCTCGGGGCCTTTGAACTTGCGGCGGAGGCGGACGACGCCGCCGAGCGCGAGCGCTGGCTGACGTTCGTCACGGTCGGCGCTGGGCCCACCGGGGTCGAGGTGACGGGCCAGATCGCCGAGTTGGCCCGCCGGCTGCTCACCCGTGAGTACCGCACGATCCACGCCTCCAAGGCCCGCATCGTGTTGCTCGACGCCGGATCGAACGTGCTCGCCTCGTTTCCCGAGAAACTCCAGCGTCGGGCCCACCACGACCTTGAGCAGACGGGGGTCGAGATCCGCACGCACACCAAGGTCACGGCCGTCGATGCAGACGGGGTGGAGATCGAGGGCGAAGATGGCGCCAAGAGCCGCATTCCGGCCAAGACCGTGGTGTGGGCCGCCGGCGTGGCCGCGTCGCCGCTGGCGAGGATGCTCGCGCAAGCAAGCGGTGCACAAACCGACCACGCGGGGCGGGTCGAGGTCAACCCCGACTGCACGCTGCCGGGCCACCCGGAGGTGTTCGCGATCGGCGACATGAACAAGCTCGACGACCTGCCCGGCGTGGCCCAGCCGGCAATCCAGGAGGGCCGCTACGCCGCCCGCCAGATTCGCCGGCAGCTCAGCGGACAGAAGCCCCAAAAGCCATTTCACTACTTCGACAAGGGCACGCTGGCCGCGATCGGTCAGCACAACGCGGTCGCCGACGTCTTTGGGCTCGAGCTGGGAGGGGTGCCGGCGGCGCTGATCTGGGGCCTCGTGCACGTCGCCTACCTGGTCGGCTGGGGCAACCGTCTCGGCACGGTGGGGCGCTGGCTGTGGGGGCTGGCGCTGCGCGACCGCCGCGAGCTGGCGATCAGCGGCGACTCCCTTTATGCGCGAGGGGACGAGCACGCGCGGGGGGAGCAGCACACGCGCGGGGAGGAGCGCGCGCCAGGCGAGCAGCGCCCACCGGGGCCCGGGCCGCAGCACGAGCCCTTGCAGACTCCCGCCGCCGAGCACGCAAAGTTGTGACCACCCGCCACCCGGGTATCTGCTCGGGCGATGAGCGAGAACACTGAAGTCGTAGTCGTAACCGGAGCCTCGGGTGGCGTCGGCCGCGCGACGGCGCACGAGTTCGCCAAGCGCAAGGCCAAGCTCGCAATCCTGGCCCGTGATCAGGAGGGCCTCGAGCAAACCGCCAAGGAGATCCGAGACCTGGGCGGCCACCCCTTGCCGATCCCCACCGACGTTGCCGACGCCTCCCAGGTGGAGGCCGCGGCCCAGAGAGCGCAGGACGAGCTCGGCCCGATCGACATCTGGGTCAACGACGCGATGGCGACCGTCTTCGCGTGGTTCACCGACACCACGCCGGAGGAGTTCACGCGCGCCACGCAGGTCACCTACCTCGGGGCGGTGTACGGGACCATGGCCGCGCTCAAGCGCATGGTCCCGCGCGACCAGGGGACCATCGTCCAGGTCGGCTCCGCGCTCTCCTACCGCGCGATCCCGCTCCAGGCGGCCTATTGCGGCTCGAAGTTCGGGATACGCGGGTTCACCGACTCCGTCAGGGTGGAGCTGCGCGCGAAGAAGAGCAAGGTCTGGCTGACGATGGTGCAGCTGCCAGGACTGAACACGCCCCAGTTCAACTGGTGCCACACCAAGTTGCCCAACCACCCCATGCCGGTGCCCCCGATCTTCCAGCCCGAGGTCGCGGCGCGCGCGGTCTACTACGCGGCCCACCACCGCCGTCGCGAGGTCTACTGCGGCGGCAGTTCGGTCAAGGCGATCGTTGGTACCAAGCTGTCCGCTACGGCCGGGGACATCTACCTGGCCCGCAAAGGCATCGATTCCCAGCAGATGGACGATGTGCCGGTGGGACCGGACCGTCCCAGCAACCTGTACGAGCCGGTGGGGCGGGAAGCTGCGACGCACGGGCGCTTCGACTCGCAGGCCAAGGATCGCAGCCTGCAGCTGTGGGCTAACACGCACCGGCCCCTGCTCGCCGCAGCTCTCGGCACGGGCCTGGTCGGCGCGGGGGTGCTGGCGCGCAGGCTGCGGTGAGCACGAACCCGCTGCCCGAGTTCTCGCACCCACACGTGCTGCGGGAGTACGCGCTGCTGGCCGACGGCGAACGCGGCGCGCTGGTTGGCCCCCGCGGTGAGATCTCCTTCATGTGCTTTCCCGGGTGGGACGGCGACGGGCTGTTCGCCTCGCTGATCGGCGGCGACGGCGCGTATGCGGTCACGCCCGCGGGCCGCTTCGTGTGGGGCGGCTATTACGAGCACCCCGGCCTGATCTGGCGCAACCGCTGGACCTCCGACGACGACACGATCGCCGAGTGCCGCGAGGCGCTGGCGCTGCCCTCCAAGCCCGATTACGCGGTCATCCTGAGGCGCATCTTCGCCGTCAAGGGGCCGGCGCACATGCGCGTGCTGCTCGACCTTCGCCATGACTTCGGCCGCCGCGGCGCCCGGGCGCGCCACGAGCAGGACGGGACCTGGACGATCACCGCGGGCGAAACCTGTGCCCGCTGGATGGGCGCCGAGGGAGCCTCGGCGCGCCGCCGCCATGACGGCACCGTGCTCGAACTCGAGCTCAAGCTCGAGCCTGGGAGCCACCACGACCTGGTGCTGGTGATCGATCGCGACGGCGAGACACCCCCTCCCGACCCCGACCAGGCCTGGTCGGGGACGGAGTCGCACTGGCGCGAGCACGTGCCGGACCTCGCGCAAACGGTGGCGCCCCGCGACGCCCGGCACGCCTACTCGATCCTGCTGGGGATGACCAGCGTCTCCGGGGGGATGGTGGCCGCGGCCACCACCTCTCTTCCCGAGCGGGCCGAGGAGGGGCGCAACTACGACTACCGCTACGTCTGGATCCGCGACCAGTGCTACGCGGGGCAGGCCGTGGCGCGGGCGGGGGCCCACCCGCTGATGGACGACGCCGTGCGCTTCGTCGCCGAGCGGCTGCTCGCCGACGGGCCCAACCTCAAGCCCGCTTACACCACCACCGGCGGGCGCGTGCCCGACGAGCAGGAGCTCGACCTGCGCGGCTACCCCGGGGGAAACGACAAGATCGGCAACTGGGTCAACGAGCAGTTTCAGCTGGACGCCTTCGGCGAGGCGCTGCTGCTGTTCGCGGCTGCGGCCAAGCACGACCGACTCGACGCCGACGGCTGGAGGGCCGCCGAGCTCGCGATCGAGGCGATCGCCAAGCGCTGGCAGGAGCCCGACGCGGGCATCTGGGAGCTCGACCCCGATTACTGGACGCACAGCCGGCTGACCTGCGCCGCCGGCCTCAGACAGATCAGTCGCCGCCACGTGGCCGGCGAGAAGGCGCGCGAGTGGCTCGCGCTCGCGGACCGCATGACAGCCAAGGCCGCCGCCGAGGCGCTCCACCCTTCGGGGCGCTGGCAGCGCTCGGCGGGCGATGAGCGGGTGGACGCGTCGCTGCTGTTGCCGGCGATCCGCGGTGCGGTGGATCCCGGAGATCCCCGCTCGATCGCCACCCTGCGCGCGATCGAGCGCGAACTGACCCAAGACGGCTACTGCTACCGGTACCGCCCCGACGAACGACCGCTGGGCGAGGCTGAGGGCGCCTTCCTGCTCTGCGGCTTCATCCTCTCGCTCGCCTACGAGCAGCAGGGCGATTTGCTCAACGCGGCCCGCTGGTTTGAGCGCAACCGGGCCGCGTGCGGTCCGGCGGGCCTGCTGTCCGAGGAGTTCGACGTCGCGCAGCGCCAGCTGCGCGGCAACCTGCCGCAGGCCTTCGTGCACGCGCACCTGCTCGAATGCGCCGCCGCCCAGTACCGCGACCGGCAGGAGGACGGAGGGCTATCGTGAAGCGATACCTTGGCGGAGGCGTTTGCTCCTCGGAGCGCGCGGGAAGGGCTTGTCTCACGACCCCCACGAATGTGCAGCGTGACACTTCGATGGTGCGGCTGGAGCTGGCCTCTAAGCCACAGAGCGCGACCCTGGTCCGCGCGCTGCTGTCCGGGCTGGGAAACGCACTGGTCTGGGAGGCCGAGACGCTCGACGACGTGAAGACCGCCGTCAGTGAGGCGTGCAACAACGTCGTCATGCACGCCTACGGCGGCGCTGTCGGCAGGTTGGTTGTCCGCCTCGACACCGACGACGACTGGATCAAGGTGGTGGTCTGCGATGAAGGCGAAGGCCTTCACGGCGTCACGGTCAGCGAGGACCATTTGCGCGTAGGCCTGGCCGTCATCAGCTCGCTCGCCGAGCGGGTGGACTTCGTGACGCCCCCCGACGGTGGGACCGAGGTGCGCATGTTCTTCCGCACCACCGCTGCGCAGGATTCACAGCCGCTCGCCGGCTCGAGCGTCCGCGGCGGCGCCGGGTCGAGACGGGGACCGGACGAGCGCACGCTCACGGAGATGGTCAAGAGCTGGACCGCCCAGGCGCTCGAGAGCGTGGTCGGAGAGCCCGCGCTGCGAGACGGCGAGGTCTCCGGCGCGGTGACCCCGGTCGGCGTGTTCGGCCCGGCACTGGGACGGCTGGTACGGGCGTTCGCCGCCGTCAACCACTTCCGGCTCGACCGCTTCGCCGAGCTGCGGGAGCTGACCGACACGCTCGGCGCCCACGCCCGCACCTCGGCCGCCGCCGAGCGGGTGGCCTTCGCGCTCGGCGGTGGCGAGCGTCGCATCGAACTCGTCGCCGGGCCCTTCGTTTCAGGCAGCGGTTCCCTGTTCGGGGGGGAGGAGCCGACCTCGCCGCTGCGCCGGCTGGCCGACGAGGTCGAGATCCAGGCGGTCGCGGACGGCGAGATTGTGCGGCTGGTGGTCGCGGATCCGCGCTAGAACCTGAGCACGGCCGCAATCCCGCCGAGCGGCCCCAGATCTGGAGAGTCCACCGGCTGGACCTCCGCGTCCTGAGCGACCGCGGCCTGCACGGCCTGCTCAAGCACGTCGCTACCCGGGGACTGCCCGTTGCGCTCATATAGCAGCACCTCGACGCGCCGTTCCTCGAGCGCCCGCAATACGTCCTCGACACCCGCGGCGGCCCGACCGCCACGCCCCAGCTCGGTCCGCAATCGCTCCACGTTGCCGGCTACGCGCTGCTCGTCATGGCGCGCGATCACCTCGCGCGCGCTACGCCATACCTGCTCCTCGCTCGCGTTCTCGACATCGCCGTCTAAAAAGCCCGCAAGACGCTCGCGCACGTATGGATGCAGCAACCCCTGCAGGCGTTGGCGGAGCTCCTGCGGGGCGGCGATCAACAGCCCCGCGAACGGCCGGCGCCGCTGCTGGCTCAACAGCACCTCGGCGGTGTGGCGCAGGTGCTCTTCGACGTCGTGCTGGACCGAGCGCTGGTAGCGGGCCTGCGACCACCCGCCCTGAGCGTGCTGTCCGTGCACGTTGTCGCCGAACTCCGCGACCTGCACGAGGTTCGACTCCGAGCCGCGCAGGATGCGGGTGACGCGCCGGTTGACCAGCGCCACGCACCAGCGCCCCGGCGGGCCGATCTCGGCCAAGGTGCCGACCTGCGGGCTCTCCTCGAAGCTGATCGAGCTCTCTACCGAGGCTGGCAGGGCAAGCGACTCGAACAGATCGAGCGACGAGCAGCAGAACACCGCAAGTCCAGCGGCGCCTGCGGGAAAACGTCCCGCCCGCAGATGCTCGGCGACACGGTCGAGGTCGGCGCGCAGCGCCTCGCGATGCGCGTGCGAGAGCTCCGCGGCCTCGATCCGGCGGCGGGCCGAATCGATCAGCGAGCTCGCCTGGGTCTGGCGCGCGGCCGCGGTGGCGAAGCGCTCGGGGTCAAGGTCGACGTAGACGCTCAGCACCAGCGGTCCGTCTGCGCGCAGACCGGCCAGCCGCTGCAGTGTCTCCTTCGTGATTTCGTTGCGACGGGTCATCAGTGATAGCGGCTACCCGGATCGGGTACTGAGTGAGCATGACCCGCGTGGCTTTTCTGGGGACGGGCACGATGGGGCTGCCGATGGCGCGCAACCTGGCCAAAGCCGGGTTCGAGATCCGGGCCTGGAATCGCACGAGCGAACGGGCGCGGCCGCTCGAGGACGACGGGGCGCAGGTCGCGCAGGACCCGGCGGAGGCCGCTGCGGGCTGCGAGCTCTTGATCACGATGCTGAGCGACACGGTCGCCGTGCTCGACACCGCCGCCGGCGCGCTTCCCTCGCTCGCCAACGACGCGACCTGGGTGCAGATGAGCACCATCGGGCTCGAGGGCACGATGCTGTGCGAGGAGGCCGCGACCGAGGCCGGCGTGCAGTTCGTCGATGCGCCGGTGCTCGGCACGCGCGAGCCGGCCGAGAAAGGCGAGCTGGTGGTGCTGGCCTCGGGACCGAGCGAGGCCCGCGAGCGGCTCGAACCGCTCTTCGACGCGCTCGGCAAGCGCACGCTGTGGCTGCGCGAGGCCGGCCAGGCGACGCGCGCCAAGATCGTCGTCAACAGCTGGATCGTGGGGGTGGTGGCGGTCCTGGCCGAGACGGTCGCGCTCGCCGAATCGCTCGAGGTCGACCCGCAGGTGTTCTTCGACGCCGTCGAGGGCGGCACGCTCGACCTGCCCTACGCGCGCATCAAGGGGCGGGCCATGATCGAGCAGGCCTTCGACGACCCCTCCTTCCGGCTCTCGCTCTCGCGCAAGGACGCGGAGCTCGTGCTCGACGCCGCCGGGCAGGGCCGGCTCGAGCTGCCGGTGATGGAGGCGGTGCGCGAGCGCCTGCGCCGCGCGGAGGAGGCCGGGCACGGCGACGAGGACATGGCCGCGACCTACTGGGTGTCCCGGCCGGAACATGTTCCGGCCGGTCGGTCCGATC
>JAVKSP010000057.1:0-19560 GCA_039583645.1 Solirubrobacteraceae bacterium
CCGGCCGGCACATGTGCCGGCCGGGGCCGGGGCGCATGCGCCCCGGCCAACAGCCGATTTTTTACGAGGTCATCGCGGACTGCTCGACGGGCGCCTGCTGCGCGACCGCGGGCTGCTGCTCGGGCGGCTGGGTGACCGGCTCTGGCTGGCTGGTCGCATAGAAGTGCGCACCGGCTGCGCCCAGCGCGCCGGCACCGAGCGCTGCGGCCGCCCACCGGGGGCCGTCGAAGTTCATGCCCAAGGCCGAATCGAGCGATGGCGCTCCCGGACCCGCCTCGGCCAGTGCCAGCGCACCGCCGATCATCGCCAGGTTGAACTCATAGCCGCCGTTGGCGTTGAAGAAGCCGTTCTTGAAGTGCACGCGGTGGATCGCGGTCAGCATTACGGCCGTGATCCCCGAAGCCGCGACCGGGGTCGCAAGGCCCAGCGCCATCAGCGCGCCTGAGCCAAATTCGGTCGCGCTCGCAGCGAGCGCATTGAGCCGTCCGGGGCGCATGCCCATTTTCTCGAAGCCCTGGGAAGTGGCCTCGAGCCCATGGCCGCCGAACCAGCCAAACAGCTTCTGGGCGCCGTGGCTGATGAAGATTGCGCCGAGAGAACCACGTAGGAGTAGACGTCCGAGCTGCATTGGGTTCTTCCCCTTTCATTCGCGGTTGACTAGTCAACTATACCCCAGCTCAGCTGTCGTCTACCAAGCCCGTCAGCGGTCCCAGCAGGCGGCGCGAGCGACGCGAAATACCCGGCAGCGCCAGCAGCCGGTGAGTGGGCGGGGCGTCCGCCCGCAGGCGCTCGAGTTGCTCCATCGCCACCGGGCGCCAATGCTCGTCCACCAAAGACTGCGGCTCGGCAGCGGCGACCACGCCGGGCTCGAGCTGAAGGTGCTCGGACCACAAGCGCACACGCGTGTCGCGGGCCAGCTCAGCGTCCTGGCAGACCACGTTCATCTCCGTGTCGTTGAGCAGCGAGTGCGCGTTGAGATTGGCCGACCCGATCGTCAGCCAGCGGTCATCGACGATCCCGACCTTGGCGTGCACGTACAGCGGATCGGCGCGCTGGCCGGAGAGCGAGCGGACCGTGGCGGCGAGGAAGCGCCCCCGGCCACCGTCGGCCTCTGCGAGCACCCCGAGCTGACCGGCCGTGTCGTCCTGCCCGTTGTTGGCTCGAGCGGGCACCAGGATCACCAGCCTGAAGTCCTCGTGGGGCGGCGCTCGGAGCTTGTCGTCGAGGATCGCGACGAGCTCCGGTGCCCAGAGGAACTGGTTTTCGATGTAGATCAGCCGCTGCGCCGAGTGCAGCGCGTTGACGTAGCTCTCCAGGATGCGGAACTCCCCTTTGGGGACCGAGTCGTACATCCCGTTCGCGATCGTGCGCACGATCTGCACCGTCTTCTCACCGCTCGCGGCCGGGGGCCCATGGCGCTCGAGCTGCTCGCCCGTGACCTCCCGCCAGCGCATCATGAAATGCTCGTCCACGTCTTGGACGGCGGGGCCGGTCAGGCGCGCCGCCGCGTCGTGCCAGCCGATGCGGCGTCGGGCGGGGTGGGATTGGTGGTCGAAGCGGTCGCCCGCCGCGTCCGTGAGGTCGATCCCGCCGACGAAGGCCGTCTCCCCATCCACCACGATGGTCTTCTCGTGGTGGCAGTGGAACGGGTGCTCGCGCGGGTCGGTCACACAGCGGATCCGGGTGCCTCTTACCAGTGTGCGCACCCCCCGGCCCACCTCCTTGCGCGTGGGGTGAAACAGCGGCACCGGCGCACCGGCCCAGACCAGCACGCGCACGTCGATGCGCTGCGCCAGTTGCGCAAGCAGCTGGCCCAGCACGACCGGGGGATCGTTCCGTTCGAGCGCGAAGTACGGCGCGAGGTGCCACCCCGTGATGTGCACGTATTCGCGCGCGCCCGACAGCGCTCGCGCGATCTCGGGCAGCGCGCCGGCGCCGTCGATGAGGACCTCGAGCCCGCAGCCCGGGCGGGGCGGCGGCGAGCCCTTTGCCCACAGCTGCGACCCGTCCGCCTCGAGCGCGTGACTCCAGCCGAGCCGCTGCAGTCGCACGCGGTGCTTGGCGAGCACCGCGCCCTCAATGCGGTCTCCGACGACAGCGTCCAGCCGGTCGATCACCCCACCCACTGGTGAGCGTTTGCCCATCTCAACAAACGTCCAAACCGCGACGCTTCGCCGTGGTACCGTCGGCCGTGGTGAAACCCCTCCTAGAAGGACTTGTCGACCTGATCAGGTTCTTGCTCCAGCCGCTCGGGTACCTCGCCTTCGTGCTCGCGCTCGGTGCCCTCTCGATCGCGTCGGCGCTGCTCGGTGAGCGCCACGAGCTGGGATTCTTCGCCGGCCGGGTCAGCCGCATGGTCTGGCGCTACCCGGAGGTAACCCGTCGCGGCGTGCAGGTGGCGTGGCTGGCGTGGGCGCTGCTAATCGTGCTCGCCGTGAGCCCGGTCTCGCCTACGCACTGGGACGAGGTCGCGCTTGGGGCGATCGGGCTGGGCGTGCTTTGGCGCCGCGCTTTCGGCGCGCGCCGAGCCGCGCGTTGAGATTCTCGAGCGCCCGCTCGAAGCCGACCTCGTCGGGGTCGAGCTCGCGCATCGCCGCGACCAGCCGCCACTCCGCGAAGTAGCCCGGCTCCACGCCGCAGACCTGCGCGATCAACTCCATCGCGCGCGTGGACGGCCGGTCGTGCCCGTTGGCGAGCATGTTGATGTGCGCGTGGGTCATGCCTCTGCCGTCCAACTCGCGGGTGCGCTGCGCCAGTTCGCGGTAGGTCAACCCGCGCGCGGCCATCAGTTCCCGCAGGGCATCCCCAAAGGGCTTGTTGCTGACGCTGTCTGCCGACATCTGACTCCCTCCCGTGTCAGGGCGCAAGGCCGGTCATCTGGCTGCGTGCCTATGCGCCGCAAGGTCGGTGGCGCCCCCGCATCCTTGCACGATTTTCGCCTGTTGGGTAGGTTCTTTACCTTATCTTCATGTTGTCGGCAAAAAGTCTCGGTCTCGGATCATGGGTCGTAAACTCGCGCGCCCAACGCAAGCCCCGGCGCGCCCGCGCGCTCGGCGTCGCGCTCGTCTCGATGCTCGTGGAGGCAGGCGCCGTCTGGCGACGCGGCGGGCGGCTGGGCGGCAACGTCATCGTTCGCTGCCGGGAGGGTCACCTCTTCACGACGATCTGGATCCCGGGGGTCTCGTTGAAGTCGCTGCGCCTGGGCGGGTGGCGCTTTCAGCATTGCCCGGTCGGTCACCACTGGGCAGTGGTCGCGCCGATCAACGAAGCCGACCTCACCGAGCAGGAGCTGCGAACGGCGCGGGCGCATCGCGACCTGCGTCTGCCGTGATTAGGGCCGCCTCGGGGTAGGACTACCTGACCAGTTCGTCGACGAAGTTCCGCAGCGATGAGACGTGCGCGTGGTCATCGGCTCCGCACTCGCCGAGAGGAGTGAGGTGCAACACCTCGATCCCCGCCGCCCGAGCGCCCCTGACGTCGAAATAGGTGGAGTCTCCGAGATAGACGCAGTCCTTGGCCGACAGGCCGAGGGCGTCGAGTGCCAAGGCGAATATCGCCGGGTCTGGCTTTTCGACGCCGACGACAGCTGAGTCGATGACGACGTCCACCGCGGTGCAGTCACGCCCCTCGCGCGAGCAGATCCGGTGGCGGAGAAGCTCAGCTTCTAGCTGGCCGTTGGCATTGGAGACGATCCCCAACCGAAATCCTGCCGCACGGAGCCGGCGCAACTGCGCCGCAGCCCCGTCGATCGCCGCGAACGGATCGTGGTTGTACACCAGGTTTATCGCCTCCACCGCTGAGTCGAGGTGGCGTTCGGGAACGCCCAACACGCCCGCCATCAGCCGATCGGCCGCGTCGTAATCCTTGCGGCCAAGCCGATCGATCTCGGCCGTGCCGAGATAGTGCGCGCGGTGACAACTGGCGTCATCCGGCGCCACCCCGACGCGGCGCAGTCGTGTCCGGAACGCCCCCGGGTCCGGTAGCACCAAGACGCCACCGGCGTCCAGCAATACGGCTTTGACGCTCGACAGTGCGGCGGTCACCACGATCGCTCACCCTAGCGACTGGTCAGCTGGTCTCCTCTCGGCGGGATGTGCCCGATCGCCCGCCCTGGGCCTGAGGCTGCTCTCGCTAGCTTGACTCGACGCATTCGGCTCGATGTTCGCTGCTCGACTGTCGAGGTCGACGGCCGAGCAGTCGGCGTGACTATTCCGTGTCGGGCCAGGTCGCGGTGGCGCGGACGCCATCGCCCTCCTCGGGCTTGGGACCGCCGACGGCGATGACCTCGAGCCCCTCGGAGCCGGCCTCGAATGCTCGGACGACGTCGGGCGCGACGCGGATGACGTCCCAGGTCTTGAGCTCCTCGGTCTCGTCGTCGAGCAAGATCCGCCCGGAGCCG
This sequence comes from Solirubrobacteraceae bacterium, assembly GCA_039583645.1. Lineage (GTDB taxonomy): Bacteria > Actinomycetota > Thermoleophilia > Solirubrobacterales > Solirubrobacteraceae > Palsa-465. Next base: position 4,400 of record JAVKSP010000057.1, read on the forward strand.
GCGACGACGACGTAGGCCTCCTCTTGCTCCTTGTGGCTGTGAGCCATCGGGCTGCGTAGGTTCGGGGCGTAGCGAAAGAGACTGACCCCGAGGTCGCGGGAGTCCAGGTGCTTACGCCCCATGCGGGCCTCGAGCCCCTCCACCCGCCCAGCCACGGAGTCCTCTACCTCGAGCAGGTTGACCTTCGCAAAACGGGACATGCGATCTCCTCGGCTGGACAGCGAGTTGGCGTGACGGACGGAACCCTAGCCCTCGAGATCGTGGGGTCGGTGTTCATCATCCCGTGAGTCCTGAGTAGTGGCGTTGGAGCTCGTTCGCGTATGAGCGGCCGAGCGAGGATGTGTGCTCGTTTAGCCACTTGCTGAACGCGATCAGTCCACGCGGGGGGTGGTGGGAGACCAGCAGCCCGGCCGTCAAGCCCTTGATCTCATCGGGAGTGAGGACCACGTCGCGAACCACAAGTCCGAGCGCCCCGGCGACGGCGCCCATCGCGATCGGCGGCAGGTGCACAACTGGCACGCGGGCACCGGTGGCGCGACGGATCGCCTCGACGAGCTGCTCGAAGGTCATCGTCTCCGGTCCAGCTGCATCCAGGATCACGTTCCCGTCGGCGCGGGCAGCCTCCACGCAGATCTGCACGAGGTCATCGATGTGGACGGGCTGGACGGGATAGCGGCCGTTGCCTGGGATCGCGAAGATCGGCATATGCCGCAGGATCCACGCGATGTTGTTGGTCAGGATCTCGTGATCGCCGCCGAAGATCCAGGTTGGCCTCACTACCGAGTAAGGAAGGCCGAGCTCGTCGAGTGCTCGTTCAACCAGCGCCTTGCCCCTGTAATACGGCAGCGGCGAATCGATGGAAGGATTCGCAATGCTCAAATGCACGATTCGCGCCACGCCGGCGCGACGAGCGGCGTCAAACAACATCTGCGAGTTGGCGATCGCGCCCGCGAACGTCGTGTGGCCGCGGTTGAAGCGAACCCAGTAGGTGTTGTAAAGCGTTGTGACGCCCTCAAGCGCGCGGCTCAAAGCCACCGGATCCTCAAAGCGATACGGAAACGCTTGGACTCGGTCGTGCAACGGATGCGGCCGGTCGGGGTGATAGGTAAGGGTTTTGACCTGCCTTCCGGAGGCAAGCAGCCGCTCGGCGATGTGAGAACCCGAGTAGCTGAACGCTCCGGTCACCAGGTCCAGCTTCGTGTCAGCTCCCATCATCACCCCTCGGTCCGTAGCGAGGGCAGCAGCGCGCGCCGAACGGCGCATGGCGCACCCGCGAGATCGAGCAGCGACTCACCACGCCTATGGTCACCGTAAGCTCACCCTGTCCTGGTGGCGCGCTCGAGAAGGCGCCCTGCGAGTGGCATGGCTGCGGACCGCCACACGTGTCGCTCCTCGAAGGGCCAAGCGTAGATCGGGTTGCCGTCACGAACGAACTCGAGCAAGCGTGGCTCGCCTAGCTCCTCGGCAGACCACTCATACACGCGTTGGAGCCGCGGCATGATCACCGCGTAGTCCAGCATCCGGCCCACACGGTGTTCGGCCGCGATGTACCGCTGGACATCGCCCGCGAGCGGATAGCGGTCTGGAAGCACGCGGCCGAGCGAGAGGAACGCTCCCGCCATCCCGAGCCTGGGATCGCCAAGCAGCCGGCCAACCAAAGCCCACCGTCCCAGCGCCAGGCGAGGGGCCGCATTGAGCGCGTGCGCGTACAGCACGCGCCCCAGCGCGACGTTCATGAAGAAGCGCTCCGCTGCACTCTCCGCTTCGGCGAGCCCGAGGTGTTCCAGGTAAGCACCGACGATGCTCGCGTTGTGAGCGCGATACCAATTACCTCCCGTCGGTCTGGCGATGAACTCAAGCCAGAGCCGCACGGCCCGCGCTGATGGATCCCCGGCCGAGCCGCCATAGAGCGCCACTGATTCGCATCCGTCCCGCAGCAGCCGCTCGTTTACGGCACGCCACCACACGCTGCCGGGGGGCGAGGCGTCGAGCGGATCGAGCACACCACGGTCCCTCTGCCACCGCATGAACGACAACGCCGCCCGTCGGAACGGCAGATGTCGCCGTGCCCGGCCCGCCGGCGCGTGGTAGGTCCGCTTGAGCAAAGCCAGACGCCCCGCGGGATCGTCCCGCACGGCTGCGACCTGCGCCTCGGCCCAGGCGAGTGCTCCCGCCGGGTGGCTCATGGCCAAGGAGTAGTGCTCATGCGACCCCGACACCACCACCCGTTCCAAGCCCCGGCCTCGCTCATGCCCGAACAACCATACGGTGACGTCCCAACGATGAAGCTTCACAGGGCAGCTTCGCGATCACAAGTCGCCGACGGACGCCTACCTCGACGCGCTTGACGCCACCGTAGGGATGGAAGGACCCGCGCTCCTGCTTGCACGCGCCCTCTGACCAGCGCGCCGCTCTCTACGCTTGAGCGCGACGGCTGAGCTCGGCCAGCACCTCGTCCAAGTTCCCCTCCTCGCCGGCGCTCGCCCGCTGCACCGCCGCGCCGCCGCGCTCGGCTAACAATGCGTGCAGGCACGGATCCTCGTCCGGTTGAACCCGGTCGAGCAATTCGTCGAGCAGGTCGCGGGCGGGACGCAGGGCGGCGTTCCGGTCGGGCAACCTCGCATCGAGCCCTTCGCGACCGGCGCGGAACGAGGCCTCCTCAAGGATCTCGGGCGACGGGCTCCAATCCGGCGGGGAGAGCGCTGCGTGGCACGCCACGGCATGCGCGAGTTTCACCAGCGCCTCGGTGTGAGGCAGCGAGACCTGCGCGTCTAGCGCCCGGAGCTCGACCGTGCCGAGTCGTGGGTGCGGGCGCAGCTTCCACCAGTGAAACGTGTAATCCGGCACCTCGGCAACGCGCGTCAGTCCCTCCGCCATCGCGCGAAAATCCGCCCAATCGTCGAATGCCCGCGGCGCGCCGGATCGAGGCCAAGCGCGCAGGGTGATCTCGCGGGCAGAGGCGAGTCCCGTATCGCGCCCATGCCGAAAGGGCGAATTGGCCGCGAGTGCCTCCAAAAGCGGTAGGTGAGGACGCAGCCCGTTGAACGCGCGGATCGCGGTCTCGGCATCCGGCATGCCGACGTGGACGTGCAGTGCACCCACCGGATCGACGACCGCGTCGCCGAGGAGAGTCGAAATGAGGTTGTACCGCTCCTTATCGGTGATTTCGGCCTCGCCCTCCCGCGCAGTCGGGTGAAGCCCTGTGCCCAGCAACCCGACTCCGACGCCGAGTACTGCATCACGGAGCGCGCGAAGGTCCGCGATCGCCTCCTCAGCGGACTGGCACACGCCCGAGATCAATTCGACCTGACAAGCATGAACCTCGGCCGAAACTTGCCCGCGCGCGACACCAGGCAGTGCCTCAAGCACCTGCGCCCCGGCATTCCGCTGTCGGCCCGCAGCATCCACCAGGAAGAGCTCTTGTTCGACTCCAAGCGTGAACGCATCGGTACAGCCGAAGGCGGGGGAGTCGAGATCAGGCTTGGTCATAAGCCTGGAATCTTCCCGGCGATCGACGAGGCTATCTCGGATCCAAGAAAGCGGTCGCGGGCAAGATGCGCACTTTTCGCGCGGGATCGGAGTCTCCCGCCGCGTATCGAAACGCTGCTAGTCCTCCCGAAAGGGTTATGAGGCGAGGCTACGTCGTGCCGACTCGAGTCTCGCGTCCAGCCCACTCGCGCTCGCGTAGGGCGAATTTCTGGACCTTGCCGGTGGAGGTTTTGGGCAACGGTCCGAACTCGATTGCGTCGGGGCACTTGTAGTGGGCGAGCTGCTGGCGGCAGAACGCGATGATCTCGTCGGCGCTCGCGCTGGTCTCGCCGTTGAGTGTGACAAACGCCTTCGGTCGCTCCCCCCAGCGCTCGTGAGGAATCCCGATCACCGCGCACTCGAGTACGGCCGGGTGAGCGCATATCGTCTGCTCGACCTCGATGCTTGAGATGTTCTCCCCGCCGGAGATGATGATGTCCTTGCTTCGGTCGCGCAGCTCGATGTTGCCGTCGGGATGCCAGACGGCTAGATCACCGGAGTGGAACCAGCCGCCACGAAACGCCTTTTCGGTGGCCGCCTGGTCTGAGAAGTAGCCGCTCATCACGTTGTTGCCGCGCATGACCACTTCGCCCATCGTGTCGGCGTCCTGGGGGATGTCGTGCATGTCCGGGTCGACGACCCGGATCAGGTCAGCCGAGGGGTAGGCCTGGCCCTGGCGCGCGAGCAGCTTGGCCCGCTGCTCGACCGGCAGCTGCTGCCATCCCTCTTGAGTTGGACACACCGTGATCGGGCCATAGGTCTCTGTCAGCCCGTAGACGTGCACGATCCGCAAGTTGAGCTCGGCCATGCGAGCCAGCAGCGTGGGCGACGGTGGCGATGCGGCAACCATCGCGGTCACTTCCTGCTCCAGGCGGTGCGCCTTCGGATGGTTGATGATCATCAACTGCACGGTGGGGGCGCCGTTGTAGTGCGTCACCCCCTCCTCGTCGATCAGCCGCCAGACGAGGTCGGGATCGACGGCGCGCAGCGCCACGTGCGTTGCCGCGACCGCGGTTACCGCCCAGGGAAAACACCAGCCGTTGCAGTGAAACATCGGCAGTGTCCACAGGTACACCGACTCGGGGCTCATCCCGGCGACGATCACCTCGCTCAGCGCATTTAGATAGGCGCCACGGTATGTGTACTGCACCCCCTTCGGCTGGCCTGTGGTGCCCGACGTGTAGTTGATCGAGATCGTCTCCTCTTCCTCCTCGAGCCAGCTATCCGGCCGCTCCCCCGCGGCCGCGCTCAGGAACTGCTCATACTGATTTTCCGTATCACCACAGTTACAGCGGATCACGGTGATGTCGGACAGCGCCAGTGGGGCGACGAGCGACTCGAGCTCGGCGTCGAGCAGCAGGAAGCGCGCACCGCTGTGCTCGAGGATGTACCGGATCTCTGGGCTCGCCAACCGATTGTTGATGGCCACGAGGATCCCGCCCGCCGCTGGAACCCCGAAATGCGCCTCGAGCATCGGCGATGAGTTAAACAGCAGCGTGGCAACCCGGTCTCCCTTGTGCAGCCCCGCGGACCTCAGCGCATTGGCCAGGCGCCATGAGCGCTCCGCCAGCTGACCGTATGAATGGCGGTGCCCTCCATCCACCACCGCGATTTTCTCGGGATACACATAGGCAGCCCTCCGGAGGAAGTCAACCGGGTTCAGCTCAGTACGAAACGCCCTGCTCGCGACGGCACTGCGCGCGTCCGCACCCTCGCTCCCGATAAGCGCGTCGGTCATGCCCGTCCTCCTTCACTCGAGTGTCGTCCGCCACCGGGGCGGCATCATCGTCCGCCACCGGGGCGGCATCAGCTCCCCCAGCTCGATTATCTCCCCTCGGCCCGCGCCAGCCAAGTGCAGCTTTGCGAGCCACCTTGTGCCACGGAGAGCACGGGAGTACGTTGTCCTCGTGAGCTCGTTCCCAAGCACCGACTATCGAAACCTGCTCGTCACAGAGGAGGGCTCGGTGGCCCGGATCGTGCTCAACCGCCCCGAGAAACGAAATGCGCTGTCGCTGGAGCTGATGGAGGAGGTGACCGCGGCGCTGCGCGAGGTGTCCGCGCGGCGCGACACCCGGGCGATCGTGATCGAGGGCGCCGGTCCAGCCTTCTCAGCTGGGCACGACCTATCGGAGATGATCGACCGCCAGCGAGAATTCTTGGCACATCTGTTCGACCGGTGCAGCGTGATGATGCAGACGATCCACGAGGTCACTCAGCCCGTGATCGCGAAGGTACATGGGATCGCTACCGCCGCTGGCTGTCAGCTGGTTGCGGCGTGCGACCTGGCGATCGCAGCGGAGGGCACGCGCTTTGCGACGCCGGGTGCGAAGATCGGCTTGTTCTGCTCCACGCCGATGGTCCCGGTGTCGCGAGCGGTGGGGCGCAAGCGCGCAATGCAGATGCTGCTCACAGGCGAGCCGATCGATGCCGCGACGGCGCGCGATTGGGGGCTGGTCAATCGCGTGGTAGCGCGCGAGGACCTCGAACCCGCGGTCCTTGAGCTGGTCCGAGCGATCGCTCGCTCGAGCGCGTACACGGTCGCTATGGGAAAGCACGCCTTCTACTCGCAGATCGATCGCACCGAGGACGAGGCCTACGAGCACTGCGAGCTAGTCATGACCGACAACGCGCTCGCCCACGACGCGCAGGAGGGCATGACCGCGTTCCTGGAAAAACGCCCGCCCGTCTGGCGCGGCGAGTAGCCCCGCCCGGCCGCTAGGGGATCAGTCGCCCGATGCGGTTCGCGGCCTCCTCCGCGAACCACACCGATCCATCCGGCTTCACCGCGACGCCGCTGATGGTGTCGGGGTACTGCCCACAGAGCCCCGTCCGGTCCGGCCGTGATCGAGACGGGTGCCGCCTGGCGGACGACAGCCTGAACCAGCGAGCCTGCCCGCGAACGTTCATGCGGCCGATCGCGTTGCCATAGGTAGATGTGAACCAGAGCGCACCGTCGGGACCGACAGCGATATCGCTCTGGCTCCCGTCGGAGCAACCCGCGCAGACGGGGACCGGATACTCAGTGATCGAGCCGTCTGGCGCGATGCGCCCGAGTCGGCTTGCGCCGGACTCGGTGAACCAGAGCGCGCCATCGGGTCCGGCCGTGATCGCGGTGGGGGTCCCTCCATGTGGGAGCGGGTACTCGGTGATTACCCCGCCGGCGAGCCGGCCGATCGCGTTCGCGCCGGCCTCCGTGAACCACACCGCGTGGTCGGGACCGATCGCAAGGCCGGTGGGGCCAGCGAGAGCAGTCGGCACCCGCCACTCTCGCACGGCGCCGCTCGCTGCCCGCGCGGCGCTCGCGTGAGCGGAAGCGATAGCCGCGCAGGCGACGGCACCCCGGTCGTCAGCAGACGGCGAAGCGCGATGCGTGACACAAGCAGCTCCTTCCAAGACACCGGGTGACCACGGCGAACCGAAGCGACGCCAGCTGCGTTCCGCAGCCGCGATTCCGTGATACGAACCCTTAGCGGCTCGGCGGCTTCGTTTGATCTCTCAACCTGTCGCCCGACAGTAGCCCCAGCACTCAGCGGTGGCAATTACAAACGGCCTAACAGCGTGGCGCGCTCGCCGAGCGGGTCGGGCGTTCACGCGGATCGATGCGAGCGCGTGGGCGGAGAAAGCTTCAGCTGTAGACGAACACGTTCCGGCCGCGCTGCCGACTCAGCCGCCCACGCGCCCCGTGGGCAAGCTCATTACCGCCGCGCTCGCGCCCAAGAACGACCGCCGCGTCAACCGGCGGCTATAGGCGGCCCTGTCTAGCACCGCCCGACGCAAACGCTCTTCGGGCCCCCGATCGGGACGACATACCAACGGCCCCCGAACTCGTTCGCGTGGTCGCCTTTGAGACTTCCCGGTCTGGTGTGGCCGGCGTTGACATACAGGGGATGGTGCTCGTAGGTAACCTGCAGGGTGCCGTTGCGCCGCCGTGTGCTTGACAGCCACCGCTGCTTGACGCCCGAGCCCGGCTTGGCGACCAGCCGCCCGACGGCACGCAGCGGCGGCCACCCCCGGGCGCAACGTCCGTAACAGTTGCTTGCACCGCTCTGGTCGCTATTGAACAGGTACAGCGTCTGTCCACGGGGGCCGACCAGGATCGTCCCCATCTTCGTGTGACGGCTAGCAATCGTCGTCGTTGGGCCGGCGCTCCCCCGAGCCGACTCGACCCCTGCGGCTGCTGCCGGTCCGACTGCCGGGGGCTTGAGGCAGGAGGGGCCTGGTGCGGGTGCTTTGAGCAATGCCAGGAGGCGCAGCCGGCCGGTGGTCGTGTGCATTACTCCAACGACCCCCACCTGCCCGCTCGGGATATGGCTGGGGTTGATGAGGACGGCAGCGGATGCCGGTGTCGGCCTTCCGACAGGATGGCCGCGCGGGATCGCGAATGACATGCTCGTCGTGCAGTTCGCCTCCATCGGGACCGCGACCACCGGAATCCCCTCCTGCGTGAGTTTCTGGTTCAGCGCGGGAAGCGCGGAGAGGTCGCTGAGGGTGATGGCCACAGTCCCATTCGTGTTCTTGGTGACCGCGAACGCCGGGGCTGCGCTGCCCGCGGCCAGCGCGATCACACCCGCCGTGCCGAGCCCCAGCAGGCCTAGACCCGTGCCAGTGAGAAGCACCGGGCGACGCCGGCTCTGGGCATGGGGAGTGTCTGTGCTGCTCATCCTCGCCAGGGCAGGACCCCGCGACTGATGCCAAGCACGGCCGCGGCCTCCTTCGGTGTCAAGCCATCGATATCCACAACCTCAACCGCCGAGCGCTCCAGCAACGGAAGCGCCGCGCAGCGCGCAAGCAGCTCCCGACCGGCGCGCTGAGCGTCAATCCTCCCCGCCAGCTCCTCGATCTCGTCCACCGGAAGATCAGCCAGCCCAGCCAGCCTGACCGCCGTCTGCTGCCCGACCGCTGCCTGCTGGCAGTAATCGGCAAACACGTGACGGGCAATACCGAACAGCCACGCTCGCGCGCTACCCCGCGGGGGATCGAACCCCCCAAACCCAGCAGCCGCTCGAACAACCGTCTCAGAGGTCAGATCCGCAACCACCTGCGGATCGCCGCATCGCCGAGCAAAGAAAGCCGTCACGGCAGCAACGTTCTCGCGATAGACCCGCTCAAACCCGACCAGCGCAGGGCCACTAGCACTCCCCAACACCGGGCCCTCAACGTCCGTGACAGCGCTCATACAAACAAGTTGCCGATTTCACGCCCAGCTGTCACACCGAAGCACGCTCCGAGCCCTTCCACTCGGGCAACTCAGTCATGCGGCCACCCACCTACCCCCATGACAGCACACTGCCCCAAAGCAACAAACCCGGAAGCCAGCGCGTCGCCAGGGGTGGCTATCCCTGTGATCGAGGACCAGGAGGCAGCCGCGCCAGCCGGGTGGCTGCCGAGTTCCTCTCAAGGCAGCAGCCGGCCCGTCTGGCGGGTTGCCTCCGCCGCGCCCCGATAGGCGCCGAAGTAGTTATCGAACGAGCGGTTCTCCTGCACGACGATCACGACGTGGCGGATCTTGTGAATCCCCCTCCGCGCCTGGCTCGGCGACGTTGAGCTGCGCTGCGCACGGTCGACAGGCGAACTGGTCGCGGATTCCGGGCTGGTAGCCACCGCGACCGCGAGCAACACCGCCATCGCCAGCAGCCCCGCCGTTCGAGTCACCCTGACCTGACGACCCCCATGGTCGGTGAGACTGTATTGCGGGCCGCGAACGCGCCATTCGCGGTAGGAAGCGAACCAGTGCGGTCCATGCGGTGACTAGGAGCCCTGCGATTAGGGCCCGAAGGCGTAGAGGTGGTGGTCCCAGGTCGGCACCAACAGCGTGCCGTTGATGATCGCGGCGGCGCCGTTGACGTGGTTGTGAATGCCGTTTGAGTGCCACAGGAGCTTTCCGTTGGCGGCGTTGAAGGCGAACTCTCGGTCTCCGGATCCATCGCCGAAGTAGACGACGCCGGCGGCAACGGTGGGGGGCGAGACGGTCTCGACCGAAGGCCCCACCGGATGCTGCCATCTGAGCGCGAGCTTGCAGTTGTGCCGGGCTTTGAGCGCGACCATGCCGTGCTTGTAAGGGCCGCTGCTCGAGTTAGATGAGTTGGCCACGTACAGGGTGTTGTCAACCGGGTCCCAGGCGGGCGCGCCGATGAATCTGCCGAGGTTGACGTCGCCCATCTGCAGCCGCTGCAGCGGTCCGCCCGCGATGTTGCCGATCCGGTAGGTGAACAGCACGCCCTTTTTGTTCTCCACGGCGGCCAGCGTGCTCGGGCAGCCGGCGGGCTTGAACAAAACGGGCGTGGCGCCGAAGTCCCGGTCCTCACCGCTGAGTGGTGGCTGGTTGTACGAGAGCACGTGCAGCGAGGGGTTCAGCTTGACCACCGCTTCGGCGTACCGAGCGTTCTCGGGGCCCGTCTCGGCGTTGCCGGTGGCCGCGTAAACGTCCCCGGTTGAGGGGTCGATGCTGACGCCGCCGGGCCCCCACACGCCGCCCCCCGAAACGCCGTCCTTGGGCGCTCCGGCGGGATAGAAACGGTGCATGATGCGATGCTTGGCGGCATTGATCTCGGTCACCCCGCCGTAGTCCGGAGGGGAGTAGCAGTCGTTGGCGTCAGTGACATAGAGCCGGCGTTTGAACAGCGTCAGCCCGCCGTACACCTGCAGATGACGGGGTTTGAAGACGTGCCTGACCGGCCAGCCGCGCTGCTCGGCGCCGGTGGCGAGATTGAGCGCATAGACGTCGCCGTTGCCACCGGCGACATAGATCACGCCTTTCCCCGCGTGCGCCGAGATCGCTCCCGCCCCGCCGATACCAAATCGGCCCCCCGGAAAGAACGGGCAGTGCTTGTGGATCGAGCCGAGGTACTTGTGCCAGATCACGTGGCCGTCGTCGGCTCGCAGGGCATAGAAGTCGCCCCGCTCGGTGCCCTCGTAGACGACCTTGGTCGCAGTCCCATGGATCTTCACGCCGGCGGCCTCCACCGGCTGGGCGATCATTACCCCGCCCAAGTTCTTGCTCCACAGCTTGTGCAGATGTGACGCGTTAGACGCGCGCACCTTGCGCTCGTACGGGTTAAAGCCCGTTCGCTGGAGATCAAAGCCATACGTGATCCAGCTCACCCGGGAGTGGTGGGCTCCCGCGCGCGCGACCGCGGCGACCGCCAATCCCACGCCCAGGCCCGTCAGCGCCACACACACAAGCGCAACCGATACGACGAGCGTAATCCGCAGACGTCGACCCAAAGCAGACGCGTTCCCCATCTCCGAACCCCGCATACCTCCACCACGCAGTCTAGAGCAGCCGCGCACCGCGCACCGCGCAAAAGCAGGGGTGAGTGGGTCAGTTTGCCAGCGGACGAGGGCTAATCATGGCGAGACCACCGCCTGGGACACGTTCGGCGATGAACCTGCTCCACAGCTCTTAGCTTGAGCTTGGAATCGCATGTCTCGCTCTCGGGGCAACGCGAATGGTTGATCGGCAGCGGCTTGTCGCGTGTCATGTGCGAAGAAGCGGGCAGCCTGAGATGCCGAAGGCAGGCTGGGCTTTTGCGGGAACGGTGCTCGTGCTTTTGGGCCCAGCCCGGGGGATGCCTCGTGAGCCCAGCCGCGCCCGTACCCACTCTCGGACCGACCTCCAAACGGACCACACCTACAGAGCCGACGCTAGAGCACCCCGGATAGACCCTTGCCCGTGCGGCTTGCGCGCATAGCGCTTGCATCGTTCCTCGGGGACAGCGATCGATGGTGCCCACGACCCTTGTCGTTGTCCTGCGCGGCGCGAAGAACCTTGCTCAGGTACCAAGGCCCAGACTAGGAAGTTCGAAATTGGCCACCGATTGGCCACTACTGCGGATCTCTAAATACCGTTTTTGCAGCGAATTTGTAGGTGGAGACGCCGGGAATCGAACCCGGGTCCGCGGTCGTGTGGATGTGGCGTCTACGAGCGTAGCCGGCGCTCTGAGTCTCGCCCTCAACTAGCCTCGCCGGCCGGGTTGTAGAGGGCCAGCTCCCTGATTGTCCCCGGAGCGGAGGGAGCAAATCCGATCCGGGCGAGCCTGCTGCTTGATCCCGGCTCACCACCGCAGGCGAACGGTGGCCGAGACGACTTCAGTTACCGACTAAGCAGCCGCGTAACCGAGATCGAAACTGTGCGTGTCCGCACTTATTTTCTTCCGGGTGTTTTACGAGGCCGCCCGGAACCTCGGCTCGCAACCACCCCCACGAGCCGACCACGTCGAAGCCTGTCGTCCCCAGGGGATATGTGCTCACTCCAGTTTAGAGCAGCTGTTTGCGGCGTGTTTGTGGCGCCGCGACGAACGACTGCCACAATCGACGGTGATGGAATCGCAGACCTCATGGGTGGTCCCTCAGCCGGAACCGCAGCCACCGCGGCGCCCGCATGCCCCTGGCGGGCGGGTACCGCCGCGTCAGTCATTCGTCAAGCGCCGGCTCGCGCCGATCGGGGCAGCGCTCGTCGCCCTGCTCGCCAAGCTCAAGGCGCTCCTGCTGCTCTTGCCCAAGCTGAAGCTGCTCGTCAGCGCGGGCACGATGCTGGTCTCGATTGCCGCCTACAGCTTCCTCTTCGGCTGGCCGTTCGCGGCGGGGTTCGTGGCGCTCCTGTTGGTGCACGAGCTAGGGCACGTGATCCAGCTCCGCCGGGAGGGGCTGAAGGCCAGCGCACCGATGTTCATCCCATTTTTGGGCGCGGTCATCAGTGCCCGCTCGCTGGGCGAGAACGCGCTCGCGGAAGCCCGCGTCGGGCTCGCCGGCCCGATCCTCGGCAGCGTCGGCGCCGCCGGCGCCGTGCTGATCTGGCACCTCACGGGCAACGACATCTGGCGCGCGCTCGCCTTCACCGGCTTCTTCCTCAACCTCTTCAACCTGCTGCCGGTGGTGCCACTCGACGGTGGACGGGCGATGGCTGCGATGGCGCCGTGGATGTGGTTCCTCGGCTTCGCGGCCCTGATCCCGCTGGCCTTCATATTCCCCAACCCGATCATCTTTTTGATCATCCTGATCGGGGGCTACGAGACCTACAAGCGCTGGAAACTGCGCCGCAGCGGCGACCCGCGTCAGCGCGAGTACTACCGCGTGCGGCCGCTTGCCCGCGCCCTGGTCGCGGTCGTGTACCTGTCGCTGATCGCGGCGCTCGTGCTCGGGATGCACGCGATGAACCTGCCGCGAACCTTCGGGTAAGCGCGCCAGTACGGCTTCGGCGCGGCCGGCTAGCGGGCGTGCAGTTCGCGCTCGATATCGCGCTGAACCTCACGCCGGCGGATCGACTCGCGCTTGTCAAAGCGGTCTTTGCCACGCGCGAGTGCGATCTCGACCTTCGCGTGCGCTCCCGAGAAGTAGATCCGCGTCGGGATCAGCGTCAGCCCCCGCTCCTGCGTCTTGCCGACAAGACGGTCGATCTCGGAACGGTGCAGCAACAGCTTGCGCTCGCGCTCGGGGTTGTGATTGGCGCGGTTGGCGGGACCGTACGGCGGGATGTAGCAGCCGATCAGCCACAGCTCGCTGTCACGGATCAGCGCGTATGAGTCCTTCAACTGCGCGCCCGAGTCGCGCAGCGACTTGACCTCGGTCCCGGTCAGCACCATCCCGCACTCGAACCGCTCGAGCAGGTGGTAGCGGAAGGAGGCCTGGCGGTTGCTCGCCACGTCGCCGGCGGCGGCCTTGCGCTTTCCGGAGCGCGCCATCGTCAGATCCTCTCGGAGCTGCCCGCAGGATGCAGGTCGACCCGGCCACGCGGCGCATCGATTGTGCCCACCGAGACCTCGATCGGATCGCCCAGCCTGATCGCGCGCCCGCTGCGCGAGCCGCGCAGCATCGTCTCCTGCTCGTTGAGCTCCCACCAGTCGCCGCGCAGCCTGCGCACCGGCAGCATGCCCTCAAATTGACCGCGGCTGCCGAAGGCAACGAACGCTCCCGAACTGTGGAGACCGATCACCTCGCCCTCGAAGACTCTCTCTCCTCGGTCCTGCCCTAGGACTCGTTCAAGCAGAAAGCAGGTGGCGATGTCGTCGGCATCCCTCTCGATTCCCATCGCCTCGCGCTCGCGCGCGGAGGCCCAGGGTCCCGCGGCTGCGACCGCGGTCGCGTCCGGTACCGGCTCGCCCGCGACGGCTGACAGCAGGGCGCGGTGGCAGACGAGATCGGGGTAGCGCCGGATCGGCGAGGTGAAATGGCAGTAGTTGGCCGACCGCAGCCCGGCGTGGCCGAGATTGCGGTGGTCGTAGTAAGCCTGTTTGAGCGAGCGCAGCACGAGACTCTGTAGCGCGCGCTGGCCTCGCCCGGTGCGCGTCGCGTATTCCGCGATCAGCTGCGAGGCCTCGCCGACCGCGCGCGCCGCCTGCTCGGGCGTCAGGTGACCCTTGGGCAGCGGTGGCGTCGGCACCTCGAGCGATGCCAGCTGCTCGAACAGGCGCTCCACCGCGGCGCCGTCAGGGCGTCCATGCACGCGGTAGAGCGCCGGCACGCGGCGGTCGGACAAAAACCGGGCCACCTGCTCGTTGGCCGCGATCATCAGGTGCTCGATCAGCCGGTGGGATTCGGTCTGTTTGACGGGCACTGCATCGAGCACGTGGCCATCGTTGTCGAAGGAGAACTCGGGCTCCTCGCTGTCGAGCGCCAACGCGCCCGTACCCGCGCGCGCTTCACGAAGGGCCGCAGCCGCCTCGCGCGCGGCTTCGAGGGCGGGGCCCCAGGGATCGCGGGCCGCCTCGCTTCCGCTGAAGATGCGGTCGAGCTGGTCGTAGTTCAGGCGAGCGTCCGAGCGGATCAGTGAGCGGTAGAACGAGGCGCGCTGCACACGCGTGCCGCTGATCGCAAGCTCGACCGTCACGGTCAGGCGGTCAACGTGCGGGAGCAGCGAGCAGGCGTCACTAGAAAGCGCGGCCGGGAGCATCGGCTCGACTGCGCCCGGCACGTACACGCTGCAGCCACGGTGATAGCTCTCGCGGTCGAGCATCGATCCCACCGCCACATGGGCGCTGACGTCGGCGATATGGACCCAAACCCGCCAGCCTCCGCCTTGCTCGCGCTGGGCCGAGATCGCATCGTCGAAATCGCGTGCGCTGACGGGATCGATCGTGAACGTCTGGAGCGAACGCAGGTCGCGGCGGCCCGAGCCATCCGCGGGCGCCATAGCGGCCGCCTCGCGTTCCACCGGACCATCGAACGAGCGCTTCAACCCGCGGTCGATCATGAAGGCCTCGATCACGTCTCTTGCAACATCCGGACGACCGAGGCGGCGTGCGATGACCGCACGGCCGCCGCGACCGTCGCGGTGCGGCCGAGCCCGCACGAGCACCAGATCACCAACACGCGTGGCACCGTCGCGGCTTACCACGAACCTCGGGCCCGCCTCGAAGAAGGGCTCTGCGACCAGGAACTTACCGTGCTTGGCGAGCACCGCGACGCGGGCGGCGGCTGCTGCGCCACGAGCACTGCGGGGCCCAGCCGCCGAGTCGGCGCGCCGCGCATCCGCGCGCGGTCCGCGCGTGGTCGGCGGCTTGCGGCTCGACCGAGACGCATGCCTGGCTGCCCGCGGGCGCGGGCTCACCGCAACTTGCCTACGACCGTCCGCTCGGCGGTTTGGAGCGCCTCGTCCACGCGCGTGTGCGGATTGTCGAGCGCGTAGACGTTCGGCG
>JAVKSP010000058.1:0-19249 GCA_039583645.1 Solirubrobacteraceae bacterium
ACGGTGCCCGGATTCCCCGCCAGGCCCGGGATCCCGTCCGCCCCCGGATAGGTGCCGAAGTAGTTATCGAAGGAGCGATTCTCCTGCATGATCACCACCACGTGCTTGATCTTGTGAATCCCCGCCGGGATTGGATGGTGGGTCGCGGGGAACGTTTTCGTGAAATGGTGACCCTTCGCCGCGCTGGCGCCGCACGCGACCACGAGCGTCGCGGTGATTAGCCCAAAGGCAGCGGTAATCAGACCAAAGGCGAGCAACCACAGAAACCGGCGCACTGAGCCAGTGTCGGGCTGGCGGTCGTAACGCGCGCTCACGCGCAGGGGGCGGTGCGAGCTCGCGGGTCTACCGCTTTGCATGGGGAATCGCAATCTCAGGCCATCGCGAGGGCTTCGGCGCGGCGGGCCCGCCGGCGGGCGACCGCGCGCACGGCGAGGATCGCTACCGCCGCATAGAGACAGCCGAGCAGCTCGTCGAAGACGTAGTGCTCGCCGGTGTAGACGAGCGCGAACGCCATCGCCGCCGGATACGCCAAGGCCAGCGGCCGCAGCCACCGGCGTCGCCGCGGCCACACGAACGCGGCCACTAGGATCGCAAACGCGGTATGCAGCGAGGGTACCGCGGCTACGTTGTTCGCATACTGGTAGCCAGACTGAATCAGCGGGTCGGCGAGGCGCACGTCGAGCGCCCGCCACACCGCGGGCACGATGCGGGTGACGTGCGGGAGAAAGCCCTTTGCGCTGGCAAGCCAGGGAGGCGCCGCCGGGTAGAGCGCGTAGGTGATGAGCCCGAGCGCGGAGAGCGTCGCGATCGTGGCCATGAAACGCCTGAAGCGGGAGCGATCGAGCTTCCACAGCGTCGCTGCGAGGAGCGGCGCGACGAGGAAATGCGTGATGTAGACGGCCGCCAGCGCCAAGTCGTACCAGCGCGGCGTCCCGCGCCACAGTGCGTGCTGGAGGCTGAGCGTCGGAACCGACCCTCCGAACAGTGCTTGATCGGCGCGGATCTGCGGCAGGTAGTGGGTGGGCAGTAAGTCCTTGGCCCCGCCCCGCAGCGTGTCGTAAGCCAACAGGAGCGCAAAGATGGGCACAAAGTCGCGTAGCAAGGTTTGCGCCCAGCGCCGCTTGTGGCCCAGCGCGAATACACACAGGCCGAGGATTAGCCACGCGCCGATTACGTCCCGCGGGGCTGGGAGCCCCAGCAGCGCGACCAACGCACCTGAGGCCGCGAAGAACACGGCGGGGGCGGCGAGCGAACCCCGGCGGGCGTGCTGCCAGCACGCCGGGCCGCGGCTCGCCCGCCGCTTTTTCGTGCTGCTCGCGGCGGCGGGCAGCGGCGGATCAATGCGGTCTGGCGGGCTCATGGCGGGACGTCTACCTGCTGAGTCGCCAGAACAAGATCGCCGTGGCTCCCATCGCACCGGATCCGAATATCGCCAGCCAGAGCACGCGGGGGTCGCGCACAAGGTCCCCGATCTGAACGCCGATCCAGACAAAGCAGGCGCAATATGCGGCGAGCAGAGCGGCCGCGAACATGTATAGGCCCGCCCGGATCCCGGTGCCCCGGTGCCCGGCGCACTCGCCACCCCCCTTCCCCGGTCGCTCGCCTATACGGGGACGGCGAGGAGCTTGGCGATTTGTGGCTGGGGGTGGTTTCGCCCGCGCTCGATTGTGCTCCGGGGTCGCTCGACGACATGAGAGGGAAGGGTCGCTGGGGAACGGCGAGCGGGCAGCCGAGTCGCGCCACGCTCGCCGCACGCCTCAGTGTCATGGGGCCAGGGGCGGAGCGCGATACCGCGATCGGCTACAGCGGCGCGCCTTTGTCAATCGGCCGATCGGGGGTGGTCCGATCGGCCGATCCCCGGCCGTGCGGGTCGCCGGCGCAGACCTCCCCGCTAGCCGCCCGAGGCCGCGACAGCCGCCGGTGCCCGTGCTCTGGTGGCTGCAGGCGCCGGCAGCGAGCAGCGCACCTGCGCGCCCGCGCCGGGGGCGCTCTCGATCTCGAAGCTGCCTCCCATTGCCTCGACCCGCTCCCGGCTCGACGCTAGCCCGATGTGCCCCGTGCGCAGCGCTTTGAGCCGCTGATCGGCGGTAAAGCCGCTGCCGTCGTCTGAGACCTCAAGGAGCATCGAGCCCCCCAAGCGGCGCAGCGTGACCGCCGTGTGGCTGGCCTTGGCGTGCTTGGCGGTGTTCGCCAGCAGCTCGCGCACCAGCGAGACCACGAGCTGGTCGTGGGCGCCCACCGCCCCGGGGTCGATCTCGAGCGTGACCTGATAGCCGCCGCGGGCGGCTTGCTGCTCGGCGATCGTCTCGAGCGCGCTGGGGAGGTCGAGATGGTCGAGCAGGTAGGGGTGTAGCTCTCGCACGGTGCTTCGGAGCTGAACGAGCGCGAGTCGCAGTGCCTGCTCGGCTCGCTGCAGCGCGCCTGCGTCACCCGCGCGCGCGTCGGCGAGGTCCTGGCGGGCAGTCAGCACATTTTGAATCGCGTGGTCGTGCAGATCATCGGAAAGACGCTTGCGCGCCCGCTCCTCCGCCTCGAGCGCCTGCGCCACCAGCCTGCCCCGCGCCTCGGCCAGGTCCAGGATCCGCCGTCGCCGCCGGCTGAGCAGGCTCGAGAGCACTACCGCCGCGCTCCCCACCCACACCACGTATAGACCCTGCGCGAGCGTCACGTCGAGCCGTTGAGTTCCATGTGTCGCCGGATGAGTGACCGCCACCAGCAGGTACACGACACCGGTCGCGAGCGACACCGCCGCCGTGCGCCGCGGCGCGACCAGCAGCGCCGCTCCCAGCGGCAGCGCCAGAAACGCGGCGTGCAGCTGAGAGAACGCTCCCCCCGACTCATAGCTGAGCGCGCCCACGAACGCCAAATCGCAGGCCAGCACCACCCCTACAGGGATCCTCGGCCCGCGCGGCCGCCACGCCTCGACCAACAGCAGAGCGGCGTAGAGACACGCGATCTCAAGCACCACGTCGAAATGCTGCGTGCCGACGGTGGGGTGGGCGACCAGCCGATCACCGGCAAACACGATCGGCAAAAGCAACACGCGCAACACCGCGAGCGCGCGCGCCGCCACGCGATGATCGGGCTTGTCTACCCCGTGCTGGCCGTCGCGTTCGCTAGACAGTGAATCAGGGGCCAGCCGCTGTGGTCTCATTCGATCAGTCCCCGGCGCATCGCCTCGGCCACCGCGGCCGCCCGATCACCGACCCCCAGCTTCTCGTACAGGTTCGTCAAGTGCGTCTTCACCGTCCCCGTGCTCAGATGCAGCCGCCGACCGATCTCGGGCGCCGAGGCGCCCGAGGCGATCAGCGCCAGCACCTGTCGCTCCCGCGCCGATAGGCTCGGCTCATCCTCACTTCCGTGCGCTCGGATCTGTTCCACAAGCCCTGAGTGGACCGTCGGCGGCAACACCACCTCGCCGCGCGCCACCACCGCGATCGCCTCGCACACCTCACGGCGGTCGGCGTCCTTTGACAGAAACGCCCGGGCCCCCGCCGCCAGCGCTTTGAACACGACCGGGCTCTCCACGTACGCGCTCAGGATCACGACCTTGGTGGCGAGCCCGTCGCGGGCGACCGCCGCCGCGACGCGCAGCCCATCGAGCCGCGGCATCTTGATGTCCAACACCGCGACGTCCGGCCGCAGCTCGCGGATCGCCGCGAGCGCCGCCGGCCCATCCGCGGCCTCGCCAATCAGCTCAAGCTCGGGCCGCTCCTTGATCCTGCGCGCAAGACCATCACGAAACAACGGATGATCATCGGCGATCAGAACCCTGGTACGTGTGGCAGCTGCCATTGCCTGTATCTAACACCCCGAGATCAACAAGGTCGCCCACGGACTGTCGCGAGAGCGCCCACCCCTCGCCGCTCCTGCGCACCAGGCCGCGCCTGGCCAGGTCCGAAAGTGCGCCCGACACCGTCGGCCGCCGCGCCGCCACAAGCTCCGACAGCAGCGCGTGCGTGAGCCGCAGCGGCAAAAGCACCTCACCCGTCCGCACTCGTCCCCAGCGACCCGCCAGATGCCACAACAGCAACCACACGCGGTCCTCGACCAGCGGCCGGTTTATGATCGCCATCCTCACCGCCAGGTTCGCTGATCGCCGCCGCGCGCGCGCGACCAGCGCCACGCCGAGCTCCGGATAGCGGGCGAGCTCTCGTTCCGCGAACGCGGCGTCGAGGACAGCGACGCGGAGCGGAGCAAGCACCTCGAAGGCGCTCTCGAGCGCGGGCAGTTCGCCATCCGGCCTGAGCTCGCCGAGCAGATCGCCCGCGCCCAGCAGCTCGGTCCCGCAGCCAGCGTTGACCAACATTCGCTGCAGCACAAACCCGTCCAGCACCAGCACACCGATTCCCCCCAGGGTCTGCCTCGGCGCCGCCTCGCTCGCTCGCCCGCGCGGGATGGTCAGCTCCGAAGCAGTACAGCGCGCGATCGCCTCGGCACGTCGTGCCTGCGGGATCGCCTCGCAGAGCTCGGGATCCTCGAGCAAAAGGCGGCACACCCGGGCGTCCATCGGACTGGGATTCCCGGCAGCGCCCGCAGGCTCCGCGCGCCAACCCGCACAGCTTTCGTCTCTGATCGGGCGTTCAAAACCCATCTCAGGCGGCACGGCCATTGGGGCCCAAATCGTGTCTCCCGGCGGGCGGGTCTGTGACAAGCAGCGACATGCTCGCAACCCCGGACCGGGACTCCCGGGACGTCGGCTCGCCCTTTGCCGCAACGACTAGCGCCTCGCAGATCTCCCACCGCGAGGCGTCCTTGCTCAGCACCCCGGTCACCCCGACACCACAGGCGCGCGCCCACTGGCCCGCGTCGAGCACCGCTGCCAAGAGCACCACGCGCGTTGGCGGCACACGTTCACCGTCAAACAACCGTTCGCAGACCGCGAACCCGTCCAGCCCCGGGAGGCGAACATCGAGCAGCGCAAGCTCTGGCCGCTCGCAGACGATCAGCGACAGCGCCGTCGGGCCGTCGTCGGTGACCGCGCCCAGCGAGAGCCCCGGGTGCATCGCGATCGCGCGCGCCAACCCGCTGCGGTAGCGCTCGTGCGCGTCCGCGAGCACAACCGTTGGGCGACTGATGCTGCTCACCCGCCCATCGTCGCGCCCGCGCACGCACCGCGACACCGCCCAACCGCAGTGAGCTGAGGGGGAGCAAGGATCCCGCGATCGACCGACCGCCGATCGACCAAACCTGTGCGAATTGCGTTGCCGCAGCGATCACGGCGTGCTATCGCCCAGTCCACATACGAGTGGACTACTCGCTCTACAAGACGATCAACGGCCTCAGCGGCTCGGCGGTTCCCGACCACATCTTCCGCTTCATCGCCCAGGACTTCGAATACGTCTTCATCGCCCTGGTCGCGCTCGCATTCCTGCTGCCGTGGCGCTTGCACCGCGAACGGCGGCGCCGCGGCGCGGTCCTCGGCACCGCCGCAGCCGCGATCGGATTGCTCGTCAACCAGCCCATCGCCCACGCCGTCGACCGGCTGCGCCCCTACGCCGCCCACCCCGCGACCGCGCACCTGCTGATCGCCCGCGCGCACGACCCCTCGTTCCCCTCCGACCACGCCACCGGCGGCTTCGCGCTCGCCTGCGGCATGTTCCTCTATGACCGCGCGATCGGCGCGTTTCTCTTCGTACTCGCGGCGCTGCTCGCATTCGCGCGCGTCTACGTCGGCACCCACTACCCAGGCGACGTGATCGCCGGCGCGGCGATCGGCATGCTCGCCGTGCTGGCACTCGCAGTGCCGCCCCTGCGCCGGGTGGTCGAGCGCGTCGCCCACACCTGTGCCCTCCTCTGGGACCGCCTGCTCGACTGGCGCCCCCTGCGCCGCACCGCCGACGCATGACCCGGCGCGCGCTCGCCTACCAGGGCAGTCGCCGCAACCGAACCGCCTCCACTTCCACAACACGAGACCAGCTCAAAGCAACGATCGGCGCCGCCGCTGACAGCGCGCCACCACGCGGCACAACCTCGCCCGGTGCGCACCACGGGCTGCCGCTGCGTTGGTCGCGCGCCCTGCGGCGCCTGGTCATCGCGGGAGTCACTCTAGCTGCAGCGGTCACGGCCCTCTTCACGGCCGGGGCGCTGTATCTGGTCACCCTGCCGGGGGTCGGAGACGCCCAGAAGCGAGTCGATCGAATCCTCGCCGCTCACCACACACCTATAGCGGCCCCCTGCCGCCGGCCAGGCTTGGCAACGCCATCGTTGCCGTCGAGGACGAGCACTTTTACTCCAACTTCCTCATCAACATTTTCGATGGCGCCGGCCGCGCCGCGCTCGCCACCCTGCAGACCAGCCAGGACCCCGGCGGCAGCACGATCGCGCAGCAGCTCGCCAAACAGCTATACGGTCACGGGAGCGGTTTCGCTGCCACGCTGCGCGAGATCGGGCTCGGCGTCAAGCTCTCGCTCGACTACTCGAAAATGCGCATTCTCGACATGTACCTGAACGCCGCCTACTACGGACACGGCTACTGGGGAGAGCTCGCCGCCGCCCGCGGGTACTTCGGCACCAGTCCCGCAGGGCTCGACTGGGCACAAGCGGCGATGCTCGCCGGACTGCCACAGGCGCCCGCAGCGCTCGACCCCCTCAAACACTACGTGCTCGCAAAACAGCGCCAGCGCCATGTTCTCCACCAGCTGGTTGTCAACCAATACCTCAACCGCGCCCAGGCCGACGCCGCATACGCCGAACCCCTAGACCTCAGGTGATGCCAGGCAGAGACCGTGCCGAAGCGCACTTCAGGCAGCGCAAAGGCGACTCGGCTCCACAAACTCCCACACCGCGTCCGCGAGCGGTCGAGGTGCGTTGCAGATCGGACGTCGAAACGCCTGCGGGCGTGGCCGGATCGTCAGCCCGATGTCCGCAGAGTTACGGCGACATGCCGTCAGTCCGGGGGCAAAAGCCGATCAATGCGCTAACTGCGGCCACGCCGGTCGACGCTGATCCAGCGCTCCGCCGCCTCCAGCGCGAGCTGAGCCGCCCGGGGCGAGGTGTTGGCGTCGAACTCCTCGCTTTTGACTTCGTATAGCGAGCCCGACTCAGGCCGGCGCTCATAGAAAGTGACGCGCATGTCGGCCATCGCATGCGGGATCGTAGCTTCATTGATGTGGCGCTCAATTGATTTCGCCCGCAGCGGGTGTCAGAGCGCAGCCAGCTGCGGGATCAGCGGTCGCGAGATCGCGTGCCTGACGCCGCGGTGCACAAGCCAGGCGTTGACTTGACCGCGCAGCGTATTGGTTGATGATGCAGATCGCGATGACGCTGGGGCGTAGGCTTCGGCGCCCGGAGGCGTCTTGCGCCCCGACGGTTCGCCGTCTTTCTCTCCTCCCGGCGCTAGATTCGCGATTCAGGGGAAGGCGAGATCGGACGGCTATGGCCGATCAGACCGAGCAAGCGCTTGCCGAGGGCGGGAATCTTCACTTGGCGCTCTCCAACGCGGTCGTTCGCCTGCTGCGCGAAAGCTGGGGGGTTGCTGACTAGAGTCCGCGCTCGCGTGCGTCCGTGCTGAGCGCCCGGCTGAGTGCCGCTGGTTGGATCCGGGCCTCGAGTTCCGCCACTCGCCTGTCCTGACGGACGGCATCGCGGTGAACTGAGTCCTGCAGCCCCTGCAGGAGCTGCTCCAAGTGTGTTATTCGCTCCTCGAGCGCACGGATCAGGTACTCAGGATTCGCGTGTCGAGGCTCTGCGGCTTCACCGCTCGGCTCGGGGGCGCCCCGGATCTGCCGGATCCGGGCAATGAGGCTTTCACGCTCGCCCACGGCTCACCATCGACGCGGCCGCTTGGGCCGGTCTGGACGCGGCGGGTAGCGGCGGCGTTCGTCATCGGTCATTTGGCGGATCACCAGCGATCCGCTTTGCACCTGTTGGCGCACAACCTCGAGCTTCTCGGCGCGCTTCTCCTCGGCCCGCTCCCGAGCGGTCTTCATGACTGGGCGACCGGCGCGTCTAGAGGGTCTGGACGTTCGAGGCGGACGGGCCCTTCGGACCCTGGGCGGTCTCGTAAGTCACCGTCGCGCCCTCCGTCAGCGACCTGAAGCCCTCAGTAACGATCGCAGATTGGTGGACGAAGAGATCCTTGCCTCCGTCGTCAGGGGTGATGAAGCCGTAGCCCTTTTGGTCACTGAACCACTTCACGGTTCCTTGTGCCATTGCCGTTCTCCTTTGGTCATGTGCCGCGTACCAGGAGAGTCAAACAGCCACGACCTGCGAGCGCTAAACACGTGGTGCCGTCCGCCACCGGACGGCTAGGTCCACTGACGTTAGCAGCGCGGTCCCAGGATGCCAAAGCGGCGCCCTGGCTCGCTGCGCCCAGCCCGAGCGCGCCCGCCCACCGGTACCAACCATCTCGTCCCGGCGGGCGGGCGGCCGTCGCTTACGCGGTCATGTCAACTAGCTGTGCTTCCAGGTGATGCTGAAGGCGCTCGTCGCCAACGACGAAGGCTGGGCCCTGACGGTCCCGTTGCTCGTCTCCATGACGATCTCGTGCGGACCGGAGGCGTACGTGAACGCGCTGAACGGCTGCGCCGTGCCGCCGGACACGGCGGCCTCGGCGTTGGTGAAGTGGACCGTGCCGAAGTCAGCCAACTGGGCGAGCCTGCACGTGAGGCTGCAGATCTCCGGGGACTCCGCGATCAACTCCGCGGACGACTGAGCCAAGCCCGAGCCAGTCTTGGTAGTGCTGAAGGTCCATCCTGCAGTCGAGTCGGTCAACTTCAGCGTGAAGCTTGTGCCGCTCACCGACACGCTGGCGGTCATTGTGTCCCCAGGCTTCACCGGGTACGAGGTTTTGGAGATGTCGACCGAGCTGGCCGGGTACATCTCATACCAGGCGTAGTACGAGGCGCGACCCCTGCCGACACAGTCGGAATCGGTCCCGAGCTGCTCCACGGAGTTGCTCGAGTAGCCGTCGATCCCCGCCCAGAATGAGGCGTACTGGGTCGACCTACTGGGGCAGGTGACCGCCGGCTGCACCCAGGTGCCCGTGACATACGTGAACTTGCTGGCATCCTGGGTCGCGTACCCGGACCAGTTTGTGCTCGTGACCACGTCGTTGCGCGTGCCCGGGACGTGCGGCCGGGCGCCCGGAAGCGGAACCATCGGCGCAGGTCGAACAATTCTGGGACCGGTCGCTGCCGATGCGCTACTCGCCAATACGAGCGCCACCGCTCCGGCGACCACCAGCGCACCTAAGCGCGCTGCCACCCCTGCATGAAACATGCTGCCTCCCTGGATGAGGTTTGGACGGTTTGGCGCGCGATCCTCTCCTGTGGCCGAGGCCGTGTCAAGCGCAGGGTGGGATGTCCGGCAGGGCGTAACGCCACGCGCATAGTCTGATCGACCTTTAGGTGACCCCTGCGACAATCGCGCAATGATCGAGGTCGAGCACGTCACCAAGCGCTACGGCGACAAGGTCGCGGTCCAGGATCTGAGCTTCGCCGTGAGGCCGGGTCTCGTAACCGGCTTTCTCGGGCCCAACGGCGCCGGGAAGTCGACCACGATGCGCGTGATCCTGGGATTGGATAAGCCGACGGCGGGCTCCGCGAGAGTGAACGGCAGTACCTACCGCGACTTCCCTGCGCCGCTGCACGAGGTCGGTGCGATGCTCGAGGCTCGTGCCATCCATACGGGCCGGTCGGCTTACAACCACCTGTTGGCACTGGCGCAGACGCATGGGATCGGTCGGCGGCGAGTAGCGGAGATGATCGAGCTGGTCGGGCTGACCGAGGTGGCGCGGAAGCGAGCTGGTGGCTTCTCGCTGGGGATGGGACAGCGCCTGGGAATCGCCGCCGCGCTCCTCGGCGATCCGGGCACGCTGATTTTGGACGAGCCGGCCAACGGGCTCGACCCCGAAGGGATTCTCTGGATCCGAAACCTGTTGAAGCGACTTGCCTCCGAGGGTCGTACGGTCTTCCTCTCCTCACACCTGATGGCGGAGATCTCCCAGACTGCCGAGCACTTGATCGTGATCGGCCGCGGGCGTTTGATCGCTGACACCAGCATGAGCGAGATCGTGGCCGAGGCCTCGGAGGGCGGTGCTGTGATCGTGCGAACGCCACAGGCCGAGGAACTTCGGGGCTTGCTCGTGGCTGAAAAGGCAACCGTGCGTTGTCCCGAACCCGGGCTGTTGGAGGTTCACGGCCTGACAAGCCCCGAAGTGGGAACGATCGCTGCCCGGGAGCGCATCGTGCTTCACGAGCTGGTCCCGCAAAAGGCGTCTTTGGAAGAGGCGTTCATGCGCCTGACCGGAGACGCCGTCGAGTACCACGCGCTCGTGGGCGAGCAGGAAGAGACCCCGGAGCTGGCTGCATGAGCGCTGTCACGACGGCCGCAGAACAACAGGCCGAGTCTCCGCGCCGTCGCGGCGGACGAGTGACCTTGCTCCGCGTGCTGCGTTCGGAGTGGACCAAGCTGTGGACCCTTCGCTCCACGCGCTGGTCCTTGCTCGCAGCGTTCATCGCGATGGCTGGGCTGGGTCCGGCGGTCGCGGCCGTGCAGATGTCGCGCTGGAGCCAGACGAGCCCGCAAGGCCGACTGACCTATGACTCGATCAACCCCGGCGTCGCGGGATGGCACCTGGCCCAACTTGCGATCGGCGTGCTCGGCGTACTCGTGATTACGGGCGAGTACTCCACCGGCATGATTCGCTCGAGCTTGTTGGCCGTGCCACGCCGGCTCCCGGTGCTGTGGGCCAAGCTGGTCGTCTACGGGCTCCTCACCTTCGCGCTGATGCTGATCGCCTCACTGATCTCCTTTCTCGTGGTTCAGGCGATCGTCTCCCAGCACCAGGTCCAACATTCGCTCTTCGCTGGTGGGGCGCTGCGAACAGTTGTCGGAGCGCCTCTATTCCTCACCGTGCTCAGCGCGCTCTGCCTGGCGCTGGGCGCGGTCCTGCGCAATACCGCCGGTGGGATCGCTGCGTTCGTCGGTCTGCTGTTCGTCTTGCCCGGAATCAGCGCCATCCTCCCGGCGAGCATCGATAACAGCGTCTCGCCCTACCTCCCACTGAATGCAGGTACGACCGTTGCGAGTCATACGTTCGACAACCCCAACCACCTGGCGGTGTGGACGGGGTTCGCCGTGTTCTGCGGGTACGCAGCGGTGGCGATCCTCTGGGCGGCCGCGACGATCAAGCGGCGAGACGCCTGAGCGACGGTGCATATCGGCTAGCCCCCGCGGGGTCTCGTCCGCGCCCAGTTGCGCCGGGCTCGTAACCTGCGCAGGGTGAGCGCGACTCCCGCCCTGCTGCTTGCCGCCGGAGGAGTTGGGGTGGGACACGCCGTGCTACCCGACCACTGGCTGCCACTCGCCGTCGTTGGCCGATCCAGGCGCTACTCGCTGGCGCGCGTAGCACGACTCTCGACGCTGGCGGGGGTCGCGCATGTGCTCGTGTCGCTCATCCTCGGCGGCGTGATCGTGGCCGTCGGGCTTCAGTTCCGGGGAAGCGTGGAGAGCGCACAGTCAACGATCGTGGGATCGATTCTGATCGCAACCGCGGCGCTGCTGACTCTGCTCGAGGTGACAGGCCGCGGGCACGGACACGCACATGGCGGCGACCCCGTGCACGCGGGCGACCACATCCACGTGGGCGACCACGCGCACCTCCCCGGTCACTCGCAATCACAGGCTGAGAGTCAGCCGCGCTCGCTGATCCCATTCATGGTCTCGTTCGGAGCCGCAGCCTCGCCAGACCTGACGATCCTGCCTGTGTTCCTTGCGGCTACCGCGGCCGGCGTCGGCACTGCGATCGGCTCTCTTGCCGTGTTCGCCGTGGTAACTGTCGCCACCTTCGTCCTCTTGACTCTCGCCGCGACGGTTGGCGGCTATCAGCTTCGAGCGCGATGGCTCGAGAAGGGCGGCAATCTCCTGACCGCCGGGCTCCTGCTGGTGCTGGGCGTGCTCGTGCTTGTGGGGCTGATCTAGTCATCTGGGACAATCGCGCCGTCTCTACGCTCCTACCGACTCAAGGAGCTCCAAAACCTCAGCGTGGATTCTGCCGTTGGTTCCGACCACGCGCCCGGTGTCGATGCGCTCGCCTCCGGCGAAGTCGGTGAACCTTCCTCCCGCCTCCTCGACGATGACTTTGAGCGGCGCGTAGTCCCACGGCGCGCTCCCGACCTGGACCGCAACGTCGACCTCGCCTGCGGCCAACCTGAGGAAACCGTGGCCCTGGTGGGGTCGTACACACGCGCACCTCGCCGCGATCGTCGCGAGCGGAGTGTTGGTGGCGCCGCGGGCGAGGCTGTGGCGCCAGTCATCACTCACCGCCGCGTCCGCCAATCTAGTCGTGTTCGAGACCCGGACCGGGTTCCCGTCGTGAAAGGCGCCCTTGCCCCGGCGCGCCCACCAGCGCTCTCCCAACGCCGGCAGCGCCACGACCCCGACCACTACGCGCTCGCGAATGGCCAGCGCGATGAGGGTCATCCACTTCGGATCGCCCGCGATGAATCGCCGCGTGCCGTCGATTGGATCCAGATACCAGCGGCATTCCGAGCTTCCTCTACGGCCTAGCTCCTCGCCGAAGATCTCGTGATGGGGACGCTCTTGAGCCAACCGCTCGCGCAACGCGGACTCGACCTCGCGATCGACTGCGGTCACAGGCGAGCCATCCGATTTGATGCCGACCCGATAGTCCCGGCTGCGGAATCGCTCCAGCGCAATCCGACCCGCCAGATCCGCGAGCTCCAAGGCCAGCCTGAGATCCGCCCCGGCACTAACCCCCACCCGCTCAACGCAGCCTGGGTTCAGTTGGGCAAGGGAGTCCAGCACCTCGTCTGCGAGCGCGAGTGCGTCATCGTCCGGCGGGACATCGCGGTTCGGTATGGCGATCACCCGCATGCCCGCAGCGGCCGCGCTGCGCAGTCCGTTGCTCGAGTCCTCGATCGCCACGCACCGCGTCGGCGAGGCGTCGAGCCGCCGGGCAGCCTCGAGATAGACATCGGGCGCGGGCTTGCCGCGCGGCACCTCCTCGGAGGAGACGATGACGCTGATCAAGCGCCGCATCTCAGCGCCGTCGAGGACTAACTCGATCACGGAGCGGTTAGAGGAGGATGCGAGCCCGAGCGGCCAGACCTCTGCGAGCACGCTCACCGCCTCTCGCGCTCCCGGAATCAGCGGCAGGTGCTCCGCGTAGACGTCTCGAAGCCGCGAGACGACGGCCTCCGATAGCTGCTCGGGCTCAAGCGCTACCCCGAGCTCGTCGTGCATGTAGGCGGACCATTCCGTGGAGCTCATGCCCATCATCGTTCGCTGAGCGTCGGCTGGCCACCGGCCGCCGTGGCTGAGCGCGACCTCCTTGCGGGCGGCGTCCCAGGCGCACTCAGAGTCCACCAGCACGCCGTCGAGATCGAAGATCACCGCCTGGATCTGATCGACGGGCGCGTCGCCGCTCAGCTCATCGCCACGCGCGTCGCCGCTCAGAGCGGAGGAATCCAGCGGCTGCCGACCCACATCCCCTCCTCGCCCGTGGGATGTTCTGTGAGGGGCTGCTCGTGTGCTCCGTAGACGCGCACGTCGGATATCCGCTCGCCCTTCAGACGCACCACAAAGACGCGCGGCAGGTCTGTCAGCCTCAGCCAGTCCTGGAGCTCATAGCTCGCACTGACCTCGGCTATCCACACGTCGCCGATGTGCCACTGACTCGTGATTTCGTGGTTGGTCGATCGCAGTGACCCGAGGAACGAGGCGAGTAGCTCACGCACAGCGCCCTGTCCATCGGCCCGGCGTCCGTCCGCGGTCAGCAAGCGCGCCCCGGGCTCGAGCAGCTCCATCGTCCCGTCCAGCTCGAGCCGGTCCATGCTGCTCAGCAGCTGCTCGATGGGCGAATCGCTCATCCGGCGATCCTAGACGCAGCCGGCCTCACCGCGGCGGGCGCCTCCTCGCCGGCGCTCTGCCGGGCGGCTGGGTCGGAGCGGCAAGCTGGGGCAGGGGCGGAAGGGGCCGCACCAGCGGTGCATCGGCGGCCACGGTCGCGCTTTCTCCGTGATGCACGATCTCGAGCGGCTCTCCATCGCTCAGCGTGTAGGTCGCCTTGTCGTGACGGATGTCGACCAGGAGCCGGCGACCGCGGAAGGTGAGCCTGAACGCCACCCTCGTGAGAGCCTGAGGCAGGCGCGGCGCGAACCGGAGCGCCCCGGCGTGATCACGCATGCCTCCGAGCCCGGAGACGGTGCCGATCCACGCTCCCGCCAACGACGCGATGTGCAGCCCGTCGCGGGTGTTGTGCTCGAGGTCGCCGAGATCCATCAGGGCGGCCTCCGCCAGATAGTCGTAGGCGAGCTCCACGTGCCCCACCTCTGCGGCGATCACCGCCTGCGTGCAGGCCGACAACGATGAGTCGCGCACCGTGAGCGCCTCGTAGTAGGCGAAGTTGCGTGCCTTCTCCTCGGCGCTGAAGGAATCGCCGCAGGCGTGCAGAGCGAGGACCAGATCGGCCTGCTTGACCACCTGTTTGCGATAGAGGTCGAAGTAGGGGAAGTGCAGGAGCAAGGGGTATTGCTCGGGCGACGTGGCGCCGAAGTCCCAGCGCTCGTGCTGCGTGAACCCCTCCGCTTGGCAGTGCACGCCCAGCTCTGCATCATGCGGGATGACCATCTCTCGCGCGGCGTCCCGCCAGCCGGCGGCCTCCTCCGCCTCGACCCCGAGACTCTGGCCGGAGCGGGGATGACGCTCCACCGCGTCGGCGGCGGCGCGCAGGTTGCGCTGTGCCATCAGGTTCGTATAGACGTTGTTGTCGGCGATCGCGCTGTACTCGTCGGGACCGGTCACGCCGTCGATGCGAAAGCGCCCGGTCCCGTCGTGGTGGCCGAGCGAGCGCCACAGCCTTGCCGTCTCGACCAGCAGTTCGGTGCCGATGTCGCGCTCGAACGCCGTGTCGTCGGTCGCGGCGCGGTACCTGACCACGGCGTCGGCGATGTCAGCGTTGACGTGGAAGGCAGCCGTGCCGGCCGGCCAGTATCCCGAGCATTCCTGACCCCGGATGGTCCGCCAGGGGAAGGTTGCCCCCCGCAGCCCCAGCTGCCGGGCCCTGTCGCGCGCGAGCTCGAGGGTAGCGTGACGCCAGCGGAGCGCGTCGGCGGCCGCTCGCGGTGCGGTGTAGGTGAGGACGGGCAAAACGAACATCTCCGTGTCCCAGAACGCATGGCCGTCGTATCCGGGTCCTGTCAGGCCTTTGGCCGCTATCGCCCGCGCCTCACCCCGTGCGCCGGCCTGGAGGATGTGGAACAGCGCGAAGCGGATTGCCTGCTGCAGCTCGGCGTCGCCCTCGAGCTCGACATCGGCCCGGTCCCAGAAGTCGTCCAGATACGCCCGCTGCTCGGCCAGCAGACCGTCCCAGCCACGGTGCAGTGCTTCGGCCAGAGCGCCGCCCACTTGGTCGACCACCGCCGAGTGCGAGCGCTGGGCCGACCAGCCATAGGCGAGGAACTTCACCAGCCGCAGCGGCTGGCCGGGCGCGAGGTCTGCCGTGACGGTCAGCCGCGCCAGGTCCTCGAAGCTCTCGATGCCGGCCTCCGTCCCGGCCGATCCCTCGATCTCGTGGCCCATCGCGCACGACATCCGCAGCCCGCTGGCCTTGGTCACGTGCGTGAGCAGGGCGCGGGTGTCGCGCGCGGTGAAGGACTCCGATTTCAGCGGCGAGGCGAGTGCCGCCGCGGCGCGAGGATCGGTCTCAGTCTGGGGCATCGACTCGTTGGCGACGAGCTCCGACTGCACCACCACCGGCAGAGGATCGTCGTCGATGGGCTCGACCTCGTAGCGGATGGCCGCCACGGCGCGATGCGGGAATGACACCAGCCGGGTCGACGAGACGCGCACCAAACGGCCGGTCGGCGATTCCCACTCCGCGCTGCGCCGCAGTACTCCGGCGCGCAGATCGAGAGTCCGCTCGTGGTTGCGCAGCTCGCCGTAGCGCACGTCGAAGGGCTCGTCCTCGACCAGCAGCCGGATGATCTTGCCGTTGGTGACATTGACGACGGTCTGACCCTGCTCGGGGTTGCCATAGCCGGCCTCCGCATAGGGCAGTGGGCGCACCTCGAAGAAGCCGTTGAGGTATGTGCCCGGGAGGCCGAAGGGCTCGCCCTCGTCGAGGTTGCCGCGCAAGCCAATGTGGCCGTTGGCCAGCGCAAACACGGACTCGGTCTGCGCCAGCGTGTCGAGGTGCAGCTCGGTCTCGCGGACGGTCCAGGGCTCGACGCGAAAGGCCGGGTGCTGGATCACTGCTCTTGAAGCAGCTCGGAGAGGTCGCGCACCACGACATCGGCCCCGTGAGCGCGTAGGTCCGCCGCTTGACCGACGCGGTCGACCCCGACCACGAAGCCAAACTTGCCGCGACGGCCCGCCTCGACGCCGGCCAGAGCATCCTCGAACACGACTGCGCCTTGGGGCTCCACGCCGAGCGAGCGCGCTCCCGCGAGAAAGGTGTCGGGGGCGGGCTTGCCCTGCAACTGCTCGTGCTCGGCGACGCGGCCGTCGATGATCTCCTCGAACATCGTCAGCATGCCCGCGCTCTCCAGCACGTCGCGACAGTTGGTGCTCGAGGAGACGACCGCCCGGCGCAGCCCCGCGTCGCGCGCGGCCTCCACATAGCGCACCGATCCCTCGTAGGGCTGCACTCCTGACTCGTGGACCATCTTCAGCACGATCTCGTTCTTGCGGTTGCCGAGTCCGTGGATCGTCTCGGCCTCAGGCGAGTCGTCGCCCGCCCCCTCGGGCAGGTCGATGTGGCGCGCGCCGAGAAACGAACGCACGCCGTCATAGCGCGGCTTGCCGTCGACGTACTCGTCGTAATCACCGACCGGATCGAACGGGACGAAGCGCTCGCCATGTTCCGCCGAATGCCGGCGTAGGTATTCGTCGAACATCTGCTTCCACGCCGCCGCGTGCACCTTTGCGGTCTGCGTGAGCACGCCGTCGAGGTCGAACAGGCAGGCTCTGACGCCGTCAGGTAGGCCGAGCACAGCTAGACCGTACCCTGTGCCGATGGCGACCTGGGAGGACGTTCGCAGGATTGCGCTCTCGCTGCCCGAGGCGCATGAGCAGCCCATGCACGACCTCGCGGCCTGGCGCGTCCGCGACAAGCTGTTCGTATGGGAGCGCCCGCTACGTCGCTCCGACCTGCGCGCGCTCGGTGATCAAGCCCCTGCGGGACCGATCCTCGGCGCACGGGTCGAGCATCTGGTCGCCAAGGACGCGTTGATCGCGGACAACCCGGAGGTGTTCTTCACCACGCCCCATTTCGACGGCTTCCCGGCGGTGCTGATTCTGCTCGAGCGGATCGCGCTCGACGAACTCGAAGAGGTGATCGTCGAGGCGTGGCTCGCACGCGCTCCCAAACGACTCGCCAAGCCGTACGTCGAGCAGCATTTCTCGCACGACTGATGCTGCGGGTCGCGGCGCTCTACGACATTCACGGGAACCTGCCGGCACTCGAAGCCGTGCTTGAGGAGATCGATCGTGCCGACGCCGAGGCCCTGGTCATTGGCGGGGACGTCGCGGCCGGCCCTCTGCCGCTCGAGACGGTCGAGGCGCTGATGGCGCTCGGTCCGCGCGCCCGCTTCGTCCGCGGCAACGCCGACCGCGAGATCGTCGAGGCGTTCGACCAGGGGCGCACGCGCATCGAGACCGAGGAGGACCCGGCGGCGCGCGCCGCCGCCTTCGCCGCCGCGCGTATCGGCCGCGAGCACCGCGATTTCCTGGCCGGCTTCGCCGACACCGTCGAGCTCGAGATCGAGTCACTGGGCCCGACGCTCTTCTGTCATGGCTCGCCGCGCAGCGATACCGAGATCATCACCGCGGTGACGCCGCCGCAGCGGCTGCGCGATGTGCTCAGCGGGGTCGAGCAAAAGCTCGTGGTCTGCGGACACACCCATCGCCAATTC
This sequence comes from Solirubrobacteraceae bacterium, assembly GCA_039583645.1. Lineage (GTDB taxonomy): Bacteria > Actinomycetota > Thermoleophilia > Solirubrobacterales > Solirubrobacteraceae > Palsa-465. The sequence goes on from JAVKSP010000058.1 coordinate 17,880, forward strand.
GAGCACCACCTGGACGGCCGCAGGGTGGTCAACGCGGGCAGCATCGGGTTGCCCTATGAGGGCCGCACCGGAGCGTTCTGGGCGCTGCTGGGGCCGGAAGTGGACCTGCGTCGCACCGATTACGACCTGGAGCGAGCGCTCGCAAAGCTTCGTGCCGGCGGCTTCGCCGATGTCGACGAGATGGCCAAGGAGAGTCTTTTGGAGCCCGCCGATCCCGACAGGGTGGCCAATCTTTTCGAGCGCCAGGCGGGCACAGACTGAGCATCCGGTTCAATCGGCGCCATGGAGTGGCGTCGCGACGGTTATGCGATTTCGGATGACCGGGCGCTGCTTGACCGCGACACGATCTGGGATTTCCTGCGCACGAGCTACTGGGCTAGCGGCGTGCCACGCGACGTGATCGAACGCTCGATCGAAAACTCGCTCGTGTTCGGGCTGTACGACGGAGACGGCAGGCAGGCAGGGTTCGCGCGCGCGGTTACCGACCGGGCGCGCTTCGCCTGGCTTGGCGACGTGTTCGTACTGGAGGCCCATGGCGGGAAGGGGCTCGGGGTGTGGCTCGTGCAGAGCATCCTCGAGCATCCCGAACTCGCCGGGGTGCGGATCGTCCTGGGGACGGCGGACGCACACGGGCTCTATGAGCGGTTCGGTTTCCGCGCGGTCAACGCCGCCCGCATGTTGGAACGGAGAGGGATCGAGGGTCGTGAGCGCTGACCTCGACCAGCTGCTCGCCGAGCAGCTCGCCTATTACGGCGCGCGGGCGGCCGAGTACACCCAGACGGCGATGATCGACTTGAGCCGCGGGGAGCAGGAGGCGGCCGAGCGGGAGATGCTGGCCGCGCTCGCCAGGTTCGCCCTCATGGCCGACGTGCTCGAACTCGCCTGCGGCCCGGGCACGTGGACAGCGCAGCTGCTGCGCCACGCCGCCACGCTTACCGCGCTCGATGGCTCGCCGGAGATGCTCGCCCTGGCCAAGGCGAAGGTCCACGACCCCCGGGTGCGCTTCATCGAGGCCGACATCTTCGACTGGCGCCCCGACGGTGCCTACGACACCGTCTTCTTCGGGTTCTGGCTCTCGCACGTCCCGATCGAGCGCTTCGAGGGCTTCTGGTCGCTGGTGGACGAGTGCCTCAAGCCGGAGGGGCGCGTGCTGTTCGTCGACGACGCCTTTCGCGTCCCCGAGGAGCTGATCGAGGGCGAGGACTCGGAGGTGATCCGCCGCGAGCTCAAAGACGGCACGACCTACCGCGCGGTCAAGGTCCCGCACACGCCGGAGGAGCTGCAACGGCGCCTCACCGAGCTTGGCTGGCAGATCGAGGTCCGCCCGCTCGCAGGGCCGTTCTTCCTCGGCGCCGGGACGCGCGCATAAC
>JAVKSP010000059.1:0-19141 GCA_039583645.1 Solirubrobacteraceae bacterium
CATGTGCGCCGGCCAAAAAGAAATGACATCCTCCCGGCCCATGAGTGAGCTCCAAACCGATCAGGCAGCCCGTGAGGCCACGGGCTCCCACCCCTATGGCCGCTATCTCGAGGAGTTCGAGGTAGGCGCCGTCTACAAGCACTGGCCGGCCAAGACCGTCACCGAGGCCGATGACCACCTCTTCTGCCTGCTGACCATGAACCACCACCCGCTGCACATCAACGACGTGTATGCGGCGGCGTCCCAGCAGGGCCGCAACGTGGTGGTGGGCCCGCTGGTCTACTCGCTGGCGCTCGGCATGAGCGTCTCGGACGTCTCGGGCAAGGCGATCGCCAACCTTGCGACCGAGGAGCTCAGCCACCCGGCGCCGCTGTTTCACGGCGACACTCTGTTTGTGGAGTCAGAGGTACTGGAAGTACGGCCGTCTCGCTCCAAGCCCGACAGAGGCACGGTCAAGGTCCATACGCGCGCCTTCAACCAGGATGGCCTGCTTGTGGCCGAGTTCAAACGGGTAGTGCTGGTACCACGAAAGCACCCGGATAGTCCGCTCCAGAGCGCCGAGACAAACGTCGAGTAACGCAGCTCTGGGGAAGGCGGGGGGTACGTGTCTGTCTTTTCTGCCGTCGCCGTTCTCGAACGCGATCCCGATCTCGGCGAAGATCTGAGCGAACAGGAGTTCGAGCTTGCCCGCCAGCAGGCGGTCGCGCGGCTCGTGCAATATCCCAAGGGCCCCTGGAGCGTGCGCCGCCGCGACTTCAAGTCCGCCGGCAGCCTCGGCGTGCTGATCACGGAAGGGGTGCTGGTGCGCAAGGTCACGGTCGGCGATCGCACGTGCGCCGAGCTGCTCGGTCCCGGCGACATCACGCAGCCTTGGCTGCGGCTGACGACCGACAGCTCGATCGAGACCGAGATCAACTGGCAGATCGCGCAGCCGCTGACCGGGGCCGTGCTCGATCGCGGCTTTGCGACGCGCATCGCGCGCTGGCCGGAGATCTCGGCCGCGGTCGCGCGGCGGCTGATGCTGCGGGTGCACTGGCTGTCATTTCACCTCGCCGTGTGCCACATGCGCCGGGTCGACGATCGCCTGCTGCTGGTGCTGTGGCACTTCGCCGACCGCTGGGGGCGGGTCACCCCGCAGGGAATCCAGATCGACCTGCCGCTGGCGCACAGCCTGCTCGCGCTCGTCGTCGGCGCCCGGCGCCCGTCTGTCACGGCCGCGGTGAAGGCGCTGAGCGAGGCGGGGCGGATCGAGTCACGGCCCAGATCACGCTGGATTCTGAATGGCGAGGCGCCGCTTGAGCTGCGCCAGCTGCATGAGCACGCCGCCCGCGGCAAGCATCCCGCACCCCTCGAGCTGGTGGGCGAGAAGCGCACGAGCAAGCCCGTTCGGGGCAGCGGAAGATAGGCTAAAAGCCACCAGTGAATTCGCAAAGGAGCAGTCAACGCATGCCGCACACCGCAGAGACCCGCCAGGCCACCACGAGTCACAAACGGCTTCGGGAGTGGGTAGACGAAGCGGCGGCGCTGGCACGGCCGGACGAGATCCACTGGTGTGACGGGTCCGCCGAGGAGTACGAGTGGCTGGCCGCCAAGCTGGTCGAGGCGGGCACCTTCGAGAAGCTGTCGGAGGCCAAGCGGCCGAACTCGTTTTTGGCGCGGTCTGACCCGGCCGATGTGGCGCGGGTCGAGGACCGCACGTTCATCTGCTCCGAGCGGGAGGGCGACGCCGGCCCGACCAACAACTGGCGTGATCCCGAGGAGATGCGCGCGACGCTGCGGGAGCTGTTCGAGGGGTGCATGCGCGGTCGCACCATGTACGTGGTGCCGTTCTCGATGGGACCGCTGGGGTCGCCGATCTCCTACATCGGCGTAGAGCTCACCGATTCCGCCTACGTCGCAACCTCGATGCGGATCATGACGCGGATGGGGCAGCCCGCGCTCGACGTGTTGGGCGAGGATGGCGATTTCGTGCCCTGTTTTCACTCGGTCGGCAGTCCGCTCAAAGACGGCGAGCAGGACGTGCCATGGCCCTGCAACCCCGAGCACAAGTACATCGTGCACTTCCCCGAGAGCCGGGAGGTCTGGTCCTACGGATCCGGCTACGGGGGCAACGCACTGCTCGGCAAGAAGTGCTTCGCGCTGCGAATCGCCTCGGCGATGGCGCGCGACGAGGGCTGGCTTGCCGAGCACATGCTGATTCTGAAGCTGACCTCGCCCGAGAACGAGGTTCGCTATGTGGCGGGCGCGTTCCCCAGCGCCTGCGGCAAGACCAACCTCGCCATGCTGATCCCCACCCTGCCCGACTGGAAGGTCGAGACGGTGGGGGACGACATCGCCTGGATGAAGTTCGGTTCAGACGGCCGCCTGCGCGCGGTCAATCCCGAGGCCGGGTTCTTCGGCGTCGCGCCGGGCACCGGTCGCCGCACGAATCCCAACGCGATCGAGACGGTGGAGCGCAACTCGATCTTCACCAACTGTGCCAAGGCCGACGACGGCGACGTGTGGTGGGAGGGCCTGACCGGCGAGCCCCCCGAGCACGCGATCGACTGGAAGGGCAACGAGTGGACGCCCGAATCCGAGACGACCGCGGCGCATCCGAATGCGCGCTTCACGGCCCCCGCCTCGCAGTGCCCTTCGATCGCCCCGGAGTGGGAGGACCCGGCGGGTGTGCCGATCTCGGCGATCCTGTTCGGCGGACGCCGCTCCCATGTGGTGCCGCTCGTGTTCGAGGCGCGCGACTTCAAGCACGGCGTGTTCATCGGCTCCACGATGGCCTCGGAGACCACCGCCGCGGCGGCCGGCGCGGTGGGCAAGTTGCGCTTTGACCCGATGGCCATGCGGCCCTTCTGCGGCTACCACATGGCCGACTACTTCGGCCACTGGCTCTCGCTGGCGGGCCGTAAAGGGGCCCAGCTGCCGCGCATCTTCCACGTCAACTGGTTCCGAAAGGACGGCGGCGAGCGCTTCCTATGGCCCGGCTTTGGCGAGAACTCGCGCATCCTCGCGTGGATCTTCCGCCGCTGTGAGGGCAGCGCGCAGGCCGTGGAAACCCCGATCGGCCTGGTGCCGCCGGTGGGCGAGGGCGGGATCGAGACCGAGGGACTCGACGTCAGCGAAGCCGACATGGAGCGCCTGCTTGCCGTCGACCCCGCGGAGTGGCGCGAGCAGCTTCCGGCGATCAACGAGCACTACGAGCAGTTCGCCGACCGCCTGCCCGAGGAGCTGCGCGAGCAGCTGGCCGAGCTCGAGCGGCGGCTGGGCGGGTAGGCGCTAGGCGCCCTGCTGGCCCTCGCGCGGGCCGCCATAACCACCCCGCGGGCTGGGGTTCGGCGCTCGTCCGGGCGCCGGGGCGGGGCCGGGCTCGTGCTGTTCGCCGCGCGGTTGCTGACGACCTGGGTCCTGCTCGGTGCCGGGATCGCCTTCGCCGCCGTGCTCTTCGTGTTCGTCGGGCATTTTGACTCCTTCTCGCGGGTTCGCCACGTTGAAGCTACCCCGAACGGGTCCGTTGGATATTCCTCTCGATATGCGAGAGCAATATCCAACAGGGTCAGCCGAGTCGCGCCTCGGTGATCGTCGGCTCGAACAACTCAACCGGGTTGCCGGCCGGGTCCTCGACCAGGATCTGCTTGCCGCCGACGCCGGTGACGATCTCGTTGCGAAAGCGCGCGCCGTGCTCGCGGAGCTTCGCGACCGTCGTCTCGAGCTCGGCGACCTCGAGCTGGAAGCGGTTCCAGCCCCCCGGCTCGGGCTTGGTGCCGTCGGGCATGGCTTGACCACCCCCGGGGCCGCCGCCGGGTGCGCTCAGCACCAGGCGGAGGTCCCCATGCGAGAGCATGGCGAAGCTCGGGGCCGGGTGCATCTCCTCCTTGAAGCCCAGCTCTTCGCAGTAGAAGGCGATCGCCGCGTCGACGTCATCGACGATGTAGCGCACGCTGACAGTGGCCATGGTTTCTTCTATGGGGTCGCAGGAACGACGACGAGCGGCCCGTCGTTCGTGGGGAGGGTGTTGGTGTCGAAGACGGGAGCCTCGAGCCGGTGCACGGCCGCCATGCGTTCGAGGAAGGGCTCAACCGGATCGAGGAAGTTGACGCGCGGGGTGCGGTAGTGCATCGGCACGACCCAGCGTGGGCGCAGCCTGGTGCAGATCGTCTGCGCCTGCTCGGGGCCGATCGTCGGGCCGGCTCCGACAGGAATGAAGATCATGTCGAGCTGCCCCAGCGCTTCGGCCTGCTCTGTGCGCAGCTCGATCTGCCCGAAGTCGCCGAAGTGCGCCACGCGTAGCCCCTCTAGCGTGAACGCGAAGATCGTGTTCGGGCCGCGCTCGGTGCCGGCCGCTACGTCGTGCTCGGATGCCACCGCGAGCACCTCGCCGATCGACTCGGTCGAGAGCCGGCCGGCGGTCGAGCGCAGCACCTGCGGCGAGCCGTCGATGGCCTCGACGCCGTTGTGGTCGAAGTGCTCGTGCGTCACCAGCACCAGGTCGGCGCTGACGTCGGTGATCGGCGGATAATCAAATTGCACCCCACGTCCTCGGGCCTGCTCGGGCATGTCGGCGAAGGGGTCGATGAAAACGGCTGCGTCCGGCCCCTGCAGCCGGAAGGCCGACTGTCCGTACCACTCGATCTGCATTCGGTCTCCTTTCAGCGCTCCGCGATACGGCGGAAGAGCTCCAGCGCGTCGCTCAGTAGGGCCTGTTCCACCGCCGTGAAGTCGTTCGCGATCGCCTGTGCGAGCCACCCCTCGCGTCGGCGTCGCTCCTCGGAAAGCACGAGCCGGCCCTGATCGGTCAGCTCCACCAGCGCCCGCCGCCGGTCGCCGGGGTCGGGACGGCGGGCGACCAGACCGTCCTGCTCGAGCTCGGCCACCGTGTGAGCCATCGACTGCGGCCGCATGCGCTCCGCCTGAGCGAGCGCCGAGACGCTCTGAGGCCCGCCGCGGTCGAGCCGGCCCAGCACGGCCATGTGCGACAGCGGGAAGGCGTGCTCCGCGCGCAGCCGCCGCAGCAGCCGCCCGAGGACGACGCGCAGTTCGCTCGCCAACAGCGCGGGATCACTCTTGAGCTTGGCTTTGACAGGCAGACTGCACAGTCTACCTGTAGAATTGGGATAGGTGAAACGCGCCGTCGCCGATGACAACTACAAGTGGATGGCGCTGTCGAACACGACGCTCGCGACACTGCTCGCGACGCTCGACGTGTCGATCACGCTGATCGCGATGCCGGACATCTTTCGCGGCATCCACCTGGACCCGCTGGTGGCGTCCAACAGCTTCTACCTGATGTGGATGATCCTCGGCTACATGATCGTGGGCAGCGTGCTGATCGTGTCCCTGGGGAGGCTGGGAGACATCTTCGGGCGGGTACGGATCTACAACCTCGGCTTCGTGATCTACACGGTCGCATCGCTGCTCTTGACCATTGATTGGTTGACGGGCAAAGCGGCCGCGGACTACCTGATCGTGTTCAGGATCGTGCAGGGCATCGGCGGAGCCTGCCTGATGGCCAACGCGGCGGCGATCATCACCGACGCCTTCCCCCAAAACCAGCGGGGCATGGCGCTGGGCATCAACAACATCGTCGGCGTGAGCGGCATGTTCGTCGGCCTCGTGCTGGGCGGCCTGCTCGCGCCCATCAGCTGGCGCCTGGTGTTTCTGATCTCGGTGCCGGTGGGACTGTTCGGCACCGTGTGGGCGTATCTGAACCTGCGCGAGCTCGGACAGTCCAAGCGCGCCCGGGTCGACTGGGCCGGCAACGTGACATTTGCCGCGGGCCTGATCTGCCTGATGGTCGCGATCACCTATGGCATCCGCCCCTACGGCGCCTCCTCCACCGGCTGGGGCAGCCCACGCGTGCTCGCGCTGCTGGGCGCGGGCGCGGCTCTGCTGGTCTCGTTCCTGGTGATCGAGGGGCGCGTGCGCGCACCGATGTTCCGGCTCGAGCTGTTCCGCATTCGCGCCTTCACCTTCGGCACCCTGTCCACCTTTCTCTCGGCCGTGGCGCGCGGCGGACTGATGTTCATGCTGATCATCTGGCTGCAGGGCATCTGGCTGCCCCAGCACGGCTACGCGTTCGCCGATACGCCGTTGTGGGCGGGGATCTACATGCTGCCGCTGACCTTCGGGATGCTGGTCAGCGGGCCGGTCTCGGGTTACCTCTCCGACCGCTTCGGCGCCCGACCCTTCGCAAGCGGCGGGATGGTGGGGGCGGCGATCAGCTTCGCGCTGCTGATCGCGCTGCCCACCGACTTCTCGTACTGGTTGTTCGCGCTCGTGCTCGCGCTGATGGGAATCGCGATGGGCATGTTCGCCTCGCCAAACCGGGCCGGCGTGATGAACAGCCTCCCTCCCGGGGACCGGGGCGCGGGCGGCGGCATGAACCAGACCTTCCAGAACTCCGCCCAGGTGATCTCGGTCGGGATCTTCTTCACGCTCATGATCGCGGGGCTCTCGGCGACGCTGCCGCACGCGATCGAGACCGGCCTGCGCGGCCACGGCGTGCCGGCCGCGATCGCGGCGCACGCCGCACACCTGCCGCCGATCTCGGTGCTGTTCTCGGCGTTCCTTGGCTACAACCCCGTGCAGCACCTGCTGGGCGCGCACGTGCTCGGCTCGCTCAGCGCGCACACCCGGGCTCTGCTGGCGGGGCGCTCGTTTTTCCCGCAGCTGATATCGGCGCCGTTTCGGTCGGGCCTGCATGAGACGTTTGTCTTCTCGATCGCCGCGTGTCTGGTCGCGGCGGGCGCCTCGTTGATGCGCGGCGGGCGCTACCACCACGCGGCGGTCGCACAACCGCCCCGGCCACCCGCTCCGGAGCCCGTGGGCAGCGCGGTCGGCGAAGGGAGCGCGAGGTGACCGGCTGCGGTTGCCCGGCGCGCGTCAGCCGCCCCGGCTGAGGTCAGGCTCCCTTTACGCTGACTGTGTGATCCTCCCGTTCCTGCCCTCGGACGCCGCCATGCTCGGGCTGCAGGCGGCGGTGGTGGCGGCGCCGCGCCCGGCGCCGCGAATCCCCTTCGTCGAGCGGCTGCACGGGTGGGGGTGGGCGCTCATTCCGGCCGGCTCGATCGTGGTCGTGATCTTCGCGATCCGCTTCGCCTCGGGCACGGCCACGGGCTTGACCTACCTGGCGCTGGTGGCCGTGCCACCGCTGGCTGCCGCCGCGCTGGCCTGGGCGGCGCGGGGGCCCGAGCGCTGGCCGCGTGCCCGCGTGGCCGGCGGAGTGCTCGTGACCGCGGCGCTGTTCGCGCTCGCCTGGGCGGACCAGAGCTCGCTCGTGGGCGAGGGCGCGGCTGCGCTGCTGTCGGCCCTCAGCTGCGTCACGCTCGGGGTGCTGCTGCGCGCGGTCACACCGACGACCTGGCTCAAGCTGGGCATCGTCGCGATGGCTGCCGCCGACACCTGGCTGGTGATCTCGAACCTTCTGCAGGCACCCAACGCGGTCCTGATCGCGGCCCACCCGCCGGCGGGGCTACCTCGACTCCAGAGCGAGCTGTTCGGCTCGGTGTCGATGGGCTATGGCGACCTGTTCGTGGCCGGCCTGCTGGGCGCGCTGCTCGCGCACGACCGGGTCCTGCAGCGCTCGGGCGCGCTGCTGACGCTGCTGATCGCGGGTGCCTTCGACGTCCTCTTTCTGGTCCTGTCGGAGCTGCCGGCGACGGTCCCGGTGGCGCTCGCGCTGATCGCGCTCGAGGCCGTCAGTGCTGTTCGTCGCCGGTCGCGGCGGGCGGACGCGCTTCCTGAGCGAGCGACGTAATCGCGAGCGCTCCCCGCGCGGCATCCTCGAGCACCTCGGTCGCCTCTTCCTCCGAGCGTGCATACAGCTCGACCAGCAAATGGACCACGATCCGATCGTCGTCGTGTTTGTGGAAACGAACATGGGTGAAGAACTCGCGCGTGCCGTGGTCACCGAAGGCGGCGAAGGAAAGCGCCTCGCCCGCCTCGGGTCCCGAGCAGGTCTCGACGTCCTCGGCGTCGACCGTGACGGTGCACGAGGCCACCCATGGCGTGCCCGCGATCATGCGCTCCCAGCGATCCTCGATCGGCTCGACGCGGCCGTTGTGGAATCCCAGGTGCGGCTGGTCGTGCATGCACTCCAGGCACTGGATGACGGCTTCCTGCATCTCGTCGACCACATCGCCGCGCTCGCCGGTCTCGGGGTCGATCTTGTGGATCCCCTCGTAGTGGACCTGCACCTCCAGGTTCTGTGACCAGCAGCGGTAGCAGCGCAGCCAGCTCCTGACCGAGGTTGAGTGCTCCATCACCGTGATTTTACGAACCGCTGGTACGTAGGGTTCATGCCTATGGGATCGCTGCCGATCGGGGTCGTGCTGGCCGGTGGTCAGGGACGCCGCCTGGGGGGCGCCAAGGCGACGGTTGAGCTGTGCGGACGGCCGCTTGTCTCATACCCGCTCGCCGCGCTCGCGGCGGTGCTCGACGAGGTCGCGGTGCTGGCAAAGGATGCCACCGGGCTGCCAAGCCTGCCGGGCGCGGCCGTGTGGATCGAGCGAGAGCCCCGCCAGCATCCACTGGTCGGCCTGATCGAGGCGCTTGCGCTGGCCGAGGGGCGGCCGGTGGTGGTCTGCGGCGTCGATTTCCCCTTGCTGACGGCCTCGCTCGTGCGGCGCGTGGCCTTCAGCGCGCCCGATGCCGCTCTGGCGGTCGTGGCGAGCCATCGCGGGATGATCCAGCCGCTGCTCGGTCGCTACCACCCCGGGGCGCTCGAGCGGCTGCAGGGCGAGCTCGCGGCCGGCGATCGGGTCGCGCTGCGCGCGGCGGTGATGGCGCTTGAGCCCGTATCTCTCGAGGTCGACGATCCGCAGGCGTTGCTGAACGTGAACACGGCTGCGGAACTCGAGCGGGCGGCCCAGATCCTCAGCCGCCGATCGCCGACATGGTCCGCGCCGGCTGAATGAAGCCGGGCTCGCCGACGTGGTGCTTGAGCTCCTTGCGCCACACCGCGTCGCGGATGATGCGCTCGAGTTCGGCGTCGCTGGCGCCGGCCCGCATGGGGGCGCGTAGGTCGGTTTCGTTGAGCGAGAAAAGGCAGGTCCGGAGGCGCCCGTCGGCCGTCAGGCGGATGCGGTTGCAGTCGGCGCAAAACGGCTCGGACACCGGGTTGATGAAGCCGATCTTGCCCCTGCCGTCCATGAAGCGGTAGACGCGCGCGGTGGCGTGCGGGTCGCGCGCGATGGGCTCGAGCGGATACACGGCATCGATCTGCCGGCGGATCTCGGCACCGGTGAGGACCCGGTCGCTGCTCCATGCGCGGTCCCCGTCCAGGGGCATGAACTCGATGAAGCGCACCTCGTAGGGCTCCCGGCGCGCGAACTCGGCAAAGGGGAGCACCTCGTCCTCGGTGAAATCGCGGATCGCGACGGCGTTGACCTTGATCGGGTGGGCGGCGGGGAAGCTGGCAAGTCTTTCGAGGCCGCGCAGAACCTGGGGCAGGGCGTCGCGGCGCGTGAGCTCGTAGAAGCGGTCGCGCTGGAGCGAGTCGACCGACACGTTGAAGCGGTCGACGCCTGCGGCCACCAGCGCCTCTGCGTCGCGTTCGAGCAGAAAGCCGTTGGTGGTCACCGAGAGCTCGTGCACCTCGGGAAGCTGTTTGAGCATCGCCGCGAGCTTGGGGAAGCCGCGCCTGACCAGCGGCTCGCCGCCGGTGAGCCGGATGTCGTGCACGCCCATGCTCGAGATCAGCCCGACCACGCGAGCCAGCTCCTCGAAGGTGAGGATCTCCTCGCGCTCGAGCCACGGCAGACCCTCCGCCGGCATGCAGTACTGGCAGCGGAAGTTGCAGCGATCGGTGACCGACACGCGCAGATCGCCGATCAGCCTGCCGTGCCCGTCATAGAGCGGCTTCAGCGCCATGACCACAGGCTACCCTCCTCGCGATGAGAGTCCGGGCGGCATCGCTCGTGGCGGCCCCGGCCGCGGTCCTGCTTGCGGGCTGTGGTGCTTCTACAAGCGACCAGGTGCGCGCCAAGGTGCAGGAGTTCGCGGCCGCCATTGCGCATAAGGACGCGCGCAGGATCTGCGACGACGTCTTCGCGCCCTCGCTGGTGGAGCACTTCAAGGCCGCTGGGCTGACCTGCGAGCGCGGGATGGGGATCTTCTTCTCGGGACTGCACCATCCCACCCTGGCGGTGGGGCCGATCACGATCAACGGCTCCAAGGCGTCGGTGATCACGCTCTCCGGCGCGAACGGTCAGACCGCCGCGGTGCGTTCGGTCAACCTCGTCAACACCTCGAATGGCTGGCGGATCGTCTCGCTCGGCGGCTCACCCGCCTCGCGCAAGACCACGCCGGGCGGGACGACGTCGACGTCGGGGACGACACCGTCGACGACTTCGACGGGAACGACCTCGACGGGGAGAACCTCGACGGGGACAACGTCGGGGCGGACCTCGTCAAAGAGCTCCAGCAAGCCGTAGCTCTTCGCGCAGCAGCCCGAAGACCACCATGTCGAGCCGTCCCTGTTTGCTCAGCAGGTAGGAGCGCAGCACCGCCTCGCGCGTGAACCCGGCGCGCTCCGCGACTCGCTGGGAGGGCAGGTTGCCAGTGGCTGTCAGCAACGCGATCCGCTCGAGCCCGAGCACTTCGAATCCCCACGCGCAGATGCGACGGACTGCGCGCGTCGCATGCCCGTGGCCGCGGGCGCCGCGGGCCAGCCAGTAGCCCACCTCGCCGCTGTCGTCCTGCCAGGCCAGATGCATGAGCGAGATCGAGCCCAGCAGGCCGTGGTCGATGTCCTCGCTCGTCACGATCGCGAAGGATGCCTCGGTGCCGGCGTGCAGGGCGTCGTAGCGGCGCGACAGGAAGGTGCGCGCGTCGGGCTCCCCGTATGGCGCAGGGACCGCCGTCCAGCGCGGGATGTCGGGGTCCTGGCAGGCCTCGACCAGCCAGGCGATTTCCGAGTCGCGCCAGGGCCGCAGCGCGGTCGGTCCCGCCTCAAGCGGCTCTGCGGGCAGGACGATGCGAGTCAATGGCCGCTGCTCGGCGAATCGCCGCTGTCGGCGCGCTGCTCGAGCACGTGCTCGAGCGTGGCTACGTCGTGCCCGGGGTCCTGCTCTGCGAGGAAGCGCTCGGCGGCCCGCTGCCCGCCCAGCGCCCGCAGACCGGCGTCGCCATATTCGGCGGCGAAATCGGCGAGCGCGTGCATGCGGCGAGCGCGCAGGCGTCTGGCCTCGAGGTCGAGCGAGGCTCGGTGGGCGTCGAGCGCTTCGATCAGTTCGTCGATCCCGGTAGGAGGCGCCACGGAGGAAACCGCAACTACCGCCGTGCTCATAGCCCCGAGTGCCTTGAGCGCGGCGCGCAGGTCGATCACGGCCCGCTGCGCCGGTCTGCCCAGGTCCGCCTTGGCGACGACCAGCACGTCCGGGACCTCCATGATCCCCGCCTTGAGGAACTGAAGCACGTCGCCCGAGGCGGGCTGTACGACGACCGCGACCGTGTCGGCCACGTCTGCCACCTCGGTCTCGGACTGACCCACGCCGACGGTCTCGATGACGACCACGTCAAAGGCCACGGCGAGTGCGCTGGCCGCCGCGCGGGTCGGCGCGGCCAGTCCACCGAGCCGGTTGCCGGCGGCGGTCGAGCGCACGAACACCTGCCGGTCGCGTGGGTCAACGTCGATGCGCGCCCGGTCGCCCAGCAGGGCGCCTCCCGAGCGGCGCGAGGTCGGGTCGACGGTCAGCACGGCGACCGAACGCTCGAGCTTTCTCCAGCCGGCCACGAGCTGTGAGAGCAGCGAGGACTTGCCGACGCCCGGTGGCCCGGTCACACCGACGATGTGGGCCGGCGCCTCGGCGCCAAGCGCTGCGGGGGAGACGGCTTTGAGCAATTCTTCGCACTGCGTCCGGGCGTCCGGCGCGCGGCTCTCGACGAGGTTGAGCACGGCCGCAGCCACGGCGGTGTCGCGCTCCCTCAGACGGGCACCGAGCGCGGCGCCATCGAGGGCGGCCCGTCCACTCAAGCGCTCATGGCCGCGCTGAGCCCGTTGTGTTCTGCGACCAGCGCGACGATGTCCCGGATCATCCGGTTGAGATCCCAGTCCTTGGGCGTGTAGACAGCGGCAATCCCGGCTTCTTTTAGCCATGTGACGTCGGCGTCGGGGATGATGCCGCCGACGACGACCGGCACGTCGCCGGCGCCAGCCTCCCGCAGCGCCTCGAGCACGGACGGGATCAGCTCGCGGTGAGAGCCCGAAAGAATCGAGAGGCCGACGACGTGCACGCCCTCCTGGGCGGCGGAGGTCGCGATCTGCGATGGGGTGAGGCGAATGCCCTCGTAGACGACGTCCATGCCGGCGTCGCGGGCACGCACCGCGATCTGCTCGGCGCCGTTCGAATGTCCGTCCAGTCCGGGTTTGCCCACGAGCAGCTTGAGCCTGCGCCCCAGCGCCTCTGAGACGCGCTCGACCTCTTCGTGGAGGTCCGCGAGACCCTCCGCGGGCAGCGCCGCCGCCTCACCCACCCCGGTGGGTGCGCGGTACTCGCCAAAGACCTCTCTCAGGGTCTGGGCCCATTCGCCGGTGGTCACGCCGGCCCTGGCCGCCGCGATCGTCGCGGGCATGATGTTCTGCTGCTCGTCGCGAGCCACGCGGGCCAGCTCCTCCAGGGCCTCTTTCGCCTTGCCTTGGTCGCGCTCCTCGCGCCACTTCTCGACCGCCGCGCGACATTCCGCTTCGACTTCGGGATCGACCACCAGGATGCCCCCGTCGGCGCCGGCGCGCAGCGGAGACGGCTCGCTGGCGGTGAAGCGGTTGATCCCAACCACGGTCTGCTCGTTGGTCTCGATCCTCCTGAGACGCTCGCGATGAGAAGTGACCAGCGCGCCCTTCATGTAGTCGACGGCCTCGATCGCCCCGCCCAGCTCGGCCACGCGCGCCATCTCCTCGCGCGCGCCCTCCACCAGCTCCGCGACCAGGCCCTCCATCACGCGCGAGCCGTCGAAGATGTCGGCGTATTCGAGCAGGTCGGTTTCATAGGCCAGGATCTGCTGCAGGCGCAGCGACCACTGCTGGTCCCAGGGCCGCGGCAGGCCGAGCGCCTCGTTCCAAGCCGGGAGCTGGATCGCGCGGGCGCGGGCGCTGCGGCCGAGCGTTACCGCCAGTGCCTCGAGCGCGATGCGATGGACGTTGTTCTCGGGCTGGGACTCGGTCAGCCCGAGCGAGTTGACCTGGACGCCGTAGCGGAAGCGGCGATGGCGATCCTCGCTCACGCCGTAGCGGTCGCGCCCGAGCTCGTCCCACAGCTGGGCCATGGCCCGCAGCTTGGCGTGCTCCTCGACGAAGCGCACGCCGGCGTTGACAAAGAACGAGATGCGGCCAAAAACTGGTCCGATCAGCTCTTCTGCCTGGTCGCCCAGGCGTTCCTGGACGGCGTCGAGGACGGCGATCGCGTTGGACATCGCGTAGGCAATCTCCTGGACCGGCGTCGCCCCCGCCTCCTGCAGGTGGTAGGAACAGATATTGATGGGGTTCCATTTGGGGATATGGGTGACGGTGTAGGCGATTGTGTCGGCGATCAGCCGCATGCTTGGGCCGGGGGGGAAGGCGTAGGTGCCGCGGCTCAGGTACTCCTTGAGGATGTCGTTCTGCGTGGTCCCCTGAAGCTTGTCCTCGGGAACGCCCTGTTCCTCGGCCGCTACCGCATACAGCGCCAGGAGCCAGGCCGCGGTCGCGTTGATGGTCATCGAGGTATTCATGCGGTCGAGCGGGATGCCGTCCAGCAGAGTGCGCATCTCGCCAAGGTGGGCGATCGAGACCCCGACCTTGCCGACCTCGCCGCGGGCCAGCTCGTGGTCGGGGTCGTAGCCGGTCTGCGTGGGCAGGTCGAAGGCGACCGAGAGACCGGTTTGGCCCTTCTCGAGGTTGCGCCGGTACAGCTCGTTCGAGCGTCTCGCGTCCGAGTGGCCCGCGTAGGTGCGCATCAGCCATGGGCGGTCGGGCTCCGGCAGGCGGGGGGAGGGTCCGTGCGACATTGGAGGGGATTCTAAGAAGCTGCTAAGCGGGCGCAGGCTTCCAGGCGTCGAAGTGGAATCCTTTAGACATGCCAGATAAGCATTCAGCCGCCAACGAGCACGCGATCATGCAGGAGATCACCCAGCCCCTTGCCGACCTGCCATCCGACCCAGTGGGAAAGGTCGCGACCGTCGAGTTCCCGATCGCGTTGCGCGGATACGAGCGCGAAGCCGTCGATGAGTACATCAAGGACGTCACTCGGCTCGTGGCCGAGCTGCACGCCACGCGTTCGCCCGAGGGCGCGGTTCGGCGGGCGCTCGAGCGGGTGGGCGAGCAGGTCTCCGAGATTCTGGGCCGCGCCCACGAGACCGCCGAGCAGATCACCTCCCAGTCGCGTGCCGAAGCCGAGGAGCGGATGATGCGGGCTCGTTCGGAGGCGGAGATCCTCGAACGCGATGCCCGAGAGCTGGCGCAGCGGCTCGAGACCGAAGCGCGCGAGCTGGCGCAAAAACTCGAGACCGAAGCGCGCCAGTGGGCCGAGGAGCGCGAGCGCTCAGCTGAGACGCGTGTCCGTGACCTCGATGCCGAGGTGGACCGCATCTGGAGCGAACGGGATCGGATCGTGGGAGATGCACGCAGGCTCTCGGAGGAGCTGGCGGACCTCGCCAGTGCGGCCGCGACGCGGTTCCCGGCCGCGACCACCGACGAGGCCCCACTCGTGCGAGAGGAGCTGGCGGTGCCCCCGGAGGGGGATGCTGCTCCGGAGGGGCATATTGCTCTGGAGGGGGAGGTTGCGCCGGAGGGGGAGGTTTCCCCCGAGCTCGCGGATCTCCCGCAGCTGGAGGTTTCCCCGCAGGGAGACGGAGTGGATGAAGACGTCGCTGGGTTCCCGGAAGTGGTGGCCCCCGGGGAAGCGGAAGACGACGACTCCGCGGAACAATTCGATGAGTTTTCGGGCTTCTCTGGGGACACTGAGGAGCATCAGAGCGTGGGCCTCGGCGGCGAACAGGAGGAGCAGCCGGAGATGGGGTTCGCAGCCGAGAGCGAGGAGCAGCAGGAGCTGAGATTTGCCGGCGATAGCGGCGAGCAGGAGATCTCCGTCTTTGCGCTGCGTCCTGCAGATGAACCGCCTCCACCCGAGCAGCCCACCACCGTTCTTCGGCGTCCTGCCGTGCGCGTAATCGACCTGCGCCACGTCGGGCGTGAGCGGGTGATCGGTTGCTGGCAGGTCGACGGAGTGCTGATTGATCCGGGCCCAGCTTCCTGCCTGGACACCCTTATCGATGCGCTTGGAGACGAGCAGCCCGAGGCCATCCTGCTCACGCATATCCATCTCGATCACGCCGGCGCAACCGGCTCCCTGGTGGCGCGCTGGCCCGAGCTCGAGGTGTATGTGCACGAGCGCGGGGCGCAGCACCTGATCGACCCGACCCGGCTGCTCGACAGCGCAGAGCGGTTGTACGGCGAGGACATGGAGCGCCTTTGGGGCGAGGTCCTGCCCGTGCCCGAGACCAACATACGCAGCCTGACCGGCGGCGAGCGGCTACTCGGCGGGCGCTTCGAAGTCGCCTATACCCCGGGCCACGCCTCTCACCACGTGTGCTACCTGTACGACGACGGGACCGCCTTCGTGGGGGATGTCGGCGGCGTCCGGATCACTCCCAACGAGCTCACGATCCCGCCCACGCCGCCGCCCGACATCGACATCGAGGCGTGGCACGCATCCATCGAGCGGGTGCTCGGATGGGACCCCGTGCGCCTCGCGATGACCCATTTCGGCTCAAGCGACGACGTGGAGGAGCAGCTCGCGGAGCTGTCCGACCGGCTCGACACCTGGGCTGCCCTGGTGCGCACCGAAGGCCTCGACTCATTCGTCGGCGTGGTCCACGACGAGATCGCGCGCGGAGCAACGCCCGAGTTGCGTGGCTCCTACGTTCAAGCTGCACCTCCGGAACAGCTCTACGCAGGGCTCGAGCGGTACTGGAGCAAGCGCGAGACCGAGGAGACTCCAGCCGCCAAGGCCTCCACGCATGCCGGCCGGGCGGGTCGTGCCCGGCGCTGGGACCCGCCTTCCGAATAGCCGCGTCTCGAGGTTTATTCTGAGGGTGGATGGCGCAGACCGTTGAGCAGCTGCCCCGCGCCAGTCGGGGCGGCACGGGGCTTGGGGGGCTGTGGCGGATCGTGGTCTTAAACGACGACCACAACACGTTCGACCATGTGGCCGAGTCACTCGCCCGGGTACTGCCGGGCGTGTCTCTCGCGGAGGGGTACCGGTTCGCCCACCGGATCCACAACTCCGGCTCGGCGATCGTGTGGGGCGGCCCCCGCGAAGAGGCCGAGGGCTACTGGGATCAGCTCGAAAGCGCGGGGCTCACGATGGCGCCGCTCGAGTCGGGTTAGCCCAGCGCGGCCGCGTCGGCGCGGCGGTGTCAGCTGGCGGGCGCGTCGGTCTTAGCCGGCGGGCGCGTCGGTCATGGGTTTCTGAGCGAGCAGCTTCTTCTGCTGGCGCTCCGGACTAATCCGGACGACGTTCCAGACCAAGCCGAGCTTCTCGAGGGCCGCGATCACAAGTCCGGTCGGATCGGCGAGTCGCTCCCAGATCTTCAAGCCATGAAAGGCGGAGGTGGGGAATGCGTGGTGGTTGTGGTGCCACGCCTCGCCCATCGAGAACGGAGCAAGCCAGAACACGTTGCGCGATTCGTCCTTGACCTCGAAGCGACGGCGGCCGAAGAAGTGGCAGACGGAGTTGATCGACCAGGTCACGTGGTGGAGGAAAAAGACCCGCACGAGTCCGCCCCACAGCAGCGCCGTGAGTGCGGCTCCAAAGCCTCCGCCAATGATCCAGCCGAGCGCGAAGGGCAATGCGAAACTCAGCACCACCCACAACCCGAACAGCTTGTCGATAACGCGCATCGTGCGGTCTTTCATGAGATCGGGCGCGAACCGCTGTTTGTCGGCCGTCCCGACAGTTTTGAACAGCCAGCCGATGTGTGCGTGCCACAGGCCCTTGACGGCGCCCCAGAACCCCGGACCGGCCAGGTGCGGCGAATGGGGGTCGCCCTCGCGGTCGGTGAAGGCGTGGTGCTTGCGGTGGTCCGCCACCCACTTGATCACCGAGCCCTGGACGGCCATTGAGCCAAGCACCGCGATTCCCGCCCGGAACGGCCGCGAGGCGTCGAGCGCGCGGTGGGTGAACATGCGGTGGTATCCGAGCGTGACGCCGAGGCACGTGAGCACGTAAAGGCCGATCATCAGCGCAAGCTCCAATGGACCCACCGCTTCGTGCCAGAGCAAGACGATCGCGACGATCAGCCCGGCAAACGGCAGCGCGACGCCCACGAGGTTGATGATCTTGCGGGCGAGGCTGATCTCGTCTTCGAGCGGCGGCGGACGGCGCTGAACGCGTCCAACCTCGGATCCGGCTCGAGGTGCTACCGAGTTCGCTTCCTGCGGCTTCGGGGGTGCTGCGGTGTCTGTCATCCGTTATGTCTGCCTACTCCCCGCCACGGGCACGGTTACACCGCCGCCTGCGGCTCGGGGGCCGGCTCGGCCTCTTCGGGAACCAGTGGTACTTCCGGCCCGAGCTCGCCCGCCGCGATCTCGTCGTGCCACCAGTAATTGACCGGGATCTGGAAGCGGCCCACGTTGCGGGCCCGGAACTCCAGCATCTCTGGTCCGTCCCAGTAGCGGTACCAGGCTTCCTTGTCCTCGACCCAGGTCAGCTGCGTGATGCGGTAGCGGTCGTCGAGGTTGCGATGGACGGCGTAGCGCTTGGCGCCGTAGCGAAGGGCGATTGGTGCGATCTCGGCGACGCTGACCGCGAATGACTCCTGGCGCAAGACGGTGGCGTACCACGCGACCCACATCACGCCGCCCATCAGGATTCGCTCCGTGAGCGGGTGTCGGTGGCCATCAGGCGCCGACCTCAGCGTGGATCGCGCCAGGCCCGCCCGCCGTCTTGCCGAGCCCCTCTTCGGGTGCGCCGACGAGGATGGAGATCTTGCCCAGGTGCTTGTTCTCTTTCATCAGCTGATGCGCCTCCGGCACCCCCTCAAATCCCATCGTGCGCCAGAGGACGGGGCGGATCTTCCCTTGCTCGATCAGCTCGTTTGCCTTCATGCACTCGTAGGCGTTGGCGAAATGAGAGCCGATGATCTGTTTCTGGCGCATCCACAGATGGCGGACATCGAAGTCGAGGTGATAACCGGTCGTGCCCGCGCAAATCACGACCTTCCCGAACGGCTTGGCGGCAAACACGGAGGTGGGAAAAGTCGCCTTGCCGACGTGCTCGAAGACGATGTCGGGCGCGTCCCCGAGGATCTCCTTGACCGCCTTGGCGAATCGCCGCGACTCCCCGAAGCGAGCCTTCTCCTGCTCGGGTGACTCTCCGCCACGGCGCATCATGCCGGCGTACTCGTTGCGGTCGATGTACGCCGTCGCGCCGAGCTGCTTGACGAGCCGACCCTTCTCCTCCGAGGAAACCACACCGACGCACTCAGCTCCCGCCGCCGCGCACAGCTGCACGGCGAACACCCCTAGGCCGCCCGCGGCTCCCCAGATCAGGACCTTGTGCCCAGCCTGCAGCCGGCACTGGTCAATCAGCATGCGGTAGGCCGTGAAGTAGACGAGACCGTACGAGGCGGCTTCCTCCCAGGTCAGATTCTGGGGCCGCGGCAGCAGCTGCTGGGCCTGGACCTTGGTGAACTGCGCAAACGAACCCCATGTCGTCTCGTAGCCCCAGATCAGCTGGGAAGGGGCGGCCAGTGGGTCGAACCCGTGCACCTCGGGATCCTCGTAGGAAGCCTGATTGCAATGGATCACGACCTCGTCGCCGGGCTTCCACCGGGTTACCCCGGCGCCGACCTTCCAGACAACCCCGGAAGCGTCCGATCCGCCGATGTGGTGTCCCCACTGGGGATGGTCGCCGTAGGGAAACACCGATACCGGCTTACCCTGGGCGGCCCAGACGTTGTTGTAGTTGACGCCCGCAGCCATCACGCGGACGATCACCTCGAACGCACCGGGTTCAGGAACCTCGATTTCCTCGAGCTGGAACGCGTCGAGGGGCTCGCCCTCGCGCTCGGCGCGGATCACCCATGCCGCCATCGTGGAGGGGAGCTGTCCGGGCTCGCTGTCTACGACTGAGACTTGGCTGACGTCGACGGCCATTGAGGGGGCATCGTAGCG
>JAVKSP010000060.1:0-18872 GCA_039583645.1 Solirubrobacteraceae bacterium
GGCCCCGGCCGGAACATGTTCCGGCCGGCCGGGCCGCGCATGCGCGGCCCGGGAACCAATTTGACGGTGCCGACCTGAGCCTGGCCCCCGAGGGCCAGTCGCGGATCGAGTGGGCAGACAGCCAGATGCCGGTGCTGGCGCAGGTGCGCGCGCGCTTCGAGCGCGAAACGCCGCTGCGAGGCATCGGCGTCGCCGCCTGCCTGCACGTGACCGCCGAGACCGCCAATCTGGTGCGTACGCTCGTTGCCGGCGGCGCGCGCGCGGCGCTGTGCTCCGCCAACCCGCTGTCGGTGCAGGACGACGTGGCAGCCGCGCTGGTGGTAGACGGTGGCGTCGAGGTCCGCGCGAGCCGCGGCGAGAGCCTCGAGACCTATGCCGCGCACGTGCGGGCGCTGCTCGCGGGCGGTCCACAGATCACCATCGACGACGGCGCCGACCTGCTCGTGAGCGCCCACAGCATGAAGGAGGCCGATGAGCTGGTGGGCGGAATCGAGGAGACCGCCACCGGGCTGGTCAGGCTGCGGCGGCTCGAGCAGGCGGGCGAGCTGCGCTGTCCGGTGCTAGCCGTCAACGAGGCGCGCACCGAGCGGGCACTCAACGACCGCCACGGCACCGGCCAGTCCGCGCTCGACGGCATCGTGCGAGCCTCTCACATGCTGCTCGCGGGCCACACCGTGGTCGTGATCGGCTACGGCTGGGCTGGGCAGGGAGTGGCCGAGCGGGCTCGCGGCGCGGGCGCGCACGTGGTGGTCTGCGAGATCGACCCGCTATCCGCGCTCGAGGCCCGCATGGCCGGCTACGAGGTGATGCCTCTGCTCGAGGCGGCCGAGCGCGGCGATCTGTTCGTCACGGTGACCGGTTCGCGCGCGGCCATACGGCGCGATCATTTCGAGCGCATGAAGGATGGGGCGCTGCTCGCCAACGCCGGGCATTTCGATGTCGAAATCGAACTGGACGAGCTGCGCTCGCTGGCGCGCGAGATTCGCCCGGTGCGGCCGCTGGTCGACCAATACGTGCTCGAGGACGGGCGGCGGCTGAACCTGCTGGCCTCGGGCCGGGTGGTCAACCTGGCAGCCGGAGAGGGTCACCCGGCGGCCGTCATGGACGTCTCCTTCGCGCTTCAGGCGCTGTGCGTGGAGGAACTCGTGCGCCACGGTGCGGGGCTTGACCCGAAGGTGCTCCCGGTGCCGCCCGCGATCGACCACGAGGTGGGACGCCTGAAGCTGCTTTCGCTGGGGGTGCGGATCGACGAGCCCACGCCCGACCAGGAGGGATATCGAGAATCATGGCTGTGAGCTCACGCGGCGGAATCGACCTCGGGGGCACCAAGATCGAAGCGGTGATCGTCGGCCGCGCCAGCAAGGTGCTCGGCTCCTCGCGGCATCCCACACCGGTGACCGGCGGCCCCGCCGACGTCGCGTCGGCGATGGTGATCGCGCTCAGGGTGGCGGCCCAGCAGGCCGGGGTCGAAACCTCCGCGCTGCGCGGAGTGGGGGTGGGCTCACCCGGCTCCGTGGACGCCGAGACGGGCGCGGTTTCGAGCGCGCGCAACCTGCCCGACTGGGAGGGCAGCTTCCCGCTCGCGCAGACCCTGAGCGGGGAGCTCGGGACGACCGTCCGGGTGGGCAACGACGTTCAGGTGGCGACCGACGCAGAATTCGAGCTCGGCGCCGGCAAGCCCTACCGCTCGCTGCTCGGGGTCTTCTGGGGCACCGGCGTGGGCGGAGGCGTCATTCTCGACGGCAAGCCGTGGCTGGGGCGGGGATCGGCCGCGGAGATCGGGCACGTGGTGATCTGCAACCGCGGCCGCAGATGCACGTGCGGGCGGCGTGGATGCATGGAGGCCTATGCCGGTCGCGCGGCGATGGAGCTGCGCGCGCGCAAGCTGGTCAAGCGGGGACACCACACGGACCTCTTCAGGCTGATGGAGGAGCGCGGCCGCGCGCGGCTCACGAGCGGGATCTGGGAGCGGGCGCTGCACCAGCGCGACAAGGTCGCGACGGAGCTGATCGACGAGGCGGTCGACGCGCTGGGAGCGGGGATCGCCTCCGCGCTCAACGTGCTCGACGTCGAGGCGGTCGTGATCGGCGGCGGGCTTGGCGTCCGCTTCGGGCAGCCGATGGCCGATCGCATCGCCCACGCGGTCATGCCCCACCTCTTCAACGACGCACATCCGCCCGCCGTGCACGTGGCGGCCCTGGGCGATCTGGGCGGCGCCATCGGCGCCTCGCTGCTGGTCAAAGGCGGTTGACGGCGACCTCCGGTCGGAGGGATCATGGGAAGGTCAATCGTCGGAAAGGCGGCCGGATGTCGTGGAAGCTTGAGGGGTCATATTTCGAGTCGTGCTCGTGCGACGTGATCTGCCCGTGTACCGCTTCGCTCGCGCTCGCGGCAACGCACGATTACTGCCGGGTCGTGCTCACGTTCAACGTCAAGCGGGGCGACGTGGAGGGTGTAGACGTGAGCGGCTTCTCGGTTGCCGTCGTCGCCGACACGCCCAAGGTGATGATGGACGGCAACTGGCGGCTGGGGTTGTTCATCGACGCGAACGCCTCCGACGAGCAGGCCGAGAAGCTCGGCGGCGTGTTCTCGGGCGCGCTGGGAGGGCCGATGGAGGCACTGGGGCCGCTCGTGGGCGAGGTGCTGGGGGTTCAACGGGTACCAATCGAGGTTCACGAGGAGGGACTGCGCCACGCGGTCAAGATCGGCGACGCGGTCGACATCGAGACCGAGGACGTCGTTCCGTTCGGCGTTGAGGACGGACAGCCGGTCAAGCTGAGCGGGGTCTTTCACCCGGCGGGCTCCGAGCTCACGGTCTCGCGCGCCACGCGCGCCAAGGTCAATGCCTTCGGGATCGAGTACGAAGGCAAGTCGGGCTTTTCGAACTCGTCGTTCGCGTGGGCCGCGTGAGCGCCACCAGCGTCTCCATGCCGCGCGAGCTGGCGCTCGCATTCAAGGCGATGCGCACCCGGCTTGGCTTGGTGGCGCTGTTGCTCGCGCTGGCCGCGGCGGCATGGTGGTGGGCGGCTGCGCGGATGGGCGACATGTCGATGATGAGCGGGCAGCTCGGCACCTTCGGCTGGTTCGTCGTCACCTGGATCGTGATGATGGCCGCGATGATGCTGCCGTCGCTGGCACCGACCGTCTCGTTGTACGCGCGGATGACGCGCGACCGAGGACCGGCCCGGGCGCTGCTGTTCGCGGCCGGCTACCTCGTCATCTGGGGTGTGGCAGGGGCGCTCGCCTACGGTCTCTTCGAAGCGGGCAGGGCGCTGTTCGGGCACGTCGGCGCCGCGGTCGCGGCGGGCGTGGTCGCGCTGGCGGCCGTTTATCAATTCACCCCGCTGAAGGACTCCTGCCTGGGGAAGTGCCGCGGGCCGCTCGGGTTCATCCTCTCGAGCTGGCACGGCGGGCGGCTCGGCGCGCTGCGGATGGGCGGCGAGCATGCAGTCTGGTGCTTGGGCTGCTGTTGGGCGCTGATGATGGCGCTGTTCGCGCTCGGGATCATGAGCCTCGGTTGGATGGCGGTGGTCGCGGCTCTGATCGCGCTCGAGAAGACGCTGCCGTGGCGGCGGGTTGCAACCACGGGCACCTCGGTCGCGTTGCTGGGCCTGGCAGGGGCGCTCGCGGCTGGCGCGCTCTAGCTTCCGCCCGCGGTCCCGTGACAAACAGCTCGCCCAGCATTAAGCTCCCCGGCTCACCAGCACCCATCCTTCAAGGAGGCCGCCCGATGCGCATCGAGGTCAAGGGCCGCAACCTGCCAGTCACCACGGACCTGAAGGAGCATGTGCACAAGCGCCTGCAGAAGGTCGAGCGCCAGGTCTCGGAGCTGGCAGAGGCCGAGGTCGAGCTGTTCGAGGAACGCAACCCGGCGATCTCGGACCGCTACGTCGCCGAGTTCACGCTGCACCTCAAGCGAGCCACGCTGCGCGCCTGCGACCGCTCCCCGGATCTGCTGCACTCGATCAACCTGGCCGCCGACGAGCTGGCGGTGCAGGTCAAACGTCATCGCGACAAGCGGCGTAAGCGGCGGGCGCGGGAGGCCTCCTTGCCCCCCGGTACCCCTGCCACCGGCGTTCCGGGCGAGGCGTCGCCGGCCGGCTAGCCGTAGATCGCCGGTCTGGATTCTGAGAGTCTGACGGCGGCGGGAACGAAAGGTCCGCGCCGGCCACGCGCGTTTCGCCGTGGCCCAAGCGGGGCGTCTCTGGTCCTTCGCTAACCTGACCTCGATGTCCTTCCTTGACCGCGCGCTTCGGATCGGCGAGGCCAAGAAATACAAGCTCTACGAGCAGCGCGTCGGGCGGATCAATGCGTTTGAGCCCGAGCTCGAGCTGTACACAGACGCGGAGCTGCGCGAGTCCGCCGACGCCCTGCGCGAGCGAGCTCGAAACGGCGAGAGCCTCGAGGAGCTGCTCTATGAGTGCTTCGCGCTGGTGCGCGAGGCCGGCCGGCGCACGCTCGACATGCGCCACTTCGACGTCCAGCTGATCGGCGGCATGGTCCTGCACGACGGCGCGATCGCCGAGATGAAGACCGGCGAGGGCAAGACCCTCACCGCCACGCTTCCCATCGTCCTCAACTCCCTGGGCGGCCGCGGGGTGCACCTGGTCACGGTCAATGACTATCTGGCCCGCCGCGACGCCGACTGGATGAAGCCGATCTACGACCTGCTCGGCGTGTCCGTCGGCGTGCTGCAGAACATGCAGCCCTACGAGGAGAAGCGGGACGCCTACGCGGCCGATGTCACCTACGGAACCAACTCCGAATTCGGGTTTGACTACCTGCGCGACAACATGGCCAAGTCGCTTGAGGAGAAGGTGCAGCACGGCGGGCGCCCCAAGCCTGAGGGCGGCGGCTCGATGTACCACACCTACGCGATCGTCGACGAGGTCGACAACATCCTCATCGACGAGGCGCGCACGCCGCTGATCATCTCCGGCGCGCCCGAGCAGGCGGCCGACCTGTACATGAAGTTCGCGCGGCTGGCGCCACGCATGGAGGCCGGCAAGACACCCGAGGGGCTCGATCCGCGCACCAAGCGGGAGTTCGTCGCCGACTTCGACTTCGAGTTCGACGAGAAGCACAAGACCGTGTCCGTCACCGAGCGCGGGGTGGCAAAGGCCGAGCGCTTCCTTGCCATCGATCACCTCTATCGGGCCGAGCACGGCCACCTCGTCAACCACCTGATCCAGGCGCTGAAGGCGGAGTCGCTGTACAAGCGCGACGTGGACTACGCGGTGATCGACGGCGAGGTCAAGATCATCGACGAGTTCACGGGGCGCATCCTCGAGGGGCGGCGCTGGTCGGAGGGTCTGCACCAGGCGGTCGAGGCCAAGGAGGGGGTGGCCGTCCAAGAGGAGAACCAGACGCTCGCGACGGTAACGCTGCAGAACTACTTCCGCATGTACGACAAGCTCGCCGGGATGACCGGCACGGCGCTGACCGAGGCCACCGAGTTCATGAAGATCTACGAGCTGCCGGTCGTCGAGGTGCCCACGAACAGGCCCATGATCCGCCGCGACTCCAACGACCAGGTCTACAAGACCAAGGACGGCAAGTGGAGTGCCGTGCTAAAGGACATCGAGGAGCGTCACGGGCGTGGTCAGCCAGTGCTCGTCGGCACGATCTCGGTCGAGGTATCGGAGCTCCTGTCGGCGCGGCTGTCCAAGAGCGGCATCAAGCACACCGTGCTCAACGCAAAACCCGAGTACGCCGAGCGCGAGGGCGAGATCATCGCCGAGGCCGGCGCCCCGGGCGCGGTCACCATCGCCACCAACATGGCGGGCCGCGGAGTCGACATCAAGCTCGGGGGCAACCCCGAGCATCTGGCGCGGTTGGAGGTGGCCAAGCTGGGGCTAAAGCCCGATGATCCCGGCTTCGAGGAGACCTACGCGCAGGTGTTGCCGGCGGTCCAGGAGCGGGTGGAGGAGCTGCGGGAGAAGGTGCTCGAGGAGGGTGGGCTCTTCATCCTCGGAACCGAGCGCCACGAGGCTCGTCGCATCGACAACCAGTTGCGGGGCCGCTCCGGTCGGCAGGGGGATCCGGGCGAGTCGCGCTTCTTTTTGAGCGCGCAGGACGACCTTGTACGCCTGTTCGCGGGCGACCGCATCTACAAGATTCTCGAGCGCATGGGCACGGTCGACGAGGAGGGCAACGAGGAGCCGATCGAGGCCAAGATGCTGTCCAAGCAGATCGAGAAGGCTCAGCGCAAGGTCGAGGAGCAGCACTTCCTCATGCGCAAGCACACGCTCGAGTACGACGACGTGGCCAACCAGCAGCGCGAGGTGATCTACCGCTACCGCGACGACGTGCTCGAGGGTCGCGACATGAGCGAGCCCGCTCGCGAGCAGATCTCCGAGCTTTTGGGCCGGCTGGTCGACGAGTACACCGCGGGCGACTTCGTCGAGGACTGGGACCTCGAGGGCCTCTTTAACCGCGTGCGCGAAATCTTTGAGCCCAGCGACGAGCTGCTGCAAACCCAGCCCGAGGCGGTGGACCGCGAGGAGCTGACCGCAGCGCTCCAGGAGGAGGCGCTGGCGCTGTACGACCAGCGCGAATCCGAGCTGGGCGACGAGCTCACACGCGAGCTCGAGCGCTATCTCCTGCTCGAGATCATCGACCAGCGCTGGCGCGAGCACCTGGCCGACCTCGATTACCTGCGCGAGGGCATCGGGCTGCGGGCCGCTGCGCAGGAGGAGCCGCTGGTTGCCTACAAGAACGACGCCTTCAAGCTTTTCGGCGACCTCATCAACAACATCTGGGGCGACTTCGCGCGCATGATCTTCCACGTGGAGGTGGTGGTCGAAGGTCCCAATGGGGGCGGGGTGCCTGCACCTGTTCCTTCCCGGCCTTCCTCTCAGAGCTCATCGACGCGGGGCGGCAGCGTCTCGTATTCCGGTGGCGGCGCACCAGCCGGCGCGCTGGCGCTGGCCGCGGCCGCGGGCGGTATGCCGGCCGAGGGCGCCGGCGGCGTGCCGGGGGTGATGCCTGCTAGCGAGGTCCATGGGGGCGAGTACGACGAGTCGATGCTGCCTCCCGTGGTCGAGCAGCGCCGGGTCGACCACGAGCACGAGCTCGGGCGCAACGATCCATGCTGGTGCGGCTCGGGGAAGAAGTTCAAGAAGTGTCACGGGGCCTAGCCCCGGCTTCCGGTCCCGGCGCTCCCGCCGCGACCGCTTCCGGTCCCGGCGCTCCCGCCCTAGAGGGGCTCATGATGCGCACGCCGCTGCTGGTCCGCGGCATCGCCGAGCGGGGCGAGCAGCTGTTCAGCGGGCGCGAGGTGGTGAGCGTGACCGCTTCCGGGGCCGAGCGCTCTTGTTATGCCGAGGTGGTGCGGCGCTCGCGGCAGCTTGCGTCGGCCTTGTGGGAGCTGGGCGTGAGGCCGGGTGACCGGGTGGCGACCTTCGCCTGGAACTCGGTCAGGCACCTGGAGCTGTATCTGGCCGTGCCTTCGATGGGGGCGGTGCTGCACACGCTCAACATCCGCCTGTTCGAAGACGACCTGCGCTACATCGTCGCCCACGCAGAGGACCGGGTGGTGTTCGTCGACGCCTCGCTGGCCGAGGCGATGCCGCGCTTTGACGGCGTCGAGCACGAGATCGTGATGCCGGACGCTTCATGTGAGCGGCCGGGCGCGCTCGACTACGAGGAGTTCATTGACTCAGGCGACGAGGGCTTTGGCTTTCCCGAGCTGGATGAGAACGCCGCCGCCGCCATGTGTTACACGAGCGGCACCACCGGGCGGCCCAAGGGGGTGGTCTACTCGCATCGCTCGATCGTGCTGCACACGCTGCTCACCAACCAGGCGGATGGGCCGGGCTTGACCGAGCGCGACGCGGCTCTCCCGATCGTGCCGATGTTCCATGCCAACGCATGGGGACTGCCGTACGCGGCGGCGATGGCCGGGAGCAAGCTGGTGCTTCCCGGGCCGCGCATGGAGCCGGCTGCGCTGGCTTCGTTGATTTCGTCGGAGGGGGTCACGTTCGCCGCGGCGGTGCCGACAATCTGGCAAGGAATCGGTTCGCTTGACCCGGCGCCCGATCTCTCCTCGGTGACGCGGCTGATCTCGGGCGGTTCGGCCGTGCCGGAGAGCCTGATGCGTTTGTACGACGAGCGCTTTGGGGTGCCAATCATTCAGGCCTGGGGCATGACGGAGACCAGCCCGATGGCGTCCGTGAGCCGCGTGCCGCCGGAGGAGTTCGACGGCGATGACGCCTACGCGATCCGCGCGATGCAGGGCCGGGTGGTGCCGCTGGTCGAATACCGGGTCGATGCCGAGGCCGGCGGCGAACTGGAGGTGCGCGGCCCGACCGTGGCCAGCGGCTACTACAACGACGAGTCTGGGGCGGAGAAGTTCAGCGAGGACGGCTGGTTGCGCACCGGTGACGTGGCCGAGATCGAGCGCGGCTCGATGATCAAGCTGGTCGATCGCACCAAGGACCTGATCAAGTCCGGGGGCGAGTGGATCAGCTCGGTCGAGCTGGAGAACGCCATCATGGCCCACCCAGATGTGTTCGAGGCCGCCGTGGTCGCCGTCTCCGACCAGAAGTGGGGCGAGCGGCCGTGCGCGTGCGTCGTCTGCCGCCCCGGGGCTTCGCTCGATCCCGAGAAACTGCGGTCGTTCTTGAGCGGGCGCGTCGCCAAGTGGTGGCTGCCCGAGCGGATCGAGTTCATCGACGAGGTGCCGAAGACCTCGGTCGGGAAATTCGACAAGAAGGTGCTGCGGGCGCGGTTGGGTTCGGAGTAGGGGCTTTTGTTTGAGCGCGGCGGGTGCCACGCGGCGTGGCCCCGCGCGTCAGGGGCGTCACGGATCTGTGAGAAAAGCTTGAACCTGCTCGGTTCGGCGGCGAGCGCGTGCGATCTTGGTCAGCGTGAGCCGTCGCACTACGGGCAAAAATCATCCCCGACAGCCCGGTCGCGGAGCGGGGATGAAAACTTCCTACCAGGCGGGCAGCATTCGTCCGGGCTCGTCCGCCTGGTCGCGGGACGACTTTTGCCCGTCTCCGGCTCGTCCCTGCAGCGCGTGGCGGCGGTCGCCGAATGCCAACGCGGACGCGTCGCGCGCCGGCAGCTGATCTCAGCCGGGATCACGTCGAGCGCGATCGGTCGCCTGATCGAGCTGGGGCTCCTACATCGGGAGCACGCGGGGGTGTACGTCGTCTCCGGCTCTGCGCAGATCCCGATGGGCCGTGAGACGGCGGCGCTGCTCGCGTGTGGAGACCGGGCGGTCTTGAGCCACACGACCGCCGCTGCCGTATGGCAGCTGATTCCGGAGAGGGCGGGTCCGGTAGAGATCACGCCCGCTTGTTCAGGCGTAAACCGCAGGCGACCGGGGACCAAGCTCCACCGCAGCGGCAAGCTCCTTCAGCGGGACGTGAGCATCCATGAGGGCCTGCCGCTCACCTCGCCCGCGTGGACGGTTGTGGACCTGGGGAGTTGCCTCGATCGTCGTGCATACGAGCGAGTCTTCGACGAGGCACTGGTCGTGCGGAAATTTCACGGTGGATCTGCTCTGGCCCGAGCACCGAGTGGTGTTCGAGATCGACGGTTTCAACTTCCAGACCAGCCGCTTCGCATTTGACCGCGACAAACGCAAGGACCTGGCCCTGAGAGCGGCCGGTTTTGGTCCCCACCGCCTGAGTCGTGACCAGGTGATGTTCCAACCATCCCTCTCGATCGCGGCAATCGCCGGCGCGCTCGCCCGCGCCTCACTTCCGCTACCTGTGTCCGCTAGGCTCAGCTGAGCATGCCGACCGCAGTCCCAGAGACGCTTCCCCAGCGACTCGCGGCCATCCGCGAGCAGCTCAAGCTGCTTGCGGACTATCTTTGACCCCGATCGTCTGACCGCGAGCGTCGCCGCGCTCGAGCAGCAGATGGGGGCGCCGGGCTTCTGGGAGGATCAGGAGCGGGCCGCGCACGTATCGGCTGAGCACGCCCGCGCCAGCCGGCGGCTGCAGACCTACCGGGAGCTCGAGCGCGACGTCGATGACCTGGGGCCGCTGGCGGAGCTCGCCGAAGAGGATCCCGAGCTCGCCGCCGAGCTCGAGGGGCAGGTGCCGGAGATCGAGCGGCGGCTGGCGCAGCTCGAGGAGCAGCGCCTCTTTGCAGGCCCCTACGATGCGGGAGACGCGCTGGTGACCGTCAATGCGGGCTCCGGCGGAACCGACGCACAGGATTGGGCGGAGATGGTGCTGCGGATGGAGATGCGGTGGGCCGAGAAACGTGGCTTCCAGGTCGAGCTGCTGGAGGCCTCGCCGGGGGAGGAGGCCGGGATCAAGTCGGCCACATTCATCGTCAAGGGAGAGAACGCCTATGGCCTGTACAGCAGCGAGAAGGGCGTGCATCGCCTGGTCCGGCTCTCGCCCTTCGACGCCGCCCACCGACGCCACACCAGCTTTGCCGGCGTCGAGGTCTCCCCGGTCGTGGACGAGATCGCCGACGTCGAGATCGACGAGGATGAGTTGCAGATCGACACCTACAGGGCCAGCGGAGCCGGCGGTCAGCACGTAAACAAGACCGACTCGGCCGTGCGGATCACCCACCTGCCGACCAACACCGTCGTGCAGTGTCAGAACGAGCGCTCGCAGTCTTCGAACAAGGCCGAGGCGATGACGATGTTGCGCTCCAAGCTGCTCGAGCTCGAGGAGCGGCGCCGGCGCGAGGAGATCGCGCGCGAGAAGGGCGAGGCCCAGGACGTCAACTTCGGCTCGCAGATCCGCTCCTATGTCCTGCACCCCTACACGATGGTCAAGGATCACCGCACCAACCACGAGGTCGGCGATGCCAACCGCGTGCTCGGCGGCGACCTGGACGGATTCGTGCGCGCCTACCTGCTCAAGACCGCCGGGCAGCGGAGCGAGGATGGTGGCGCGACCCAATCCGGGGGCGCTTCCAAGTGAGCACCGGCGAGCGACCGACGACGCCGTCCAAGCAGCCGACCGCGCCCTACCTCGATGCGGTAAGCGCGTACGGCTTTCGCGGCTCGACTCGCTTCCATGTCCCCGGCCACAAGGGGGGTGGCGGGGCCGATCCGGGTCTTCGCGCCGCGGTCGGCGAGCGCGCGCTGCTGCTCGACGTACCCCAGGACATTGAGGGAATCGATCTCGGTCCTTCGCCCACGCCGTACGAGCTCGCCGAGGTACTGGCGGCGGACGCCTACGGTGCGTCGCGCACGTGGTTCTTGACCAACGGCGCGACCCAGGGCAACCACGCCCTCTGCCTGGCGCTCGCCGGCCCCGACCAGCGCGTGATGGTACAGCGCAACAGCCACGCGAGCCTGATTGATGGCCTGATCCTAAGCGGCGGAAGGCCCACCTACGTCGCTCCCGAGTACCACCCCGAACTGGGCATGGCGCTCGGCACGACACCCGAGGCGCTGGCCGAGGCGCTGCGCCGGACCCCGGGGACACGCGCGGCTTTCATCGTCTCGCCCACGTACTACGGCATGGCGGCCGATGTCGCGGGCTGCGCCCAGGTCGCCCACGAAGCGGGCGTGGCGCTGGTGGTCGATAACGCCTGGGGCGCTCACTTCGGCTTTCACCAGGCGCTGCCGCCCTCGCCGCTGACCCTGGGCGCCGACGCGATGTTGACCTCCACCCACAAGATCATCGGCAGCCTCACGCAGTCGGCGATGCTGCACGTCGCGGACGATGGACTCGTCGATGCGCCGGCGCTTGACCGCGCGGTTCGGCTGGTGCGCTCGACCAGCCAGAGCTCCTTGCTGATGGCGTCGCTCGACGCCGCCCGCCGGCAGCTCGCCATGCACGGCGACAGTCTCTTAGGACGTACCCTGGCGGCCGCGGCCAGCACGGCGGCCGCGATCGATGGGGTTGAGGGCTGCCGAGTCCTGGGCGGGACGTTGGTGGGAAGGCCGGGAGTGGCGGGGTGGGATCCGCTGCGGTTGGTGGTCGACGTACGCGGGACTGGCTGTACCGGTTACGAGATTGCCGAGGGGCTCGAGTCCTCCTACGACACCTACCCCGAGCTGGCCACGCACGCCACGGTCGTGTTCGTATTGGGGCTCGCGCAGGCCGTCGACCCGCTTGAACGGCTCGCCCATGACTTCACCGAGACGGTGCGGCGGCGTGCCCGCGCCGAACCACTGCCCGAGGTCCCAAGCGCTCCCAGCGGGGCCGAATTCGACACCGTACTGACGCCCCGCGAGGCGTTCCTCGGCGCCGGCGAGGCGGTGCCCGTCGCCGACGCGATCGGCCGCGTCTCGTGCGAGTCGATCGCCGGCTACCCGCCCGGAGTTCCGGCGCTGCTGCCGGGAGAGCGCGTTACCGCCGAGGTGATCGAGTACCTGCGCGAGCTGACGGCGGCCGGAGCGCGGCTGCACGGGGCGGCCGACCCGACCTTCGCCACAGTCAGGGTGCTCGCCCGCACTCCGGCCGTGGTGGAAGCGGCCGCGCTCTGAGAGCGCGGTGACCTCGGCCCTGCCGCCACTCGACGCTGCCGTGATCGGCGACGTCGTCACGCGCGCGCTGGCTGAGGACGTCGGCAGTGGCGACGTGACCACGGGGCTGACCGTTCCCGCCGACGCTCGCGCACAAGCACTGATCGTGCAGAAGGCGACGGGAGTGGTATTCGGGCTGCAGCTGGTCGAAGCGACCTTCCGCGCCCTGGACTCCGCGGTCTCGATCGAGCGCCTGGCCCCGGAGGGGTCCTGGCG
Source organism: Solirubrobacteraceae bacterium (assembly GCA_039583645.1). GTDB lineage: Bacteria > Actinomycetota > Thermoleophilia > Solirubrobacterales > Solirubrobacteraceae > Palsa-465. Next base: position 12,671 of record JAVKSP010000060.1, read on the forward strand.
CGAGGAGGGGCCGGTTCTGAGCGCCGAGGGCGCGGCCCGCGCACTGCTGACCGGCGAGCGCACCGCCCTCAACTTCCTCGCCCGCCTCTCGGGCATTGCCACGCTGGCGGCGCGCTTTCGCCAGGCAGTCGAGGGGACGGGCGCGCAGCTGCTCGACACGCGCAAGACCACGCCGGGCCTGCGCTTGCTCGAGAAGGCTGCCGTGGCGGCTGGGGGCGGCACCAATCACCGTCGCGGCCTGTACGACGCGATCCTGATCAAGGAGAACCATGCGGCTCTCGCGGGCGGCGTTGGCAACGCCGTGCGGGTGGCACTACAGCAAGCCGCCGATCGTCATCTTCCACTGGAGGTGGAGTGCAGAGACCTCGGCGAGGTCGACCAAGCGCTTGCGGCAGGAGCGAATCGGATCTTGCTCGACAACTTCTCGGTGTCCGATCTGAGCAGGGCAGTGACGCACGTCGCCGGCCGTGCTGAACTGGAGGCAAGCGGCGGCGTGACGCTCCAGAGCGTCCGGGAGATCGCGGCCACCGGCGTAGACTTCGTCTCGGTGGGCGCGCTCACGCACAGTGCCTCCGCACTTGATTTCTCTCTGATCCTCGAGCCTTTGGAGCAGTGAAACTCCCTGTGTTGAACGACATCCTCCCCGGCACGGCCGTGGGAGGCCCGCTGATGCTTGAAAACATCCCGGCTCTCCAGGCCGAAGTGCGGGCGCTGGCAGCGGAACGTGGCGCGCTGATCCTGGCCCACAACTACCAGCTGCCAGAGATCCAGGACGTCGCTGACTACGTCGGCGACTCGCTCGGCCTCTCCCAGCAGGCGGCCCGCGCGGACAGCGAGACGATCGCCTTCTGCGGTGTCCAATTCATGGCCGAGACCGCCTCGATCCTGTGTCCGGACAAGCGGGTTTTGATCCCCGATCCTGACGCCGGCTGTTCGCTCGCCGACTCGATCACCGCTCCTCAGCTACGCGACTGGAAGGCCCGCCACCCCGGCGCGATCGTGGTCATGTACGTGAACACGAGCGCCGATGTGAAGGCCGAGACCGACTACTGCTGCACATCCGCCAATGCCGTCAAGGTGGTCGAGCACATCTACCGCGAGCACGGCGAGGAGAGCGAGATTCTGTTCGGGCCCGACATGTTCCTCGGCTCCTACGTCGAGCGGATGACGGGTCGGCGCATGCACGTGTGGGACGGCGAGTGCCACGTGCACGCCGGGATCCGGCCCGATGACATCGCCGCCGTCCGGGCGGCCCACCCCGGCGCCGATTTCCTCATCCACCCCGAATGCGGATGCTCCACCAGCGTGATGGAGTACGTCGGCGCCGGCGATGTGAGCGCGGAGGGGGTGCACATGCTTTCCACCGGCGGCATGCTGCGCTACGCGCGCGAGCGTGCCGCGGCCGGCGGGAACGGCGGCAACGGCGGCACCGCCGCGATCGTGGCGACCGAGACCGGCATGCTTCATGGCCTTCGCGCGGCGGCTCCCAGCGTCGAGTTCGTCGCCGCCAACGAAGCGGCCCACTGCCGCTACATGAAGATGATCACCTTGCCCAAGCTACGCGACTCGCTGCGCGACGGCGTGCACGAGGTCAAGGTCCCGCGCGAGGTCGCGGATCGCGCTCGCCTGCCGATCGAGCGCATGGTCGCGATCAGCTAGCTCTCAGACGGCCTCGAGCTCTTTTACCGTGTGCGGCCCCACGCAGGCGAGCGATAGCTGCTCGGGAATCGCTGCGGCGATCTCCCTGACCTGATCGACCGTCACTGCGTCAAGCAGTCCGATCACCCTGTCGGGGTCGGGCTCCTCGCCGTAGACGATCGTCTGCTGAGCGGCGTGGCGAGCCACGGCACCTGTGTTCTCGAAGGCGATCGCGCGGGCGCCGGCGGCGTACGCCCGAGCTCGCTCCACTTCCGCGTCGGTGGGGCCCTGCTCGCGCAGCTCCGTGACGATCGCCTTCATGCGGCCGAGCGCTTCGATCAGCTTGCCCGACTCGAGCCCGGCCGACAGCGACAGCACGGGCGTATCGGCGTGGGAATGCGCGACGGAATACACCGAGTAGGCAAGCCCGCGCTGCTCACGGATCTCGTCAAAAAGACGCGAACCCATGGACCCGCCGAGCACCGTCGAGTAAACCTGGAGCGCGGCGCGCTCGCGCGGGTCAGAGCTGTCGACCGCCGGGCGGTAGGACATACGCAGATGGGACTGGTTGGAGTCTCGCTCGTGCACCAGCACGCGCTCCTGAAATGGGGGCGCGGGCTCGAAAGCCTCGGGCTGGGGGCGCGAGCCGAAGCGGTCGAAGAGCGCCTCCAGCTCGTCGTCGTCCGGCAGCGCGCCGAGATTGCCGACCAGGAAGGCGCCCCCCCGTTCGGGCGCCCAGCGGCGCTCCCGGAACTCAATGATCCCGTCGCGCGTGAATGCGTCCCGGATGTGCTCGACCGTGCCCAGCACCGGGCGGCCCAGCGGATGCTCGCCGAAGGTGGCCTCGTCGATCAGGTGCTCCGCCAGCACGGCCGGCTGGTCGTCGGCGCGCGCGATTTCCTGCACCACCACGCCGCGCTCGCGGTCGAGCTCCTCTGCGTCGATTCGCGGCCGCCCGACGAAGTCCGTGAGCAGATCGAGCGCGGGAGAGGCGTACTCGGCGCGCGCAGTGATGTGGAACGCGACCAGGTCGTGACTCGTGTAGGCGTTCAAAACGCCTCCGATGCGCTCGGCGGCGTCGTTGACATCGCGATAGGTGAGGTACTTCTCGCCGCCCTTGAACACGAGGTGCTCGAGGAAATGCGCCATGCCGTTCTCGGCGGGGTGCTCGGTGCGGGCGCCGGCATCGAAGGCCTGCAGGATCGTGATCGCGCGCGTCCCCTCGATCTCGATTCGGTACAGCGGCAGCCCGTTGCGCAGGGTTGAGCGCGTGATGGTAGGCATCTGCAATGGAAACCTAGCGGTCCGAGGGTTGCAAGACCGGCTGCAAAAACGTCTGCCGAGCGACAATTTGCGCAACCTTGCTTGCACCGCGCCGCGCGCCGGACGCGCCGCCGAGAAGCTCGCTACCCTCGCTGGGCACCCTATGGCCACTGAAGTAGCGAAGGTCGCCGCTCCCGCGAGACCCCCATCGGAGCGGTCTCGAGCGGCCCCTGTGATCGAGTTCCGGGGCGTCAACAAGCTCTACGGGCCCAACGACGTTGGCCTGGAGGGCGCCACTTTCACCGTGCGCCGCGGCGAGTTCGTGTTTCTCGTCGGCGCCACAGGCTCGGGCAAGTCGACGCTGATCCGGCTGCTGATCAAGGAGATCGAGCCAAGCGAGGGAACGATCCGGGTCGCCGGACGCGATCTGGGCGAGATCCGGGGCAGGCGGCTGCCGATCTACCGGCGCAACATTGGCGTTGTCTTTCAGGACTTCAAGCTGCTGCCCAACCGCACCGTGTACGACAACGTCGCCTACGCCATCCAGGTCACCGGCGGAGCGCGCCGCGAGATCCGCCAGAAGGTGCCCGACATCCTGCGTATGACCGGACTCTCGACGAAGCTGCACAACTACCCGGATCAGCTCTCCGGAGGCGAGCAGCAGCGCGTCTCGATCGCGCGGGCGTTCGTCAACCACCCCCCGTTGCTGCTCGCGGACGAGCCCACGGGGAACCTCGATCCGGAGACGAGCATCGACATCATGCGGCTGCTTTACCGGATCAATCGCACTGGCACGACCGTTCTCGTCGCCACCCACGACCAGGCCATGGTCGACAAGATGCGTCGGCGCGTGCTCGAGCTCTCGCACGGGCGCATCGTGCGTGACGAGAGCTCGGGCCTCTACGCGCCCGATCAGAGCACGCGCGAGTTCGCCCAGCTGCTGCGCTCGACGCCCGAGACGAGATGAGATTCGGCTTCTTTGTTCGCGAGGCCCTGCGGGCCATGCGGCGCAACGCCGCCCCGAGCTTCGCGGCGCTTGCGACGCTGCTCGTGACGATGCTCGTGGTGGGCGTCTTCATCCCCGCTGTCGAGGTCACCAACGGAGCCGCCAACAGCGTGCGCGGGAAGCTGTACGTCGAGGTTTTCATGAAGACCAACGCGACCCGCAGCGATGAGGCACGCGTGCAGCACAAACTACGGACGGCGCCGCATGTCAAGTCCGTGGTGTTCGTCTCCAAGGCGCAGGCCTACGCGCAGCAGAAGCAGGCGAACCCGGCAGCCTTCGCGCTGCTGAATTACAACCCGCTGCCCGACGCCTTTCACGTCTTTCCGGACAACCCGGCGAACGTGCAGGCGGTCCGCGCCGAGCTCACCCCCGGCGGCGCGGTGCTCGACCCCACGATCGACAAGGTGATCGACAAGAAGTCCTACACCAATAAGGCGCTCGCGCTGACCTCGGCGGTCAAGTGGGGGGGTTTGGCATTTGCGGGCCTGCTGACCATCGCCTCGATCTTGCTGATCGCGAACACGATCCGGCTATCGCTGTTCGCGCGCCGCCGCGAGGTCGAGGTGATGCGGCTGGTCGGCGCCACCAACTGGTTCATCCGCTGGCCGTTTGTGATCGAGGGCATCCTCGTCGGCGCGGCCGGGGCTTTGCTGGCGATTGCCGTGCTGGCGATCGTCAAGGTGGCGCTCCTCGACCCGCTTTTCTCCGGCTGGGCGCTGTTCGGGGCGGTGCGCACGATCGCCTTCCCGGTGCTGCTGGCGATCATGTTGGGGGCAGGGGTGCTCGTCTCAGCCGTGGGATCGGGCGTGTCGCTGCGGCGATATCTGAGAATCTAGGCCCCGCGCGGGGCGACGGCCGGCCGCCGGCATGCGGGCCGGCCGGGTCGGCGGTGGCTACCCTCATTAGCGATGTCAATCCAATGCAGACCCCTGGCGGGAGCCCCCAGACCGCGATGATCTCGAGCTCGGATCGCAGGCGGTGGTACTCGGGCCGCCGAGTCGTCGGGCTGGTCGCGGCCGTCCTGGTGCTGCTCGCGGCCGGCATCTGGCTGGGCGGCCATCCGGGCTGGATGCCATCGGGCCTGCGCAGCGCGTTTGTCAACGACTCGGGCAGCCGCCTGATGCAGGACGTGGTCTCGTTGCTCGAGCGCGACTACTACCGCAAGGTGAATTCCGATCAGCTGGTCAATAAAGGCGTCGCGGCCGCGGTCGCGAGTCTCAATGACCCCTACTCGCACTACTTCGACCCGAGCGACTACCGCGCCTTTCAGAACCAGTCGAACCCTCACCTGAGCGGCATCGGCGTTGACGTGCTGCCCGTCTCGGGCGGGCTTCAGGTGGTGGGTGTCTTCCCGGGATCTCCGGCGGCGCACGCCGGTGTGCTGCGCGGAGACAAGATCGTGCGCGTGAACACAAAATCGCTGGCCGGCCATTCCGTCGAATATGACTCGAGCCTCATCCGGGGCCGCCCCGGCTCGCGTGTCACGCTCACCGTCGTCAGCGGTGCGCACCACCGCACGCTCACCGTCATCCGCCAGAACATCGTGATCCCGGTCGCGTCGGGACACATCATCAACTACCACGGCAGGAAGATCGGCTACGTGCAGCTCACGAGCTTCACGGAGGGGTCCGGCAACGAGCTGCGCGCTCAGGTTCAGCAGGTATTGCACCAGGGCGCCCGCGCCCTGATCCTCGACCTGCGCGAAAACGGCGGTGGTCTGCTGACCGAGGCGGTCAACGTGGCCAGCATCTTCATCTCCGACGGCACGATCGTCTCCACCGATGGCCGCAGCCAGCCGCGCCAGGTCTACCTGGCTAAAGGCGACGCGGTCGCCAAGACGCAACCGATGGTCGTGCTGGTCGATCATGGCACCGCGTCGGCAGCGGAGATCGTCACGGCGGCGCTCAAGCAACAACACCGCGCCACCGTGGTCGGAACCCACACCTACGGCAAGGGTGTCTTTCAGGAAATCGAGCCGCTGCCGAACGGGGGAGCGCTCGACTTCACCGTGGGCGAGTTCTTCACGCCAGACGGCCAGAACCTGGGCGGCGGCGGGGTGCGCCGGGGCGCAGGGGTGACGCCGAACGTCTACGCGCTCGACAATCCGCACACGCGCGTGGACGAGGCGCTCCAAACTGCCGAGCGGACGGTCGTAGGCAAGTTGCGGTGAGCCCGCGCCCGCGGGCAGCCAGGCTTGCGTCTCGGTCGAGCCGCAAGCCGCCGACCACGCGCGGACCGCGCGCGGATGCGCGGCGCGCCGCCTCGGCGGCTGCGCCCCGCAGTGCTCATGGCGCC
>JAVKSP010000061.1:0-18817 GCA_039583645.1 Solirubrobacteraceae bacterium
CATGTGCGCCGGGCAACATCAATAATCGAGCCCGTGAGCGTCGAAGCGCAGGCCGGGTCTGACGCCGGCCGCACCGCATGGGCCCGCAACCTCGCCGCGCCGGTGCGCGAGTTCCTGGGCACGGAGACGGGCGGCGCGATCGTGATGGTGGGAGCGGCCGTGATCGCCCTGGTCTGGGCCAACTCGCCCTGGTCGCACTCCTACCAATCGGTGTGGTCGACCAAGCTCACGATCGGGATTCCGGGCGGCGAGATCTCGACCTCGCTGCGCCACTGGGTCAACGAGGGGCTGATGACGCTGTTCTTTTTGGTGGTCGGGCTCGAGGCCAAGCGCGAGATCGCCCTGGGCGAACTGCGCGAGCGCCGGCGCCTGGCGATCCCGGTGGTGGCGGCGGCCGGCGGCATGGTCGTCCCGATCGCCATCTACCTGGCTTTCAACGCCGGCGGCCATGGCGCCCACGGATGGGGCGCCGCGATGTCCACCGACACCGCCTTTGCGCTGGCCTCGGTGGCGCTGCTGACGCCCCGCACCGCCACCCGACTGCGCGTGTTCTTGCTGAGCGCGGCGGTGGTCGACGACCTCGGCGGGCTGCTGGTGATCGCGATCGCCTACACCCATCACCTGTCGCTGGTGGCGCTCGGAATCGCCGCGGGGCTGTTCTTGTTGCTGATCGCGCTGCGCTTCGCGCCGGTCGGCCGTCAGCCGGTGTTCATCGGCGTCGCGATCGCGTTGTGGGTTGCCACCTACGAGTCGGGCATCGACCCGGTGATCTCGGGGCTCGCCATCGGGCTCGCCACGAGTGCCTACACGCCCGCGCGCGAGGAGCTCGAGCGGGCGACCGCGCTGACGCGCTCCTTCCGCGAGCAGCCCACGCCGGAGCTAGCGCGCACAGCCCAGCGCGGCCTGCTGTCGGCGATCTCCCCCAATGAGCGCCTGCAGTACGACCTGCACCCGTGGACGAGCTACGTGATCGTGCCGCTGTTCGCGCTCGCCAATGCGGGCGTGCATATAACCGGGGGCTTGCTCGGCGATGCGGTCGGCTCGCCGATCACGCTGGGCATCCTGGTCGGGTACGTGGCGGGCAAGCCGATCGGGATCGGGCTCGGGTCGTGGCTCGCCACCAGGCCGGTGCTGCGCGGCCCCCGCCCCCTGGTCAGTCCGCCCGTGGTGGCGGTCGGCGGCGCGTGCGCGGGCGTTGGCTTCACCGTCTCGCTGCTGATCGCGAGCCTCGCCTTCAGCGGCAAGGCACTCGACGAGGCGCGCCTGGGCGCGATGGCCACAGTGGTGATCTCGCCGTTCGTGGGCTGGCTGTTCATGAACGCGATGAGGCGGCTGCCGACGAGCGTGCGGGCGCGCCAGCTCGGGCGTACCGCCGCCCCCATCCTCGACATCGCGGATGAGATCGATCCCGAGCGCGACCACATCCGCGGCCCCGACGACGCGCCGGTGACGCTGGTCGAGTACGGGGACTTCGAGTGCCCCTACTGCGGGCAGGCCGAGCAGATCATCCGCGAGCTGCTGATCTCCAAGGGCGACGACGTCCGCTATGTGTGGCGCCACCTGCCGCTCAACGACGTCCACCCCGACGCGCAGCTGGCGTCCGAGGCGGCGGAAGCCGCGGCCGCGGAGGGCAAGTTCTGGGAGATGTACGACGTGCTACTGGCAAACCAGGACGCGCTCTCGCCGCGCGACCTGGTCCGCTACGCGGGCCAGATCGGGCTCGACACCGGCCGTTTCCAGGATGCGCTGCGCTCGCGCGCGTACGCGGGGCGGGTGCGCGAGGACGTCGCCAGCGCCGACGAGAGCGGCGTCACCGGCACCCCGACGTTCTTCATCAACGGGCGCCGCCACTACGGCGTGTACGACATCGCCACGCTGACCCAGGCGGTCAATGCGGCCAAGCGCAGGGCGCGCCTGGTGCAGGCCGGGCAGGATGCAGAGCCCTCAGGCGCGCTGGCGGGGGCGGCCAGCGTCGGCGCCGACGGGGAGCGCGGCGGTGGCTCCGGGGAAGCGAACGCGTAGCTGCGCGGCGGCCGCCGCAGCCCTGTCCGCGCAGTCTTCGCCCCAGTAGAGGCCGAACGACGTCGGGCCCGAGCCCGAGACCAGCGCCTGCTCCGCTCCGGCCGCCCGCAGCGCCTCCAGCGCCGCGCCGACTTCGGAGCGAAGCGACACCGCCGCCGGCTCGAGGTCGTTGACGAGCAGCTCGTCGGAGGGTAGCTCGCCTCGGCGCAGCGCACCGAGCAGCGGCAGGCGCAGGACCTCGAGCTCGGACGCGGCGTGCGGCAGCCGCAGGCGGTCGGCCTCGGCGTAGACCTTGGCGGTCGAGAGGTGGAAGCGTTGCGGGACGATCACCAGCGCGTGGGCGGCGAGCGGCGGCAGCGGTTGGACGCGCTCGCCGGCTCCGGTGGCGAGCACCAGCCCCGGCTCGAGCTGGCTGGGCACATCCGCGCCGAGCTCGGCGGCGACCTGCTGCGCAAGCTCTTCGGGGAGCGGCGCGAGCACCCGCGCGGCGCGCAGCATCGCCGCCGCGTCCGCCGAGCCACCGCCCATCCCGGCCGCGATCGGCACGCGCTTGTCCACGTCGACCTCGAGCGGCGGTCCCTGCCACCCGCGCGCGCGCAGCTGTTGCAGCGCGGTCGAGATCAGGTTCGGCTCGGGCACGCCAAGGCAGCGCACGCTGTCCGCTGAGCTCTCGGTGATCGTCAGCTCATCCGCGAGCGACACCGACTCGATCACGGTCACCAGCTCGTGGCGCCCGTCCTCTTTGCGCCGAGGGCCCAGGAACAGGCAGAGATTGACCTTCCCGGGGGCTTTGATAACGAGCCTCATCGGGGAGACAGCAACTCGAAGAGGCGGCGGAACTCCGGGGGCGAAAGGCGCTCTGCCCGCTCGTCTTCAGGGTGGCCGAGCCCTTTGAGCGCATCTCTTGCTTTTGCACGGATTCCGGCCGGCGCGCTGGGTGCCAGGGCGAGCGAGGAGGCGAGCGCCTTGCGCCGGTGCCGGAACGCGTCCCTTACGAGCGCGCGCAGCGCGGGCGGCGGAGCTTCGCCGTGGCGCTCGAGTCCGAGCAGTACCGAGTCCACGTTCGGGACCGGGCGAAACACGTTGCGCGAGACCGGTCGCAGGACCTTCACCGTGGTGGCCAGCTGCGCGAGCACCGAGGGGGTGCCGTAGGAGGGCGTTGCGGGCGACGCGGCAAATCTCTCCCCCACCTCCTTTTGCACCATCACTAGCCAGCGGCCCACGCGCGGGAGCTCCTCGATAGTGCGCAGGATCACGGTCGCCGCAACCCCGTAGGGGAGGTTCGCCACGACGAGGTCGGGCGGGGGCTCGAGCGCTGCGAGGTCGAGCTCGAGCGCGTCGGCGATGTGGACGGTGACGTTGTGGTAACCCGCCAGCGCCTCTTTGAGCCGCTGTTCGAGCGAGCGATCGACTTCGACCGCATGCAGGTGGCACGCTGCGGAGGCCAGTCGCGTGGAGAGAACACCCGGGCCGGCGCCGATCTCGAGCACCACGTCGTCGGCGCTCACCGCCGCAAGGCGCTCGATCACGTCGAGGATGTTGGGGTCGGCGAGGAAGTTCTGGCCGAGGCGCCGCTCGCGGGCGGTGGGGCGGCTCACCATCCGAACAGGCCGCTGGCGTTGCGCTCGAGAGCGGCCTCGAGCCGCTGGTATGACACGCCTCGCTCCTGCGCCAGGGTCCGCGCCGTGTCGACCACGTAGGCCGGCCGGTTGGGCTTGCCGCGGTGCGGCTGGGGCGCGAGGAAGGGGGCGTCGGTCTCGACCAGCAGCCGCTCGTGCGGCACGCGTTGAGCGGCTTCGCGGAGGTCTTGCGCCTTCGGGTAGGTGACGTTGCCGGCGAATGAGATCCACCAATCCTCGTGCGCCAGGCACTCCTCCACCCGCGAGCTCATCGAGAAACAGTGCAGTACCACGGGGACGCCGGCCGCGAACTCCTCCAGCATGGCCAGGGTGTCGTCCTCGGCCTCGCGGGTGTGGATCACGACCGGCTTGCCGAGCTCGCGCGCGAGCGCGATCTGCGCCTCGAAAGCTTTTTGCTGGTCCTTGCGCGGGGCACGGTCGCGGTAGTAGTCGAGGCCGGTCTCGCCGATCGCGACGCACTTGCGGTGCTTGGCCAGCGCGCGCAGGTCGCCCAGCAGGCGTTCGTCGAAGCCGGTCGATTCGTTGGGGTGACAGCCAACGGCGACATGCACGGACTCGAACTCATCTGCGATATCAAGCGCCGCGCGCGAGGCGTCCGCGGTGATCCCGACGGTGAGCATGCGCGTCACTCCTGCGGCCAGGGCAGCGTCGACCAGCTCGGCGGGCGGGACGCCGCAGAGGTCGAGGTGGGTGTGGCTGTCGATCACGTCCGCTTCGGGAACAGTGGCTCGAGCGCTTGGATGCGCGCGCCCGCCGCGCGCTCGCCAAATCCAGCGGCGCCGATCGAGGTGTCCGGCGCGCCCAGCGCCTCGAGCAGGCGCGCGGTGCTCGCGGGCATATAGGGGTGCAGCAAGACGCTCACCACCCGCAGCCCCTCGGCCAGCGAGGCGAGGGTCTGATCGAGCTGCTCGGCGTTTGCCGGATCCCGCGCGAGCCGCCATGGTGCGCGCTCCTCGACGTAGCGGTTGAGCCGCCGCACCCGCTGCCAGATCAACTCGAGCGCCTGGGTCAGATCAAACCTGTCGATCAGCGCTTTGACCTGAGCGGCGAGATCCTCGAAGTCGGCCTTTAGGCCGGGGTCGTATGCGGCCGGGGGAATGCTCCCCTCTCGGTAGCGCGTGATCATCGCCAGCGTGCGGCTCGCGAGGTTGCCGTACTCGTTGGCGAGCTCGGCCTCGTAGCGGTCCTCGAAACCCTTCGCCGAGGCGTTGCCGTCCTGGCCGAAGGAGACCTCGCGCACGCAGTAGTAGCGCAGCGCGTCCGAGCCGTAGGTCTCGAGCACCTCGAAGGGGTCGAGCACGTTGCCGAGTGACTTGGACATCTTCTTGTCGTCCATCAGCAAAAAGCCGTGGATCAGAACGTGGCGCGGCACCTCGAGTCCCGCTGCCATCAGCAACGCGGGCCAGAACACGGCGTGGAACTTGAGGATGTCCTTGCCGATCATATGCACGGTCGCGGGCCAGTAGCGCGACGTGAGGTCCTGGCCGTCGCGCGCGTACGAGAGCGCGGTCACGTAGTTGAGCAGCGCGTCGAACCAGACGTAGAAAACCTGCGCGGGGTCCCAGGTGACCGGTATCCCCCAGCGCAGGTGGGCGCGGCTCAGCGACACGTCGGTGAGCCCCTGCTCGATGAACGAGCGCGCCTCGTTGTAGCGCACCCGCGGCAGCACGAAGTCGGGCCGCTCCCGGTAGAGGGTTTGGAGCGGCTCGTGGAACGAGGACAGACGGAAGAACCAGTTCTCCTCCTGGTGGCGCTCGAGCGGTATCTCGTGGATCGGGCAGAGGTTGCCTTCCAGGATCTCGTTCTCGACCTTGAAGTCCGCGCAGCGCGGGCAGTACCAGCCCTCATACATGTCCTTGTACGTGTGACCGGCGTCGTGGACGGCCTGGAGGATCTCCTGCACGCGGCGCTCGTGCTGGGGGTCGGTGGTGCGGATGAAGAAGTCGTTGGAGATCTGAAGCAGCGGCAGCAGTGCCTTGAAGCGCTCCGCGTTGCGGTCGGCGAGCTGCTGGGGCTCGACGTTTTGCGCGGCGGCGGCGTCGGCGACCGGCTCGCCGTGCTCGTCGGTGCCCGTGAGGAAGAAGACGTCCTCGCCGCGCTGGCGCATGTGACGGGCGATCACGTCGGTCGTGATCTTCTCGTACGCGTGGCCCATGTGGGGCTGGGCGTTGACGTAGTCGATCGCGGTGGTGATGTAAAAGGACATCGGGGCTCGGGAGCGCGACCGGCGCTCGGTCGGGGCTGGCGTTCAAGGCTATCCGGCGGCCGCCGGAGCGATGTGGGCCGGCCGCAAGACTGTGCGGCGTCGTGGCCCGACCGTGCGGCCCCGACTGTGTGTCCCCGGCCGCCAGACTCGCCGCCAGACCATGCGGCCGTTCGCGAGGCATGCATAACGCCACAACGTTCCCGCCTCCAACGAAGCTTGTGGCGAATGTCCCGCGGAGCAGGACTTAAGCACATCGATCGCGTTCGGCGCTCCGGCGCGTGGCGTTATGCACGCTGCAGCGGAGGCGGCTGGGCGAAACCTAGGACAGGGTGCTGACCGTGACGTCGCTGGCCCGGACGAAGAACCTGCGGTGGTTGAAGGAGATCTGGTAGTAGACCCGCTTGCCGATGATGACCGTGTGGTCATCGGGCCGGCTCGAGTTGATCGTGGGCGCGTAGTAGTAGTCGGTCGGCACCGCTCCCACCGTCGGGTAGGACTGCCCGGCGCGAATCTTGTAGGCCAGCTTGAAGACCTTCAGCACAGGCACCGCCGGCGGATAGGCCGACGCCTCGGGGTAGGCCACCCCGTAGACCGGGATCTTCTTCAGCCCCGCCTTCGGCGCGATCACCTCGCCGCCGAGGTACCTCGCGCTCTGGCGGCTGCCGGCCGGGTTGTGGAACCACGCTTTCTGGCCGCCGAACCAGATCGCGGTCCAGTTGCCGTGCTGGCCGGCGAACACGAACGTCTCGCCGATTGTTGCCTTGTCGCCCCAGTCGCTGTCGACGGTGGTGCCGGCACCGAGGATCGGATCGCTGATGAAGGGATGGCTGCTGCCGGGGCCGCTGCGCAGGTAGACGAAGTTGGCGGGCTGCCTGGGCAGCGTGACACAGCCGCTGGCGCAGTCGGTGATCTTGGGCTTGTTGAGCGCGAAGGTGGTGTCGATCGTGACCAGATGGTGATCGCCCTGAGTGGTGGAGCCGCCCCGCTTCTGCTCGGCCTTGTCGCTGATCCTGTGCACCCGCGCCATGAAGTGATCCCAGTTCCAGAAGGGGCCCGGATCCCAGTGCTGGGCGGCCGTCCCTGAGCTCGTCTCGCCGGGTACGTCTTCGTGGCCGAGGATGTGCTGGCGGTCCAGCGGGATGTCGTACTTGCGGGACAGGTAGCGCACCAGCGCGGCGTCCGAGCGGTATTCCGCCTGCGTATACCAGCTCGATCCCTGGGCGGCGAAGCCCTCGTTCTCGATGTTGATCGCGTGCATGTTCACGTACCAGTTGGCCGCGCCCCACGACACGTTGCGCGGCCGGACCATCTCGGTGACAGCGCCGTCCGACGAGCGCACCACGTAGTTGGCGCTCACGTACGACTTCGGGTTCTGGAAGATGCTGATCGTGCCGCTGTAGGAGCCCTCGGTGTCGTGGATGATGATGTAGCGGATGTCCATGCTGGCCGTCTGACCCGAGGGGGTCCGCATCTTGTTGGGCCGCTTGGCGGTGGCGTAGTTGCCGTAATTCGATGGGTTCTTGCCGTCTTTCGCGTACCCCGCGGGTACGAAGGTGCACTTCACCGTGTGCGGGCAGTCCACCCGCCTCGAGCCCGCGGCGGCCGGGGCCGCCTCGAGCCTCAGCCGCCCGAGCGCTGCACGGTCCGGGTGCAGGCCGGGCGTGGGCGCCAGGTCCATCGCCTCACCGCTCGAGGTTGTTAGCGCAGCTCCCCGCTTGAGCGTCGCGAAGACCTCGTCGCCGAACAGCCTGGCGGTCCGCGTGGTGGCGGCGCCGCTGTACTCAGCCGCCGCGCCGTACCAGCTGCCAAGCGAGCGGGGCAGCGCGCCACCGTCGAGTCGGCGCGCATATTCAGCGAGCACGGCGGCCGCCCCGCGGATGTTCTGCCGCTCGCTGCTTTGAAGCGTCGCTGGGGAGAGGCGTAGCAGCCGCGCAGCGTCGTTCAGCGTGGAGCGGGTATTGGCGCTTGCGGTGGTGCCGGCCGCATCGCCGCGGCCCTCCTGCGCCGGAATGGTCTGGGCCGTCAGGTTCATCACCCCGTAGCCCCCGTCGATGCTGGGCCCAGCGCCGGTGCGCTGCCAGCGGGTTTCGACATACGAGATCGCCAGCAGCAGACGGACGGGCACGCCGAACTCGTGTGCCGCGGCGCGCATCATGGCCATTTCGGCGCTCGGTGCCGCACGGGACGTCTGCGCTGCGGCGGAGCGCGCAATCTCAGCGCCGCCGACCAGCGCGAGCGCCAGCGCAATGACAGCTGCAGCGCGTCTCATCCGAATTCCCCTCTCACTCTCCAACCGTCGATCTCAGAACAGCCGCCCGCCGCCCGCCGGGATGGACGTGAGGCCAGTTAAGCACTAGCCGCGTTCGAAGCCCCACTCGAGCCTGATCACGACTTCAACGCGCGGTAGATCGCGTTGGCGCTCGCGCCGGTGAGCTTGGCCACCACGCGCGCGGCCGGCCGCGGTCGCGCCCCGGCGGCGATGAGCTCGCGCACGGCGTCCAGGGCGGCATCCAGATCCCCGCGAGCAGCGGGGGCGGACCCGATCACGAGCGCCACCTCGCCCCGTGGCGGCGCCTCGGCGTAGCGGGCCGCGAGCTCGGCAGCGCCCCCGCGGACCACCTCCTCGTGGAGCTTCGTCAGTTCGCGACAGACCGCCACTGGCCGGTCCGGATCCACCTCGGCCAGGACGGCGAGCGAGGTCGCCAGCCGGCGCGGCGACTCGAACGCGACCACGGTCTGCTCCGCCTGGAAGACCTCGAGCAGAGCGGATCGCTTGCGCGGCAGGAAGCCTTCGAACCGCCACCGGTCCGACGGCAGCGCGCTCGCCACGAGCGCCGCCAGCGCCGCGGAGGGGCCGGGCAGGACCTCGACCTCCAGGCCGGCCGCTACACACGCCTGCACCAGCAACAGCCCGGGGTCGGAGACCAGCGGCATGCCCGCGTCGGAGACCAGCGCCACGACCGCGCCCTCGCGCATCAGCGACACGAGCTCGCCGAGGCGCTCGCGCTCGTTGTGCTCGTGGTAGGAGAGCAGCCTGGCCCTGACCCCGTAGCGGTCGAGCAGCCGGCGCGTGCGGCGGGTGTCCTCACACGCGACCACATCGGCCTCGCGCAGCGCCGCGAGCACGCGCAGGGTCACGTCCTCCAGGTTGCCGATAGGCGTGGGACAGACGATGAGGCGGCCATTCACTCGAGAGCCCCAATCCCATCGAGCGCCAGCGTCGCCGCGCCGATCATCCCCGCCTCGACCCCGAATGCGGCGGCCACGATGCGCACGTTGTCGCGTCCCGGCGGCAGCGCCCGCGCCGCGACCTCGGCGCGGGCCGGTGCGAGCAGCAGCTCGCCCGCCGCGATCACGCCCCCGCCGACCACCACAACCTCCGGGTTGAAGATGTTCACGTAGTTCGCGATCCCCACTCCAAGGCGCGAGCCGATCAGCGACAGCACCTCGATCGCCGCCTCGTCGCCGTCGTGCGCGAGCTCGGTGACGAGCGGTCCGCCCAGCTCACGGCCGGCGGCATGTGCCCTGGCGAGCCCCGAACCGGGCCGCTCGTGAGCGAGCCGCCTCGCCTCGCGCGCGAGCGCGATACCCGAGGCCAGCGCCTCCAGACAGCCGCGGTTGGGGCAGTTGCCCTGGCAGCGGGGCCCGTCCTTGTCGATCACCATGTGTCCGAGCTCCGCGCCGACCCCGATCGCTCCCCGGTACAGCTCGCCCCGCAGTATCAGTCCGCCGCCGATGCCGGTCCCGATGGTGAGCACCACCGCCTCGCTGGCGCCTTTGGCCGAGCCGGCCCGGTGCTCAGCGAGCGCGGCGAGATTGGCGTCATTGTCGACGAACACCGGCATGCCGAGGCGCTCGGCCATCACCGCCGCAAATGGAATGTCGGCGAGTGCGAGGTTGACCGCGATCACGGCACGGCCCGAGCGCCGATCGATCAGGGAGGGAATCCCGAACCCCACTGCGGCCGCGTCGGCGCCCGCTGAGGAGCGGAGCTGTCCGATAGCCTCGACCACGACATCCAGCAGCGCCGGCTGATCGAGACCGGCCACCGTGCGCTGGGTGCGCTGATGCACCTCGAGCCCGCCACCAACCACGCCCGCGAGCAGCTTCGTTCCGCCGATGTCGACGCCGATCGTTCGTCGGGCCGGCATATGCAGTCACTATATTCAGAGCGCGATGCCCGACGAACGTGACCGCCGGGCACCGGTCGACGATCCCCCCTACCGGGTCTACCGCGCGGGGGGACGCTCCGGTGCGCAGACACCGCCGCGGCCAGGCGAGGGTCCGGCCCCGAGAGACCGCGCTCCCCGAGACGGCAACTACCGCACGTATCGCGCCCGTCCCCGCGGGCTGCGGACGCTGCTCGGAGGCCAGGAGGAGCTCGCGCTCCCGGGCGAACAGCGACCGCGCCGCAGGCTGTGGCCCTGGCGGCGTCCGCGCAAGCGGATCACGCCACTACGCGTGCTCAAGTGGCTCGCGATCGCGGTGGTGTGCTGGCTGTTGCTGTCGCTGGCGCTGTTCATGATCAGCGCCTCCTCCAAGCAGGTTTCCCTGCCCGCTTCGGCGGCCAATGCGCTGACCCCTGGCGGCAACATGGTGACCTCCGCCGACACGATCCTGATCCTCGGCACCGACCAGCGGCCCCGTACCGGCCCGGGATCAAAGGAGCCCGGATCGAACTACAACGTGGCCGGCAGCCACTCGGACACGATCATGCTGTGGCGCGTCGGCGGCGGCGTCTCGCGCCGGCTCTCGATCCCGCGGGACACGGTGGCCAACATCCCCGGCCACGGCGTCGGCAAGATCAACGCCGGCTTCGCGATCGGCGGTCCGGCGCTGGCGATCAAGACCGTCGAGCAGTTCACCGGGATCAAGATCAACCACGTGATCGTCGTCAACCTGGCGCGTTTCCCGCCGTTTATCGACGCGATCGGCGGCATCGACGTCCAGACCGAGCATATGTGCGCGAACATCTCGGGCGGGAAGAAAAACGGCGGCTTCACGCTCGATTTCTCGCGTGGGGTGCATCACCTGAATGGGCTGCAGGCGCTGCTCTACTCGCGCGTGCGCGAGAACCCGTGCAACCCTGCGGACTCCGATCTCACCCGGGTCCAGCACCAGCAGGAGATCCTCAACGCGATCAAGAGCAAGCTGGTGTCGGTCGGCACCTTCTTCCGGCTGCCCTGGGCTTCGTGGGACGCGCCGCAGGTGCTCGAGAGCGACATGAGCGGTCCCACCCTGCTCAGCCTCTTCGCGGCCGCCGAGATCGGCGGCAATGCGCCAGTCAAGGTGCTCAAGCCGACCGGCGCCGAGTATCTGCCGAACTACGGCGACTCGCTCACGGTGACGCCGCAGGCTGTACACGCGGCGGTGCACCAGTTGATGGACGGCTGAGCGTGTAACGACGGCGTAACGACGTTACGTCCGTGTTATCCGCCGCCAGGTACACCAGGCGGCGGACATGCGTGTTAGGGCACACACCCTGGTCATGGCGCTCACCGCCGTAGCCTGCAGCGCTGCGCTGGCCGCCTGCGGATCCTCGAGTCCCAAGTCGAACCGCGCCGACCTCGCGCTCCGGTTCGCCAAATGCATGCGCTCCAACGGCGTGCCGAACTTTTCCGACCCGTCCGGTGGCGGCGGCGGCATCCAGATCCCGAACGGCGTCAATCCCCAGACCCCCGCCTTCCAAGCCGCCCAGAAGACGTGCTTCAAGCTCCTGCCGGGGGGCGGCCCCGGGCGCGGACAGCCCTCCGAGGCGCGCAAGCAACAGCTGCTGAAGCTCGCCGAGTGCATGCGCAGCCACGGTGTGTCGGCATTCCCCGACCCCACCAGCGGACCCCCGTCGACGCCGCCGACCGGCGGCGGTATCGCCTTCGGCAGCCCCGGAGCATTTATATCCGTGCCGCAGAGCCTGATCGACTCGCCCGCGTTCAAACAGGCGGCGGCCGCGTGCGGGTTCCCGGGCGGGGGGAAGCCGCCGAAGCCACCCGGATAAAGCTGGGCGCGCCGACGGCTAAGCCGCGGCCCTGGACTGCGACTTGTCGGGCTTCTTGGCGCTCCCGGAGGCGCTCCCCGAGGCGCTCCCGGACTTGTCGCTCGAGTCGGACTTCTTGTCCGAGGTCTTCTTGTCCGAGGACTCCGGCGACGCTCCGTCGGCGCCCTCCTTGCTCTCCCGCTGACGCTTTCTGGTGCCGTAGTCGGTGTTGTAGAAGCCCGACCCCTTGAAATGGACCGCGACGGGGTGAAAGACCCGCACCACGGGCGCCTCGCAGGTCTGGCACGACGAGACAGGATCGTCGGTGATGCGCTGCATCACCTCGAAGGTGTGGCCCTGCTCGCAGCGGTACTCGTAGATCGGCATTCCTTCACGAAGTATAGGAGACCCTTGGCACTCTCAACGGTAGAGTGCCAAGCGGACGGTGTCGGTTGGGGGTGGGCGCCGTCGCCCGCAGGCCCGCGGTTAGCATGCCGACGCGTGACCCCCTCCGACTCCGTCACGATGGACAAGCTCGTCTCGCTGTGCAAGCGCCGCGGCTTCGCGTTCCCGAGCAGCGAGATCTACGGCGGGCTGGGCGCGAGCTACGACTACGGCCACTACGGCGTGCTGCTCAAGAACAACGTCAAGGCGCAGTGGTGGCGATCGATGCTCCAGGAGCGCGACGACATCCTGGCGCTCGACTCGGCGATCATCCAGCACCCGCGCACCTGGGAGGCGAGCGGCCACCTGCAGGGCTTCACTGACCCGCTGGTCGACTGCCGCACGTGCAAGCTGCGCTTCCGCGCCGACAAGCTCGATGAAGCGCAGTGCGGCCGCAAGCCCTCGAAGCATCCCGGAGAGACGCCCGACTGCGACCTGACCGACGCCCGGGACTTCAACCTCATGTTCGAGACGACGATCGGACCCGTCAAGGAGGAGGGCTCGACCGTCTACCTGCGGCCCGAGACGGCGCAGGGCATCTTTCTCAACTTCAAGCACTACCTCCAGTTCGGCCGCAAGAAGCCGCCGTTCGGCATCGCCCAGATCGGCAAGAGCTTCCGCAACGAGATCACCACCGGCAACTTCATCTTCCGGACACGGGAGTTCGAACAGATGGAGATGGAGTTCTTCGTGCCGCCCGCCGAGGCCGATCGCTGGTTCGAGCACTGGCTCGAGCAGCGCATGAACTGGTTTTTGAACCTCGGCATCCGCCCTGACCACCTGCGCCTGCGCGCCCACCAGCAGGAGGAGCTGTCCCATTACTCGAGCGCCACCAGCGACCTCGAGTACCTGCACCCGTTCGGGTGGACGGAGCTCGAGGGAATCGCCAACCGCGGCGATTTCGATCTCACCCAGCACGCGGAGCACTCGGGCCAGAAGCTGGAATACGTGGACAGCGTCAGCGGCGAGCGCTACGTGCCCTACGTGATCGAGCCCGCGGTGGGCGTCGACCGGGCCATGCTGGCCTTCCTCGCGGACGCCTACGACGAGGACGAGATCGAGGGCGAGCAACGCACCGTGCTGCGGCTCCATCCCCTGCTCGCACCTGTCAAGGTGGCCGTGCTGCCGCTGGTCCGCAAGGACGGCCAGCCCGAGCTCGCCAGAGAGGTCTACCAGCGCCTGCGCGAGCTGGTCCAGGCCGAGTATGACGAGGGCGGCGCGATCGGCCGCCGCTACCGGCGCCAGGACGAGATCGGCACGCCCTGGGCGGTGACGATCGACCACCAGAGCCTCGCGGACCGTACGGTCACGCTCCGCGACCGCGACACCCTCACGCAAATCCGCGTCGCGATCGACGACCTCGCAGCGGAGCTGCAAAAGCGCCTCAAGCAGCCGTGGCGCTCGCCCAAGCTCGGGGAGTGACTCTCGCCCGCGGGCAAGGCGGGGCCGCTACGACAGGAGGTCGGAGATTGGCTGCGGCGGACCCTGGCTGGTCGCAGATGTGCCTCGCCTGACGAACTCCACGCCGTCTGGCCAACGGGCAATGAACTGGTCGTTCGTCGCGTCGTCCCAGTGGATGAAGGTGACGTCTTCGACGTCGACCCGAAACAGATGGAATTTGCCGACTTCCGGCGTCCACCCCAGCCGCTCCGAGACCTCTCGTGCGAACTCTCCTTGTACCGCCCGATCCTCCACGAGCAGCGCACGACCTCTCAGCTTGTACTCCCCCTCCTGGCCGTTCGGGCTGGTGACGATGCTATGCACCAGGACCCGCGGGTCGCGCCGAAGATCGGAGGCCTTACGCGTCTCCCAGCCCATTGAGAGCCACAGATCTCCTCGCCATAGCAGCGGCTCGACAGGGCTCACGCGAGGGGCGCCGTCGCGGCGGATCGTCCCCACGAGAACGACGCCCGGCTGCGCCAGCTTCTTGCGGCCAAGCTCGGCTAGCCGCGGCTGCTCGGCTTCAAAATCTGCCCACCGCATAACTGCCGTCTAAGGCAGCCCCCTCACCAGCCTCGCCGGCCCGATCGGCAAATCCCGCACCCGTACGCCCGTGGCGTGATGCACCGCGTTGGCGATCGCCGCCGCCGTGCCCACGATCCCGATCTCGCCGATCCCCTTGGACCCCATGGGGTTGAGGTAGGGATCTTGCTCCTCGACCCACACCGCGTCGATGTCGAGCGCGTCCGCGCACGAGGCGATGTGGTACTGGGCGAAGTCGTGGTTGAGGTAGTCGCCGAACTCGCGGTCGATCACACTCTGCTCGTGTAGGGCCATCGACAGCCCCATGGTCATGCCGCCGATGAACTGCGAGCGCGCCGTCAGCGGATTCAGAATCCGCCCCGCCGCAAACACGCCCAATAGGCGCGGCACCCGCACCTCGCCCGTGTCGACGTCCACGCGCGCCTCCGCGAACTGGGCGCCGAAGGCGTGACGGGAGACGTCACGTCGATCCTGCTCGAGCTCCTGCTCCGTATCCACGGAGACCTCAAGCGGAGCTTCCTCGCCGGCCCCAAGCCGCTCTCGCAAAAGCCGGCACGCGGGCACCACCGCAGACCCCCATGAGGCGGTCCCGCCCGACCCACCGGCCAGCCACGCCGGCGGCAGAGCGCTGTCACCGATCTCCACCCGCACCGCGGACGGCGACACCTCGAGCGCGTCGGCCGCGATCTGCGCGATCACCGTGCGCGCCCCCGTGCCGATGTCGGCTGCGCCGATCATGACGGTGAATCCACCGTCGGCCTCGGCGCGCACCCGCGCCTGCGACTTCTGCCTGAAGGCCGGGTAGGTCGAGGCGGCCACGCCGGTGCCCACGAGCCAGCGCCCTTCGCGCCTGACGCCGGGCGTGGGGTCGCGCTCCTGCCAGCCGAAGCGCTCCGCGCCCTCGCGCAGGCACACGACCAGGTTGCGCGAGCTCCAGGGATGGCCATTGGAGGGATCGAGCGGAGGCTCGTTCAAAACCCGCAGCTCGATCGGGTCGATCCCGCAGCTGATGGCGAGCTCGTCCATGGCGCACTCGAGCGCGTACATCCCCGGGCACTCTCCTGGCGCCCGCATCCAGGACGGCGTCGGCACGTCGAGCGCGGCCAGGCGATGCGTGGTGCGCCGGTTCTCGGCCGCGTACATCATCCGCGAGCAGATCGCCGCCTGCTCCGCGAACTGCTCGAGCGTCGACGTCTGCAGGATCGCGTCGTGGACCAGCGCGGTCAGCGTGCCGTCGCGGCGCGCGCCGAGCCGCATGCGCTGGATCGTGGGCGTGCGGTAGCCGGTGAACGCAAACATCTGCTGGCGCGTGACGGCGAGCTTGACAGGCCGCCCCACCACCTTCGCGCACAGCGCGGCGATGACTACCTGCGGTCGCGGGGTCCCCTTCGAGCCAAAGCCGCCACCCACGTGCTCGGAGATCACGCGCACCTGCTCGGGCTCGAGGCCGAACAGCTCCGCGAGCTGGTCGCGCGCGTAGGGAGCCCCCTGAGAGGAGTCGTAGATGAGCAGCGAGCCGTCCTCCCACAGCGCCATGGACGAGTGTGGCTCCATCGGGTTGTTGTGGAAGGCCGGCGTCGTGTAGGTGCAGTCGATCGCCACGTTCGCGGTCGCCAGGCCCGCGTCGGCGTCGCCCTGGTCGGTGCGCGCGGGGTAGCGCGGATTGACGGTCTCGGGCTCGAACAGCCGCGGGTGCTCCGCGTAGAGCACAACGTCGTGGCGCTCGGGCTCGTAGGCGATCGCGACCCGCGCGGCCACCTCGCGCGCCGCCTCCAGCGTCTCCCCCAGCGCGCAGGCGACGATCTGACCGCGATAGGCGACCGCGTTCGATTGCAGCACCGCCAGCTCGGCCCTGTCGGAGGGTTGCAGGGCGGGGGCGTTGGCGTGAGAGACGACCGCCACGGCGCCGGGCACGGCCAGCGCGTCCTCGAGCTCGAGCGATGCGATCCGGCCGCGAGCCACCGTGGACTGCACGATCCAGCCGTACACCAGCCGCTGCGCGCGATGCTCGTAGGCATAGCGCGCCTCGCCTGAGACCTTGAGCCCGCCCTCCACGCGGGTCATCGGCGCGCCGAGCGCGCGCGTCAGGACGGTCACTTGCACACCTCCGTGAGCGTCCACACCAGGAGCCGCCGCACCAGCTCGACCTTGAAGCCGTTGTCGCGCAACGGCCGCGCTTGTTCGAGCTCGGCCGCGGCCGCGGCCTCAAAGCTCTCGGCCGACGCCTCCCGCCCGCTCAGGGCCTCCTCTGCCTTCAACGCGCGCCACGGACGCGGCGCCACGCCGCCGAACGCGATCCGCGCCGAGCGAACGGTTCCGTCGACCACCGTGGCCACCACCGCCACCGACACCAGCGCGAACGAGAACGACGCCCGTTCGCGGACCTTGCGATACGCCGAGCGCGCCCCCTCGAGCGGCGCCTCCAGCGAGACCGCGACCACGAGCTCCCCGGGCTCGAGCACCGTCTCGAGCTCGGGCCGCTCCTCGGGCAGCACGTAGAAATCGTTCAGCGCCACCGTGCGTGACGCCGTCTCGACGCGCGCGTCCAGCGCCGCCAGCGCGACCGCCATGTCCGAAGGGTGCGTGGCGACGCAGGCGTCGGAGTGGCCGAAGATCGCCAGGCCCTGGTGCGCGCCCTTGATCGCGGGGCAACCCGAGCCTGGCCGGCGCTTGTTGCACGGCTTCGAGACGTCCTGAAAGTACGGGCAGCGGGTGCGCTGGAGCAGGTTGCCGGCGACCGTGGCGACATTGCGGATCTGCCCCGAGGCGCCCGCCAGCAGCGCCTGCGAGAGCACCGGGTAGCGCTCGCGCACAAGACCGTTCAACGCAAGGTCGCTGTTGCGCACGGTCGCGCCGATCCGCAGCCCGCCTGTCGGAAGCTCCTCGATCATGTCCAGCGGCAGCCGGGAGACGTCGACCAGCGCGCCGGGCTCGACCACGCCCAGCTTCATCAGGTCGACCAGGTTGGTCCCGCCGCCGAGGTAGACCGCTCCATCGGCGCCGGCGCGGATGGCCTCGTCAACCGAAGCCGCCCGCGCGTAGTCGAATGACCTCACCGCTCAGCCACCTCCGCGATAGCCGCCACGATGTTCACGTAGGCCCCGCAGCGGCAGAGGTTCCCGCTCATGCGCTCGCGGATCTCGGCGGCATCCAGCGCCACCCCCTCCTCGGAAGCCTCGGACAGCATTCCCGCCGCCGAGCAGATCTGACCGGGCGTGCAGTAACCGCACTGGAAGGCGTCGTGCTCGATGAAGGCGCGCTGCAGCTGATGCAGCTCGCCGTCGGAGGCCAGCCCCTCGATCGTCGTCACATCAGCCCCGCCCAGCGAGACCGCCAGCAGCAGGCAGGCGTTCGCGCGGTGCCCGTTGACCAGCACCGTGCAGGCGCCGCACTGCCCGTGGTCGCAGCCCTTCTTGGCGCCGATCAGGTCAAGATGCTCGCGCAGCAGGTCGAGCAGCGTGGTCCGCACATCGACCTCGAGCGAGCGGGGCACGCCGTTGACCGTCAGCTCGAGCTCGATCTCCGAGGCCACCGTGAAACACTCTAATGGAGCCATGCCCTCCAGCCTCGCCGTCGACAAGATCTCCTACCAGGACCTGTACGCCCGCTGGGAGCAGGGCAACTGGTCGGCATCGCAAATCGACTTCACGCGCGACCGCGAGCAGTGGCGCCACGAGCTCGACGAGCTCGAGCGCCGCTCGGCGCTGTGGACCTACGCGATGTTCTTTCACGGGGAGGATTCGGTCAGCGACAACCTCTCGCCCTACATAGACGCTGCGCCCAAGGAGGAGCAGAAGTACTTCCTCGCCACCCAGCAGGCGGACGAGGCCCGCCACGCGGTCCTGTTCGGGCGCTTCATGAGCGAGGTCGCGGGCGCCGGCAGCGACACCGCCTCCTCGCTCGCGGCCACCCACGGCGAGCTCACCTGGGGCTTTCGCCACGTGTTCGCGCGCCTTGACCGCATGGCCGCCGAGCTGCGCCGGGACCACTCCAGGCCGAAGCTGGCGCAGGCGATCGCGCTCTACCACATCGTGATCGAGGCGACGCTCGCCCAGGCCGGGCAGCACTTCATCGAGGAGTCGCTCATCCAGCGCGACCTGTTGCCGGGCCTGCGCGAGGGCATCCGCAACGTGGCCCGCGACGAGCAGCGCCACATCGCCTTCGGCGTCAAGGTGCTCTCCGAGCTGGTGCGCGAGGACCGCGAGTGCGTGGCCGCGATCGGCGAGCTGCTGCGCGAGATCCTTCCCTTCACCACCGCCGTGTTCGTGCCGCCCAACTGGGACGAGCGCTACGTGACCGCCTTCGGCTTCACGCTCGAGCAGCTCTACACCCACGGCGCGGAGGCGATCGAGGGGCGGCTGCGCGCCGCGGGCATCGATCCCAGCGAGCTGCGCATCGGCCTGCCGTTCGACCTGCCGCCCGCTGAGCGCGCCCGCCGGGGGCTGACGCTCCTGCGCGCCGGCTACCTGGGGGAGCGCACCAACGGCGTGCAGCCCGACCCAGAGGCGACCGCGCTGCTGTTCGACGGGCTGAGGCGCACCGTCGACG
>JAVKSP010000062.1:0-18557 GCA_039583645.1 Solirubrobacteraceae bacterium
CCCGCGTGCCGCCGCCCCCGCGTGCCGCGTCGCCGCCCCCGCGTGCCGCGTCGGATAAAACCCACAACTATTCCGGGTGATATCCAACACACCCCGCGCGTCAGCTTGCTCCTCTGGCTCCAAAAATGGCGCTTTTACGAGCGCAACTCGCTGCCTTGGAACCGGGCGCGAATCCACTGGGAGCTGATGCGGCGCGAGGCGTTCGCGCGCTGGCCGCTGCACGGGAACGTGCTCGAGGCACTGCACGAGGGGCGTCTGGAGGTCGGATCGCACGTGCTGTTCGAGCCCGATGTTTGGCTGACCGCGCCGTCCCCGGCGAGGATCGTGATCGGATCCGGCAGCTTTCTCAACCTCGGTGTGATGGTGGCGGCGGCAGAGCTCGTGGAGATCGGGCGGCACTGCATGTTCGCCAACGGCTGCTTCGTCACGGACGCAGACCACCGCTTCGATGACCCCGACAAGCCTGTCCCTTGGCAGGGCTTCACCCCCAAGGGCCCGGCCCGGATCGGCGACAACGTGTGGTGTGGCGCGCACGTCGTCATCACGGGCGGAGTCAACATCGGCGAGCGCTGCGTGATCGGCGCCAACTCAGTGGTGACGGAGGACATTCCGCCGTTCTCGGTGGCCGCCGGGGCACCCGCGCGAGTTTTGAGACGTATCGAGTACTAGCGGCTCGCGCTAAGAGTTCTTGATGACGATGCCTTCGAGGATGTATGCGACATGCTCCGAGGCGTCGATCGCCGCCTCGAGCCGCTCGAACAGGTCCTTCCAGCGAATCACCACCATCGGGTCGATACCGGTGTCGAACAGCGACGCCATCGCGCCTCGGGTGATGCGGTCGCCCTCGTTCTCGAGGCGATTGATCTCGACCGTGAAGCGCGACATGTCACGGAACTCCCGCAGATGCGGGATCGCCTCGGCGATCTGGCGCGCCGCGGCGTGCAGCACCTGCGCCAACTCGATCGCCTGCTCCATCGGAGCCTCGATCCGATAGAGGACGAGATAGTCCGCGACCTCCTCGGTGTAGTCGACCATGTCGTCGAGGGCCGAGGTGAGCGCGAGGATGTCCTCGCGATCGATGGGGGAGACAAAGGTCTGGTTGAGGCGGCTGATGATGTCGTGGGTGATGCGGTCGCCTTCGTGCTCGCAGGCCGTGATTTCCGCCACCAACTCCTTGCTGTCCGGGAAGTTGGCGAGCATCGTCTCGAGCAGCTCGGCGGTGCGGAGCACGTTGAGTGCCGCCTTCTCGAACAGCTCGAAGTAGACCCTCCCGCTGGGGACGAAGACGCCGGTGAGGCGTCGCGTCACGGCGTGGACGAGGTGGACGTCTGCTCGGTCGGGGGTGCCACTTCGCGCCCCAGCTGCCGCCGGAAACGCGCGAGCTCGTCGGCGTCGATCGTGTAGGAGTGCTCTGGGCCAGGGAAGTTCGCGGTACGCACTTCCTCCGTGAACTCGGCGAGACCAGCCACCATCTGCGCCCTCACCTCCGCATAGCGCTTGACGAACCGCGGCACGTGGCCATCGTATATGCCCAGCAGGTCGTGGAAGACCAGCACCTGCCCATCGGTGGCCGGGCCGGCACCGATTCCGATCACGGGGACGTCGAGCAGGGGCATCAGCTCCTCGGCGACTGCGCTGGGGATCGCCTCGAACACGATCGCGAAGCAGCCCGCCTCCTCGAGTGCGACTGCGTCGCGTGCCACCGCTAGCGCGCGCTCCGCGTTCCGTCCCTGGGCGCGGTGCCCGCCAAGCGTGGTGGCGGTCTGGGGGGTGAGGCCGACGTGCCCCATCACCGGCACGCCCGACTCGGCGATCGCCCGCGCACGCTGCGCGCTGGTCCCACCGCGCTCGAGCTTGACGGCGTCGCAGCCGGCCTCCTTGATGAACCGATGCGCGGTTCTCACGGCCTGCTCGTCGGAGACCTCGTAAGAGCCAAAGGGCAGGTCGCCGACCAGCAGCGGCGTGGTTAGCCCGCGCCGGGCGGCCGCGGCCAGCATCAGCATCTCCTCCACCGAGACCGGCACGGTCGAGGGATAGCCCAGTACGGTCATGGCGCCCGAATCGCCGACCAGCACGATGTCGACGCCCGCCTGCTCAGCCACCTGGGCCGAGGGATAGTCGTAGGCGGTGACCATCACGATCGGCTCTCCCAGGCGCTTCTTCTCGTCGAGTCGTGGCAGCGTCATGGGCAGTTGGCCGGCCAGATCTTTCGGTACCGGGGTTTGGGGCGTCGCGGACATGGGCTTTCCTTCCTAGGCGGCCGGCGAGGCGAGTGCCGTCACCGGATCGGTGTTCGCCTCGCCCTGGCGGGGTTCGGCGGGAACATGAATGAGGTGGTTGTCGATGAGTCGCGTGCCGCCGATCGGCGCCGCGACGACGGCGAGCACGTCGCTGTCGTCCGGCAGCCGCGCCGCTGGGACGAAGCTGTCAGGCTCGACGAGCGCGAAGTATTCGGGCTCCACGCCGCCGGCGACCAACTCCGCGCAGGCGATCGCGATCACCGCAGCCGGTTCGCGCTCGCCCGCGCCGACCGCCTCGGCGGCGGCCCGCAGCGATCGGTACAGCGCGCCCGCCCGCTCGCGGCCAGCGGGGGAGAGGCGCGCGTTGCGGCTGGAGAGTGCGAGCCCGTCGGGAGCGCGCACGGTCGGACAGACCTCGATGCGGACGGCCATGTTCAGGTCGTCCACAGCTCGCCTGATGACGACGGTCTGCTGGGCGTCCTTCTGGCCGAAGTAGGCGATATCTGGCGCGACGATGTTGAGCAGCTTCACGACGATCGTGGCGACGCCCGTGAAGTGGCCGGTTCCCCGGCGCGCCCCTTCAAGGACCTCGCCCAGGCCCGAAACGGAGACCGCGGTGGCGAAGCCGTCCGGATAGAGCTCGTCGTGGGCGGGAACGAACAGGATGTCGGCGCCGGCCTCCCGCGCTAGTGCCGCGTCCCGGCGCTCGTCGCGCGGGTATCCGGCGAGATCCGCAGGATCGTTGAACTGGGTCGGATTGACGAACAGCGACACGACCACGACATCGCACTCCGCCCGCGCTGCGCGCATCAGCGAGAGGTGGCCAGGGTGCAACGCGCCCATAGTGGGCACGAGGCCGACCGTGAGGCCGCTCTGGCGCGCTTCGCCGAGTGCTAGACGGAGCTCCGAAATCGTGCGCAGGATTCTCATCTCAGGACCGGCTCGGGCGGGGTTGCGGTCTTGGCCGGCCCGGTCCGCGCGGTCTGCAAGCGCCCGGTCCGCGCGGTCTGCGAGCGCGCGCGTCGCGGCGAGAAGCTCGTCGAACAGCGCGAGCAGCTCCGGCGCCCGCTCGGCCACGGCCGCGCGGTGCGCCGCCACAGTCGCGTCATCGCCGCGTGCGACTGGGCCCGTGAGCGCCCGCTCGGGCCCGAGCGCCGACCAGTTGCCGACCGTGGCGCGAACCAGCGGGACCAGCAGTTCACGCGAGACCCCCGCGGTCGCGGCGAGCCGCTCCGCGGCGGCCTCGAGCGTGACCAGGAAGTTCGATGCGATCGATGCGGCCGCGTGGTAGGCGGCCCGGTCCGTCTCGGCGACTTCAACCTCCCGCATCCCGAGCGCCAGCGCCAGCGAGTCGGCGAAGGCCAGGGTACGTGCGCTGGCTGCCGCGATCGCAGCGCCGGCGCCGGCGAACCCCGTCTGACCGGGAATCACCGGCAACAAGGGATGAAACGAGAACCGCTCATGTGGGGCGAGCACCTCGAGGCTGGTCGCGCCCGAGCAGTGCCCGACCAGGCGGCCCGGCGCAACCAGCTTCGCGGCAGCGGCGATCTCGCTGTCGGGTACGCACAGCAGGACGGCGTCGGCGCCGACGCCGTCGTATCCACGCCCGAAGGGGCCAGTCGCGTGCCAGCGCTCGTCGCCGGCCTGAAGCACCGTGTCGCCTAGCGCGGCGATGAGTGCTCTACCGAGCCGTCCCTGGCCGACTACGGCCAGGACTCGCGAGCCGCGTCGGTCCGGTGACCGAGTTGGGGTCTCGGACTCGCGCGCGAGGTTGTCTTCGAGGAAATCCCGTTCCAGTTCCCGCATATGAGATACCGGTCGGCTAAGAAGCGAAATGAAGCGTTGGATGGTCCGTCCCCGGCTTGGGTGACGGCCTGTGGCCATGATACCCCCGGTCGGGCGCCAAGAACCCCGGCTGAGTGTGTGCGACTGGTCACAGCAGGTGTTCCCAAACAGCGGATTCCGCCTCGATAGCCGTCGGCCGGTCTCTCTACCATCAGCGTTCGTGACCACCGCCGAGGAGCGCCGCGAGCAGCTCAAGCAGGTCTACGCCGAAGCCTCCCGGTGCGTCCGCTGTCCTCTTCACCACAGCCGCACCAACGTCGTCTTTGGCAACGGCAACGCCAACGCTGAGCTGATGTTCGTCGGCGAGGCGCCTGGGGCCAATGAGGATCGGATGGGACTTCCTTTCGTGGGCGCGGCGGGCAAGCTGCTCGACACTCTGCTCTCCGAAATCGAGCTGGAGCGCAGCGACGTCTTCGTCGTCAACGTCTTGAAGTGCCGCCCCCCCGACAACCGCGATCCCCATCCCAGTGAAATCGAAGCGTGCCAGGGCTATCTGCACAGCCAGATCGAGTTGGTCGAGCCAACCATGATCTGCACGCTCGGCAACTTCTCGACCAAGCTGTTGCGTGGCGATGTGACCGGCATCTCACGCCTACATGGGCGTGAGGAGATACGTGTGATCGGTCCGCGGGCGGTTCGGCTGTACCCGCTGTACCACCCCGCGGCCGCGCTCTACACCGGCTCGACCCTGGAAGCGCTGAGGACCGACTTTCACCGCATACCCCAGCTGCTGGCGCTGGGAGCCCCGCCTCAGCCAGAGCCGGTGGCCGAGGTCCCGGAACTGGAAGAGCCGCTGATTGTCGGCGAGCCCGGTCTTGCGCAGCTCGAGCCGGCGGCGCAGCTCGGGCTGTTCTGAGTTCGCCGAGCTCGAGCCGCCGGCACAGCTCGGGTAGCGCTCTGAGTTCGCTAACCCTCGCTTACGCGCTCGATCAGGAACGCGACGCGGACATGCGCCCGCCACTCGTCAAGGTTCTCGCCCCGTAGACCGACCGAGACGACGTCGACCGCCTTGATGTTGCGCAACGTCGCCTGGGCGTCGTTGAGCGCGGCCTTGACCGCATCATCCGAGCTGGTCGAAGAGCTTCCCACCAGCTCGATGATCTTTACAACTGCCATGTGGCCTCCTCTCTGTAGGCCCGGACTACTCTGCGGGTGCCGACCCTACCTTGGGACGGGCCGCGCGCGGGGAAACTGGCACCGTGCTCGAGCCGTCAGCTGAGGTGGCCGCGCCCAGGCCGTCGTCGCTTGAGGCCGGGCTCAGCGCTTCGCCTTGGGCGACCCCAGGCGTCGACGGGGCGCCGGCCGGTCTGCGCAGTGCCAGCGCAAACGCGAGCAGGGCGCCGAGCGCCTGCACTCCAAGCACCACGGTGGCGAAGCCGGCCGGATGGCGGGAGGCGTGAAGCAGCAGTATGGGTTCTAGGACCGCCACCGCGCCGAGTACCACCAGGAAAGCGGTCTGCTTGAGCGCCAGCATGTACTGCACGGCGAGATAGGTGGCCGCCAGCACGGTGAAGGCCGCCCCCAGCGGCAGCAGCGACGACGAGGCGGTGGCTCGGTGCGCGCCGAAGACGATCGTCAACAGCGGGTGCGCAGCCAGCGCGAAGATCAAGAGGCAGGGCACCGTGCAGACCCCGATGATCGCGAGCGTCTTCAGCAGCACCACCCGCGTGTCTTTGCCCTCCGCGCGCCGGCGCGAGCACTCCGGCACCAGATAAAAGCCGGCGCCCATCGCGACCCAGATCAAAACTTTCGACGCCACAGCCGTCGCGGCGTAGGAGCTGGCCAGGTCGGTGGGGAAGCGGTGCTTGGCGGCGATCAGGTCAATGTTCTGCAGCAACTGCACCACGGCGAGCCCGGCGATCGGCACCCAGGCGCGCCGGACATGGGCCCACAGACCGAGTGCGGCGCGGGCCGCGCGAGCTGCCGCGCCGTCGCGTTGCTCGTCCTCAACTCCCGCGAGCACGATCCGGCGCAGCTCGCGGGCGCAGTAGCCGGCCATCAGTACGTAGGCGATCAGCGAACCTAGGTACGCGCCGGCAAGGTTCAGCCCGGCGACCGCCAGCGCCGTGCCGGCGACCAGTCGAGCTCCCTGCTCGCCGATCAGGCTGAGGCCGACCGCTTTATAGTCGCCCACCCCCTGTAGCGCGCCGCGCAGCAGCGACAGCTCGAGGTAGATGCACCCCGCGGGCAGACCTGCCGCCGCCGCCCAAGCGTGCTCCCTGACGCCGACCACGTTGGCGATCGGCTGGCGGAAGACGATCGACAGCACGGTGACAGCCACGGTGAACAGCGCCATCGACCAGGTCCAGCGCTCAAGCGTCGCCACCAACCCACGGCCAACGCCGAGGTGTCCGAGCACCCCCTCGCGAGCGGTCGCGACCTGCATTGCCTGGCCGGCGACGGTGAGAATCAGCAGGTAGGCGATCAGCGCGGCGAGCGAGCCGTAATCGCCAATTAGACGCGCGAAGACCACGGTGGCCACAAGGGCCAGCGCGTTGTTCGCGATCATCGCGCCGGCTAATCCCGCGGCCTTCGCCGTGTCCGAAGCGCGCATCAGGACGAGGGCAGGTCCATAACGTTGCCTGAGACTGTCCATGCGGGGCTGCGAAGCTTCCCCGAGCTTCGGCGCTTTCCTGCGGGGAGTCACGTCCCGATGACGGTACTGGACGCGTCGTAGGACTAGAAGCAAGCTCCTAAAGTCCCTTTAGGTGGGTCTGCAAGGAGATCGAGGCGAAACGGTCGTCGGACGCGTGCAGTCGGCCAGCGCCGAGGAGACAGAGGCGCTGGGCGCCCAGCTGGCCGCCGGGCTGCGGCCCGGAGACGTGGTGCTGGTCACGGGTGAGCTCGGCGCGGGCAAAACCACGCTCGTGCGTGGTGCGTGCAAGGCGCTCGGCGTGACGGTGCCTGTCACCAGCCCCACCTTCACGATCGGACAGAGTTACGAGGGCGCCGTGCCGGTAGCCCACCTGGACCTGTTTCGACTCCAGAACCTCGACGCGGAGGAACCGGAGCTGCTCGCGGACTACATCGGCGCCGACACGATCACGTTCGTTGAATGGCCCCCCGACGGGCTTTCCGACCAGACCGGGCTGCCCATCGCGCGCCGGGTGATGATCGAGCACGCAGGCGGCGACCAGCGGCTGATCGAGGTCAGGCCATAGCGTGAAGGTCCTGGCATTCGATACCGCCACGCGAGCGACCGCGGTGGCGCTGGAGCTCGCCGAGGAGGAGCCGCCGCTTGAGGCGCGCGACGACCCGCCGGCGGATCAGCGACCTCGCCACACGACGCGGCTGCTGGCGCTGATAGCCGAGCTGCTCGAGCAGGGAGGCACCTCGTTCGACGGCCTCGAGAGGATCGCGGTCGGTGTAGGGCCGGGGACGTTCACCGGCCTGCGAATCGGGATTGCCACGGCGCGTGCCCTCGCTCAGGCCCGTGGGATTCCACTGGTGCCGATACCGACGCTGCTCTCGCTCGCTCTGAATGGCGCGCGGGCGCGGGCGGACGGACTCGACATCCAGACCGTGCTGCCGCTGATCGATGCACGCCGCGGGGAGGTGTTCGCGGCGCTGTGGTCCACTGAACGGCTTGAGCTCGCGCCCTCCCTGGCCGCACGCGCCATCAAGCCGGAGGCGCTGGCCGAGCTCCTGCAGACCTCCGCCGACATCCAGCCGGCGACGACGCTGGCGATCGGCGACGGAGCGTTAGCATTCAGAGAAGTTGTGGAGCGAGCGGGCGTGGTGGTCCCTGCCGACGGCTCGGAGCTCCACCGAGTGACCGCCGCCAACCATTGTCGGCTCGCGCGATCGCTGGCGCCCCGTCACCCCGAACAGATCCGCCCCTGTTATCTGCGCTCGCCGGACGCCACACCCCAGACTGCCTCTTCCCGATGAGCATCGAGAGCACGACGACAATCCGGCCACTCACCTACGCCGACCTCCCCCAGGTGATCGCGATCGAGCGCCGAGCGTTTCCGACGCCGTGGTCGCTGTCGATGTTCGTGCTCGAGCTCTCGCGCCCCTCAGGCGTGTGCCTGGCCGCGGTCGAGGAGGGGGAGTACGCGGACGGCGACGGTCTCCTGCGAGCGAGCCCACGTCTGCTCGCCTACCTGATCTGCTCCCGCTACGGCGACGCTTGGCACCTGATGAACATTGCAGTCGACCCTGACATGCGCCGGCGGGGCATCGCCACCGCGCTGCTCGAGGAGCTCTTCTCGCGGGCAGGTGAGGGCACGGGTTACACATTGGAAGTGAGGACCTCCAACGCCGCCGCAATCAGGCTGTATGAGCGATTCGGTTTCCGTGCCGCGGGCATGCGCAGGCGCTACTACCAGGACACTGGAGAGGACGCGCTGATTATGTGGAGGACCGGCACGGCGGCCTCGACGCCGCGATGATCCTTGCCCTGGAGACCAGCTGCGATGACACTTGCGCGGCGGTGATCACCGGCCGGGGAGAGATCCGCGCCAATGTGATCTCCTCGCAGGGAGTCCACGACCGATACGGCGGCGTGGTACCCGAGATTGCCTCCCGCCATCACCTGGAATTGATCGGCAGCGTCGTTGACGAGGCGTTGCGCACGGCGGCGGTGAGGCTGGAGCAGCTGGAATTGGTGGCCGTCACGCACGGCCCGGGGCTGATTGCCGCGCTGCTCGTGGGCGTCGCGACCGCGAAGGCGCTGGCCGCCGCCTACCAGCTTCCGCTTGCACCCGTCGATCACCTGCACGGTCATATAGCGGCCAGCTTCCTCGCTCCCCGGCCGTTCGATCCCCCGTTCCTGAGCCTGGTGGCCTCGGGCGGGCACACGCTGCTCGCGCACGTCGTCGACCATGGCCCTCACCCCCGCTTGCTCGGGCAGACACTCGACGATGCAGCCGGCGAGGCCTTCGACAAGGGGGCTCGCTTGCTCGGCCTCGGCTATCCCGGCGGGCCGGCGCTGGAGCGCCTGGCGCGAGAGGGCGATCCGACAGCATTCGCGTTTCCGACAGCTCGACGGCTCGAAGGCCTCGATTTCTCATTCGCGGGGCTCAAGACCGCTTTGCTCTACCGCGTGCGCGACATGGGCGAACGCGAAGCGGCGCGATGCCGGGCTGACCTGGCAGCCTCGTACCAGCACGCGATCGTTGAGACGCTTGCGCTGCGCGTTGAGCGGGCGCTCGAGACAACCGGGATCGAGCGGCTCGCGGTCGGGGGAGGGGTTGCGGCCAATGGACCCCTGCGGCAGCGCCTGGGCGGCCTCGGCGTCACGCTCGACATTCCCGAACCCGCGCTGTGCACAGACAATGCGGCGATGATCGCCAGCGCCGCAAGGTTCGTCGAGCAGCTGGCGTATCCCCGCTACCTGGGCCTCGACGTGTACGCGAGCGGCGAGCCGTTGCTGGCTGCATGACGACCGTCGTGCTGTACGGCCGTGAGGGATGCTGCCTGTGCGAGGACGCACGCACGCTGCTGTTGAGGGTGCGCGAGCGGCATCCATTCGAGCTTCAAGAGCGCGATATCGAGGCCGACGAGGCGCTGCTGCGCGCCTACCTGGAACGGATCCCCGTGGTCACGATCGACGGCGTGGAGGCGTTCGAGCTGGCGATCGACGAACAGGCGCTCGAACAGGCGCTCGCGAGCGCGACCAGGCTGCTGAAGTAGAGTGCAAACGGGATGAGCTACACGGTCGGCCACGATCGGACCATCCCCCAGCAGGGGGTCGAGAAGCCCGGTGAGAAGCTGTCGCTCGGCATCGCCGCGCGCCTCTCGCGCTACCTCCAAGTGCTCACGCAGGCGCGCAAAATGGGAAAGCTGACCATCTCTTCGCAGGAGCTGGCCGACTACACACACGTCAACTCGACACAGATCCGCCGGGACCTATCTGGATTTGGCAAGTTCGGCAAGCGCGGGGTTGGCTATAACGTCGATTCGCTGCTCACGCAGATCCGCAAGATCCTGCATACCTCGGGCCAGCACAACATCGCGCTGTTCGGCGCCGGCCATCTCGGTACCGCGATCGCGACCTCCGACATCTTCGCCGACCATGGGTTTCGTGTTGTAGCGGTGTTCGACTCCGACGACCAGAAGGTCGGCTCGCGGATCGGTCAGCTGGAGGTGCGGCCGACCTCCGAGCTGAGGCGCGTGATCGACGAGCAGGACATCGTGGTGGCCGTGCTCGCGGTTCCCGCCACGGCGGCGCAGGGGTTGGCGGACGAGATCGCGGACGCGGGGGTGAAGATCATCTTCAACTACTCAGACGCGCTCATCAAAGTCCCGCCCGAGGTCACCGTGCACACCTCCAGCCCGGCAGTCGACCTTCTGTACGCGCTGTACTTCTATCTGGCCTAGTGGCGCTCGATTTGGACAGCGCCCGCGCGGCGTTCGCGGAGTCAGTCGACTTCACCGTCGGCATCGAGGAGGAGTTCGCGCTGGTGGACCCCGTCGACCTGGGGCTGGTCCAGCGCTTCGAGCAGCTGAGCGCCGCAGCCACAGTCGACCCCGTACTGACGGGTTCCATCACCGGCGAGCTGATCTCTTCCGAGATCGAGATCCGCTCTGGCCGGGGGGAGGATCTCGCCGCGGCGACCGCCACTCAGCGAGACCACCGCCAGCGTCTGTTTGCGCTCGCCGCGCAGCAGGGAGTGGCGCTTGGGGCGACTGGCACGCATCCTTGGGCCGATTACCGCGAACAGCACATCATCGAGACCGAGCACTACCAGCGGGTCGAGGAGGGGCTCAGGTACGTGGCGTGGCGCAACAACACTTTCTCGCTGCATGTCCACGTCGGGATACGCGATCCCGATCGCGCTGTCGCAGTCTGCGACCGGCTGCGTACGGTGGCCCCGTCGCTGCTCGCGATCTCTGCCAACTCGCCGTTTCTCGACGGCCGTGACTCCGGGCTCCACTCGGCCCGCAGCCAGATCTTCACCAAGAGCTTTCCGCGTTGCGGCATTCCCGACGAGTTCGAGACTTGGGCGAGGTTCGCGGACTACATCGATCTGTTGATCCGCACGAGCTCGATTGTCGAGTACACCCAGGTGTGGTGGTCGATTCGCCCCCACTTCGCTTTCGGCACGGTCGAGTTCCGGCTTTGTGACGCACAATCGACCGCTGTGGAGTCGGAGGCGCTCGCGGCGCTGATCGTCGCCTGCGTCGCTCAGGCAGCGCGCGACATCGACGAGGGTGTGCCCGTGCGCCGGGCGCCACGGCGCGAGATCGAGGAGAACTTCTGGCGCGCGATCCGGCACGGACTTGACGGCAAGCTCATCGACCTCGACAGGCGTGAGGAATACCCGGCCGCGGAGTCGGTTGAGCGTTTGCTGGCCTGGACCGAGGCGATGCGGTCCGAGCTCGGGATCGAGATCGTGCTACCCGCGCTGAACGGCGCCCAGCGCCAGCGACGCATGCTTGATACTGGCGCCAGCCTCACCGAGGTGTATGGCGCAAGCATCGATGAGACACGTGAAACCTATTCAGGACTAGGAACTCCCGCGGAGGTGAGAAGGTGAGTGCGACTGGCGGTGACGAGCGTGCGCAGGGTGCTTCCTCGCCAACCGAGGAGGAGCTGCGCGCCGCCTACGAAGCAGAGATCAAGAAGATTCGCGTCGAGCACGTCCTGCTCGAAAACGTGGTGACGCTGGTCAACCTCGGCATGCGGCGCACCGGACTCAGCCCGGGCACCGAGTCCGAGCGCGATGTCGAACAGGTGCGTGTCGCGATCGACGCGATCCGCGCGCTGATGCCGCTAGTCGAGCGCAGCGCTCCAGACCAGGCCGGCCCGATCCGTGACGCCCTCTCTCAGCTGCAGCTGGCGTTTGTCAAGATCGGTGGCGGCGGGGCGCCGCCGGCAGCCGCCGAGGCACCGCAGCCGGCCGAAGGTGAACCTCCGCCAGCGGCGGCACCGGGTCCGGACGAGCCGGGCCCGGCGCAGCGCAGCGGGCGGTTGTGGGTTCCGGGCCAGCGTTAACGTCGGCGGCGCGCGCAGAGGCTGCGGCGAGTACCAGGACGCCGCGCGAGACGGCGCAAAGGGCATTCGCGCGCTAGACTCGTGCGCCGTTGATGTGGGCCCCGCCCTTGTGGGTGGCGGCCCTTTTGTAGTTGCTTGGCGGCCGTTGCGCGCCGGGCCTGAACTCAGAGCTTCCTCGGAGGATCTTTCTTGTCCAGCTTCTTGACGCACCACGGTGTGTTGGTAGCGCTTGTGTGCGCGGCGCTCGCCATCGTTTACGGCGTGCTCACGGCCCGGAGCCTGCTCGCGCTTTCGCCCGGCAACGAGCGCATGCAGGCGATCTCGGCCGCCGTCCAGGAGGGCGCTTCGGCCTACCTGAACCGTCAGTACATGGTGATCGGCGGCGTCGGCATCGTCGTGTTCGTGCTGCTGATCCCGCTGCAGAACATTCGGGTGGCGATTGGCTTTCTGGTCGGCGGCATCTTTTCGGCCGCGGCCGGCTACATCGGCATGAACGTGTCCGTTCGCGCCAACGCGCGGGTGGCGGAGTCCGCCCGTGGCGGTGTCTCCCGCGCCCTGCAGGCAGCCTTTCGCGGCGGCGCGGTCACGGGCCTCCTGGTCGTCGGGCTGGCGCTGATCGGCCTGTCCGGCTACTACGGCGTACTGACCTGGGTCGTAGGCGAGAGCCAGAGGCACGCCGTCGACGCCCTCATCGGCCTCAGCTTCGGTGGCTCGCTGATCTCGGTCTTCGCCCGCCTAGGCGGCGGCATCTTCACCAAGGCCGCCGACGTCGGCGCCGACATCGTCGGCAAGATCGAAGCCGGTATCCCCGAGGACGATCCGCGCAACCCAGCCGTGATCGCCGACAACGTGGGCGACAACGTGGGCGACTGCGCGGGCATGGCCGCCGACCTGTTCGAGACCTACGCGGTGACCGCCGTCGCGGTCATGTTGCTGGGCGTGCTGCTCTTCCGCCAGCAGTCCGCGGTCGCGCTCTATCCGCTGGTGCTCGGCGGGCTCTCGATCATCGCCTCCTTGATCGGCACCTTCGCCGTGCGCTCACGGTCCGGGAACGTGGAGCGGGCGCTCTACCAGGGGCTGATCCTCTCGGCGGCGATCGCAGCCGCAGTGTTCGCCCCGATCACATACTGGCTGATGAACGGAGTCACACTTCACAGCGGCGCGGCAGGCCCGGCGTGGTGGAAGTTCTACCTGTGCTCTGTGATCGGGCTCGGTATCACGGCATGCCTGTTCGTGATCACCGACTACTACACCTCGACACGTTTCTCCCCGGTGCGGAAGATTTCCCGCGCCTCCCAGACCGGCCACGCCACCAACATCATCCAGGGACTGGCCATGGGCTCGCAGGCGACGGCGCTGCCGGCGATCGTGATCGCGCTCGGGATCCTGGGCTCGTGGAAGCTCGCCGGTGGGGGAACCCAGGGCATCTACGGCATCGGTGTCGCGGTGATGGCGCAGCTGTCGCTGATGGGCATGATCGTCGCGCTTGACGCCTTCGGCCCGGTCACCGACAACGCCGGCGGCATCGCCGAGATGGCGGATTTGCCCGAGGAGGTGCGCAACGTCACCGATCCCCTCGACGCCGTCGGCAACACCACCAAGGCTGTCACCAAGGGGTATGCGATCGGCTCCGCCGCGCTCGCCGCGTTGGTGCTGTTCGACGCCTTCCAGCGCGAGTTGCCCGGCAACTTCAACTTCTCCCTCGGCAATCCACCGGTGCTGATTGGTCTCCTGGTCGGCGGTCTGATGGTGTACCTGTTCGCGGCGCTTTCGATGGAGGCCGTCGGCCGCGCCGGCGGCGCGGTGGTCGAGGAGGTGCGGCGCCAGTTCCGGGAGAAGCCGGGGATCATGGAGGGCACCGAGACGCCGGAGTACGGCACGGCTGTGCTGCTCGTGACGAGGGCCGCGCAGCGCGAGATGATCGCGCCCGCGCTGATCCCGATCGTGTTCACGCTCGTGGTCGGCCTGATCAGTGTCGAGGCCCTGGGCGGCCTGCTGATCGGCGTGATCGTGGTGGGACTCTTCATCGCGGTGTCGATGACCTCGGGCGGCGGCGCCTGGGACAACGCGAAGAAGCTGATCGAGGACGGTGCGTTCGGCGGCAAGGGGTCAGAGGCCCACGCCGCCGCGGTCACCGGGGATACCGTGGGCGATCCTTACAAGGACACCGCGGGCCCCGCGATCAACCCGATGATCAAGGTCGCAAACATCGTCGCTCTGCTGATCATCCCGATCATCACCTAGCGTCCGCTTTAGCGTGGTCCCGGCGCTGCGAGCGCCCGGGGCCAATGAGGCAGTATCTTCAACGAGAGTGCCCGTGTGTGGTGAGCGCGGCTTTCGTTTGCGGCGCATTGCGCCGGTTGCGTTGATGCCCGCAGCCGCCTTTGCGGTGCACCAGCTGCGGTATTGGTTGGCGTTCGGCAGCCAGGCTGGAGTCGAACTCGCGCGGCAGGGTCATTCCTACCTGCACTCGCTGGTGCCCTGGATCGTGTGCCTGATCGCGGTTGCGATCGGCGTCTTTCTGCGCGCACTCGGACGCGCGTTCGGTGGGCAGCGAGCGATGCCGCGTCGCACGGTGTCATTCGTTGTGCTGTGGCTGTTGTGCGCTTGTTCGCTGGTGGTCATTTACACCAGTCAGGAGCTCTTGGAGGGTTTCTTCGCCACCGGCCACCCCGGTGGGCTTGTCGGTGTTTTCGGCTACGGCGGGGGGTGGTCGGTCCCAGCGGCGGCGGCAGTCGGCCTGGTACTCGCAACTGTCCTGCACGTAGCCCGCTGGGTGCTTCATGAGGTGGCCGCGCGCAGCTGCCAGGACCGCGCCGGTGTTGGCGGACGGCCACCCGAGGCATGGCGGCCGAAAGACGTATTCATTCCCCGGCTGGCTCCGCTCGTGGGCGGCTGGTCGGGCCGTGGGCCTCCTTGCACTAACGCGGAACTCGCCTGAGCTAAACCGCTGCGGCGGCGTCGCAGGCTGGCTCGACAGCCTGGCACGGTGGCGCTGCCCGGCGAGGTGTGCCCCACGAGCCCTGTAGCGCGGCCCCCGGGCTGCCTGAGCCACGCCCGCACTTCGAGCAGGGAGAATCGATGGACACAACCAGCTGCCGATGCGTCTGGACCAGAGGTCACGCGGTGATTCGCCGTCTGGCCGCGCTGTCGCCGGGGTTCGGCGTCGCCCTCCTTGCGTGGCCTGCGGCTGCCTCCGCGCACGCGTTCGAGCTCGGGCGGGAGGACGTGCCG
The DNA here is from genome assembly GCA_039583645.1 of Solirubrobacteraceae bacterium. Classification (GTDB taxonomy): domain Bacteria; phylum Actinomycetota; class Thermoleophilia; order Solirubrobacterales; family Solirubrobacteraceae; genus Palsa-465. Next base: position 15,262 of record JAVKSP010000062.1, read on the forward strand.
ATCCCTGTCTATGTGTTCATCTGGGGAGCCGCGGGGATTCTGGTCCTGTCGTTTATCGCTCTGTCCGTGCTTTGGCGGAGGACTCAGTTCGAGGATGAGCGCTGGAGGCCTCTTCCGCCGGCTTTGTCTCGCTGGCTGACCCATCCGGCGACCGAGATCGTCGCCGGCGCGATCGGGGTCGGACTGCTGGGAGTGGTGGTATGGAGCGGCTTTTTCGGAGTGAACGTGCCGATCGTCAACTTCTCGGTCACGTTCGTCTGGATCTCGTTCTGGCTCGGCGGCGTTTTCGCGAGCGTGCTGTTTGGCAACGTCTATCGAGCACTCAATCCCTGGCGCGCGATTGCCCGGTTCGTCGCCTTCATGCTGAGCGGGTCGCTGGGGCGCCGGCTGTCGCCTCCATTCTCATATCCGGAACGGCTGGGGCGCTGGCCGGCGGCTGTGGGACTGGTCGCGTTCGTGTGGATGGAGCTGATCTCGGGAGTGAACGGTTCCGGGGTCACGCCCCACGCCACCGCAATCGCGACGCTCGTCTACAACCTCTACACGTTCTGCGGAATGACGCTGTTCGGGATCGAGCGCTGGGTGTCGCGCGCCGACACCTTCTCGGTCTACTTCGCCATGTTCTCGGAGCTTTCGCCGTTGGAAATGCGAGGTAACCGACTGGGGATTCGCCGGCCGCTGTCTGGCGTCACTCGATGGGCGAGAGTCCCCGGCTCGATCGCGGTGGTCGTGGCGACGCTAGGGGCGACCGTATTCGATGGTGCGCACGACGGGGCGCTGCAAAGGCCGATCGCCACGGTGTATGAGCATTTCACGCGTCTCGGTTTGAGCCTTGGCAGCGCCGCGAGGATTGCCGACACGCTTTTCCTGGTGGGTGTGATCGCGGCAGTGGCCTTGATCTTCTGGATCGGTGTGAGAGGGATGGAAACGGTCGAAGGTTCGCCTGCGCTGTCGCAGCTCGGAACCAGATTTGTGCACAGCCTGATCCCGGCGCAGGTCAGATCTCTCTGACACCGCTGAGCTCGAATCTGATCTGGGCCATCCAGGTCGCCGCGCTCGTTGTCGGTCACGTCACGGGGCTGGTCCTTGCTCATGACAAGGCGATCGCCGTCTATGGAGGGGTCAGACGAGCCTCGCAATCCCAGCGATGGATGCTCCTCGTGATGGTGGCCTTCACGTGCCTCGGGCTCTACCTGGTTTCCCGCATAAACGCGTAGCGGCCTGGGGTCTCAGCCGTCGAGCAGCTTGAGATCCAGCCGGGCCAGCCGCTCAGGGTCGACCAGGAAATCGAGCTCGACGATCTTTCCCTCCTTGATGGTGAACGCGCCGACCGAGAAGGGTTTGCCGTAGCGTTCTGAGACAAGGCCGGCAGCGCCGTTGATCAGCGCCCGCCGCACGGTGAGCCCGACCCGTGACCACATGGCTGCCTGGCTGGCGACCGCCTCGGGGCCTTGGGCACGGTGTGAGAGACCCGTCATGCCGCCATCGGCGCGCAGTACCACGTCGGGGTCGAGTACCGCGACCAGGCCATCGAAGTCGCCGTCGCGTGCCGCTGCCATGAACGCGTCCACGACCGTCCATTGCTCGCTGAGCGAGGCGTCCGGGACGGGGGCGGCGCTCCGCACCCGCCGGCGGGCTCGGCTCGCGAGCTGTCGCGTCGCCTCGGGTGAGCGCTCGACGATTGGCGCGATCTGCTCGAAAGGCACCGCGAACATGTCGTGCAAGACGAACGCGAGTCGCTCTGCCGGGCTGAGCGTCTCCAGCACCACCAGCAGCGCCAGGCCGACCGAGTCGGCCAGCAGCGCCTCGTGCTCCGGGTTGGTGCCGTCGGCCGGATCGACCACTGGGTCGGGTACGTGGATGTTCAACGGCTGTTCGCGACGAATAGTGCGCGAGCGAAGCATGTTCATCGCGACGCGCGCGACGACCGTGGTCAGCCAGGCACCGAGGTTCTCGACCGCGCTGGTGTCGGCGCGGCTGACGCGCAGCCAGGCGTTCTGGACGGCATCGTCGGCTTCGCTGAGCGACCCCAGCATCCGGTAGGCCACCGCCCGTAGGTGGGAGCGATGCTCCTCGAACCGCTCGGCTAGCCACTGCTGATCGGTCATGTCACATTCCTCCGTTGCGGCGTGTCAACTAGGTAGACCCGCGCAAACCACGCAATGTGACCGCGGCGCGACTGGAGGAAGCTCCATGCAAGCACGAATGAAGAACCCCGTAATGATCGTCCCCGGCGCGATGGAAGCGCTGCAGAAGCTGGGGGGCGCCGCTCGCAGGGCCGGCGTACCCGCCACGACGCTGTACCTGATTGAGACGCGAGCCAGCCAGATCAACGGCTGCAGCGTTTGCCTGGACATGCATTCGCGCGAGCTGAAGGCGGCCGGTGAGCCCGACGAACGCATCCTCATGGTGGGCGCCTGGCGCGAGGCCCCGTACTTCAGTGACGCTGAGCGCGCCGCCCTGGCGCTGACGGAGGCCGTCACGCGGCTGGCCGACAGGACTGACGCCGTCTCCGACGAGGTGTGGGAGGAGGCCACCCGCCATTACGACGAATCGCAGCTCGCCGGGTTGTTGCTAGCGATTGCGGGCATCAACGCGTGGAACCGCATCAACGCCGCCACCAGGCAGATCACCGGCGAGTGGGTCGACCAGTGGATCAGCCGCCCCGAGCCGGCTGGCCAAGCCGCCTGATCAGCTGCGCAGCTCAAAGAACCAGACCGCCGAGCGAGGCGCGCCATGCGTCGCGCTCGGCTGTCGTTCATTAACCCCGCTTGCGCGAGCCCCTCACGTGAGTTCCTCGAGACGCACCGCGATCAATTTCTGCACCAGGCTCTTTGGCAGGGGACGGTCCACGGGGAAGTGCAGAGCGCTCTTGGTCATCGTGTACCCCTGAAGCTCGTCTGTCAGCTGACCGAGCACCGAGCCACTGAACGGCAGGTAACTCAGGTGATTTGCGAAGGCAGCGAAGCCTGCGACGACCTTGCCGCGAACGCGGAACGCCGGCACGCGGTAGGAGATCCCCTGCTCGGCCTCCGGAGCGATTTCCAGGATCGTGCGGCGCAGCGCCTCAAGCGTGCTGCGCTTGGGCTCCTCGACACCCGACAGGTATTCGTCGACCTCGTCTGCAGCCACGACCGCGCAGTCTAGGAAACGACACGCCGACACCTATATGTGCTCTGCAATTTCGGCGAGCCGCTCGGCCGGCCGCACGCGAGCGGCCGCACGTCCGCAACGGCAATCAGCAACGACTGCAGATCCGTGGGCGCCAGCCCTGCCTCCAGCAGTTCCCTGGCGTC
>JAVKSP010000063.1:0-18449 GCA_039583645.1 Solirubrobacteraceae bacterium
CCGCGCCCGCGCGGGCTGCGCGCACCCGCGCCGGGGGCTTGGGCTTGTCGCCGTAGTGACCGTCCTCGGGGAGGGGCCCCCGCTCGCCCTCGCGCGCGAGCTTGATCGCCTGGGCCAGGTGCAGCGCGCGCCGTCCCGTGCCGGCCTGCTCGATCTGGGTCTTGCAGGAGAAGCCGTCGGCGATCACCACGGTGTCGCGCGGGGCCTTGCGCACGGCCGGCAGCAGCGCCTGCTCGCCGCATTCGATTGAGACGTCGTGATGGCCCTGCTCGAAGCCCCACGATCCTGCCAACCCGCAGCAGCCGCCCGAGACTGGCTCGACCTCGACCCCCATGCGCCGGAGCACCTCGTGCTCGGTGTCGACCCCGCCGGTCGCCTTCTGGTGACAATGACCCCACACGATCGCCTTGCGGTCGAGGCGCGGCACCTCGAGCTCGTATTTGTGCAAGAAGGCGCTGAAGTGGTATGCGTTGCGCGCGAGCCGAGCCGCGTCGTCGTTGTGCGGCAGCATGCCCGTGAGCTCGTCCTTGAACACGGCCAGACAGCTCGGCTCCATGCCGACCACCGGCGTGCCTTGCCTGATCTCCTCGCGTAGTACTCCCAGCGTGCGGCGCAGGTAGCGCTCGGCCAGATCGAGGAAGCCGTAGTCGTAAAGCGGCCGCCCGCAGCACACGTGGCTCGAGGGCATCACCACGTGCCAGCCGGCCTCCTCGAGCGCCTCCACGCACGCCACGCCTACGTCGGTATGGAAGTGGTTGTTGAAGGTGTCGGGCCACAGCACCACGCGCCGGCCGTCCGGGTTGCGGCTGCCGCCACGGTCGCGGAACCAGGCCTGCAGGGTGTATGGCGCGAACGAGGGAATGGTGCGCTCGCGGCTCATCCCGGCGGCGAGCTTCGCCGCCCACGCCGCACCTGGCGCGTGCGTGGCAAGGTTGACTGCCTCGGGAATCAGCGAGCCCAGCCGCGCGGCCTTGTCGATCAGGCCGAACGCGTATGCGTAGCGGGGCCGCCAACGGCGAACGCTCTTGAAATGCTGGTGCAGGAACTCGGCCTTGTAGGTCGGCATGTCCACCTGCACCGGGCAGTCGCTCGTGCAGCCTTTGCATGCCAGGCACAGATCGAGCGCGTCGTAGACCTCGGAGCTCTGCCAGCCGTCGGTTATGACCTCCCCCTCGAGCATCTCGAACAGCAGCCGCGCGCGCCCGCGGGTCGAATGCTGCTCCTCGCGGGTGACCATGTAGCTCGGGCACATCACGCTTTGCGCGTCGGGCACGCGGCATTTGCCGATCCCAACGCAGCGCAGTGCGGCATGCGCGAAGTCGCCCTTGTCCTCCTCGTAGGCAAAGCGCACGGGAGGCCGCCACGGGTTGTAGTCGGGGCCGAGCTTGAGATGCTCGTCGAGGCGGTAGGGGTCGACCACCTTTCCCGGGTTCATCTTCCACTGCGGATCCCAGGTGCGCTTGAACTCGCGCATTGCGTCGAGCAGCTCCTCTCCGTACTGCCGATTCAGCAGCTCGGCGCGCTGCTGGCCATCCCCGTGCTCGCCCGAAAGCGAGCCGCCGTAGGAGCACACCAGGTCGGCCGCCTCCTCCAAAAAGGCGCGGTACTTGGCCACGCCCTCGGCGGTGCGGAGGTCGAAGCTGATGCGCGAGTGGATGCAGCCCTGGCCGAAGTGGCCGTACATCGCCCCGATGTAGTCGTATTTCTCATACAGCGCGCGCAGATCCTTGATGTAGTCGCCGATGCGTTCGGGTGGCACCGCGGAGTCCTCCCATCCGGGCCAGTGGTCCTGACCGTCGGGAGGAAACGCGGTGGAGCCGAGGCCGCCCTCGCGGATCTCCCACAGGTCCTGGCTTCGGCCACCCTCCTGCTGCGAGGGCACCACCATCACTCGCTCGCTGTCGTAGCCCTTTTCTTGTACCAGCCAGTCGCGGAAGCGCTCGGCTGTCGCCTTGGACTCCTCGGCGGAGTCGGCGCCGAACTGGACCAGCAGCCACGCCGAGTCGGGACGGTCGCGGCGCGGCAACTCCTGGATGTCGGAGACGTGCTTTCCCTCCTCGACCTGGTCGCGGATCAGCTCGTGGTCGAGCGCCTCGAGCCCGATCGGACGCCACTCGACGATCTCGGCCACGTGCTCGCCGGCCTCGTGCAACTGGTCGTACTCGACCACCACCAGGGTCCGCTGCAACAGCGCGGGCGTGAGCTTGAGCTTGACCTTCAGCGCTGTCACGCAGGTGCCCTCGGTCCCCACCAGCGCGCGTGCGACATTGAAGCCGCACTCGGGCAGTAGCTCGTCGAGGGTTGTAGCCGGAGACTCGGCGCGGCACCTCGTCCACCGGCCGGAAGCGCTCCCGGACCAGGTCCGCGTAGCGGTCGCGCAGGTCGCGCAGAGCAGCGTAGATCTGGCCTTTGCGACCGCCGGCGGCGATGATCTCGTCGAGCCGGTCCTCCTCGTCCACGCCCACCCAGAAGCGCTCGCCGTCATAGGTCACGATCTCGAGCGCCTCGACATTGTCGGAAGTGCGGGGGCCGGGTCCGTAGAGCTGTGACTGGACCGAGTGGATCCCGCACGAGTTGTTGCCGACGTTCCCGCCGATCGTGCAGCGCGAATGGGTCGAGGGGTCGGGGCCGAAGACCATCCCGATCTGCTTCCCGGTCTTTTCGTTGACGTTCTCGTTGATCGCGCCGGGCTCGCACATGACGGTCTGGGTATCGGCGTCGGCGTCGCCGATCGCGGTGAGGTATTTGGAGAAGTCGATCACCACCGCGAAGTTGACCGTCTCCCCCGAAAGGCTGGTGCCGCCGCCCCGGGCGAGGATCGGCGCGCCGTGGGCATGGCAGACGCGGTGGGTCGCGACTACGTCCTCGAGCGTCTTTGGGATCACCACGCCGAGCGGCACTTGGCGGAAGTTCGAGGCGTCGGTCGCGTAAAGGCCCTTGGCCGCCGCATCGAAGCGGACCTCGCCCTCGAGCTCTGCCTCGAGCGCTCGCCGCAGCGAGCGCACGTCGACCTCGTCGGTGGAGGCCATGCCGCCGCGGTAGCGCTCGTCGATCCGTGCTGGGATTGTCTGGGTGCTCATGCGACGCGGTAGCGCTCGGCGTCCTGATGCTTGAACTCGAGTCCCAGTCCCGGTCTGGAGCGGTCCGGCGTCAGCAGCCCCTCGCGCGGGTCCAGCGTGCCGTCGAACAGCATCGACTCGATGCGGTAGTGGTCGAAGAAGTACTCGATGTGGATCAGGGTCTCCATCGCGCAGCAGACGTGCGCCGAGATTGCCGGCGCGCAGTGGGCGGAGGAGGGCATCGAGCGCGCCTTGCACAGGCCGTCGACGCGCAGCATGTTGGTCACGCCGCCGCAGCGGGTCACGTCCGCCTGCAGGATGTCGACCGCTCCTGACTCGAGCATGCGCTGGAAATAGGGGAGATTCCAGCCATACTCGCCAGCCGCGATCGCCATCCCGGCCGGGGCGTGTTGGCGGACCATGGCCATCCCGGCGAGGTCGTCCGAGGAGACCGGCTCCTCGAAGTAGCGCACGCCGTGCTCGCGAAAACGCTCAGCCCAGTCAAGCGCCTCCGATGGCACGTTGGCGCCGTTGGCGTCGACCATTACGTCGACGTCGGGGCCGACTACCGAGCGCACCAACTCCACGCGCCCGGGATCACGCTGCTTGTCGCGCCCGACCTTGATCTTCACGCTGCGGAACCGCTGCGCCATCCAGCCCTCGACCTGCTCGCGCAGCTGCTCGTTGCTGTAGCTGGTAAACCCGCCCGAGCCGTAGATCGGCACGCTCTCGTGAAACCGCGGCAGGGCGTCTGCCAAGCACACATCGAGCAGCTTGGCCTTGAGGTCGTGAAGCGCGATGTCCACCGCCGAGATCGCCATCGCCGCGATACCCGTCTGTCCCAGCTGGCGGGCCTGCACCTGCATCTGCGCGAAGGCCCGCTCGGGCATCAGCGCATCGGCGCCCTCGACGATGCTGGCGAGCTTCGAGGAGATCACCGACACCGCGGACTTGTCGCAGTAGGTGAAGCCGAGCCCGGTGTGCTCGCCGCAGCGCAGCTCGACCAGCACCAGCATTGTCGAGTTCCACTTGAGCGTGCCGTCGGATTCCTTCTCGGTCTCCGTGGGGATCTCGTATGCGCTCGCCTGGACTGCTTCGATGCGTGCGTCGGCGGCCTGAGTGGTGACCATGGTGCTCAGCGGGTCACGAACTCTTCGAGCTTGCCCTTGAAGGACTGCCTGATGATGCGTCCCGCGTGCGAGTCGCCGGGCAGCGCCTTGGCGAGCTTCTGGGCCTGTTCGAAGCGGATGTGGGGGGGCAGCGGCGGCACCTCGGGGTCGGTGATCGCCTCATACACCACCGGCAGATCGGCGGCGAGCGCCTCGTCCCACGCCGGGCCCACGTCCTCGGGACGCTCGACGCGGATGCCCTTCAGCCCGATCGCCTCGGCGTAGCGGGCGAAGGGGAAGTCGGGCAGCACCTGCGAGGCCTCGAGCTTCGGGTCGCCCGACATGACGCGCTGCTCCCATGTGACCTGGTTGAGATCGTTGTTGTGCAGCACCAGCACGATGCACTGCTTGTTGACCCAGCGCTCGTGGTAGTGAGCGAGGTCGACCAGCGCGGCGTTGCCGAGCATCTGCATGGCACCGTCGCCCAAGGAGGCGATCACGGGCCGGTCGGGGAAGGCGAACTTGGCCGCGAGCGCGTAGGGCACGCCCGGGCACATGGTCGCGAGCGTGCCCGAGAGCGCCGCCTTCATGCCTTCGCGGAGCTTGAGCTGACGCGCCCACCAGTTGGTCGCCGAGCCCGAGTCCGCCGTGAGGATGCACTTATCGGGAAGTCGCTTGCTCAGCTCGTGGAAGACCAGCTGCGGGTTCAGCGGGTCCGCGCTCAGATGGGCGCGCTCGTCCATCAGCTTCCACCAGCGTTCGATCTCCTGCTCGATCGACTCGCGCCAGGAGCGGTCCTGCTTTTGCTCGAGCAGCGGGATCAGCGCCTTCAGCGTGACCTTGGAGTCGCCCGCGAGGTTGACCTCGGTGGGGGCATAGCGCATTCCCAGCAGCCGTCCATCGATGTCGATCTGGACGGCTCGCGCCTGTCCCTCTTCGGGCAGCCATTCGGCGTAGGGGAAGCTCGACCCGACGATCAGCAACGTGTCGCAGTTCTGGATCATCTCGTTGCTCGGCTTGGTTCCGAGCAGCCCGATCGATCCGGTCACGAACGGCAGGTCGTCCGGCAGCGCGGCCCTGCCGTTGAGCGCCTTGGCGACGCCCGCGCCGAGCAACTCTGCGGTCTGGACGACCTCGTCCTGCGCGTGGGCAGCGCCCTGACCGATCAGGATCGCCACCTTTTCCCCGGCGTTGAGGACCTCGGCCGCGCGGTGCATGTCGACGTCCTTGGGGCGCACCTCGGGCTCGCTGAAGCCGAGCGACGAGTACACGGCGCCGTGCATGCGCGGCGGCTCCTGGTAGTCGGCCTCCTGCACGTCCTCGGGGATGATCACTGCGGTCACCGAGCGCGAGGCCTGGGCGATGCGGATGGCACGGTCGAGCACGTGGCGCGCCTGCGTGGGGTCCATCACCGTCATCAGGTACTCGCTCGCCACGTCCTTGTAGAGCGTGTTGAGGTCGACTTCCTGTTGGTAGTTCGCCCCCAGCGACATGCGCTTCTGCTGGCCCACGATTGCGACCACGGGCTGGTGATCGAGCTTGGCGTCATATAGCCCGTTGAGCAGGTGGATCGCTCCGGGGCCGGAGGTCGCCATGCACACCCCAACCTCGCCCGTCAGCTTGGCGTGCGCGCAGGCGGCGAAGGAGGCGATCTCCTCATGACGCACCTGGATGAACTCGAGCTCGTCTGAAACCTCGTGGAACGCACCCAGCAACCCGTTGATTCCGTCACCCGGATAGCCGTAGACCCGCTTGATGCCCCACTCAGTGAGACGGTTCAGCATGAATTGAGCGGTGTCAGGCATCGGCGTTCTTCTCCTCGTCTGGTGCGGTCAACTCTCTGCGACTACCCCGCCCTGAGGCGAGCAACCGCGCTCGGACCGGGCCGGCGTCAGCAAGCTGACCGGTGGCGGATGCCGGGATCGGGAAGCAAGTGCTGCATGACCACCACGCGCGGACGGCAGGGACGCGGCCTGCGAAGCGAGGAGAAGGTGGCCTTGGCAATGCTGGCGTTGCCCACCTTCGCGCTTGCGCTTTCGATCACGATGGTCTCCAGCTACCTCGGCGAGGTGACGCGCAGCTTCACGCACCAGACGATCGTGATCGGCGCGATCATCGGCTCGGAGGGCGTGATGTGCCTATGGGTGCCGCTGGTCGCAGGTGCGTGGTCGGACCGCGCTCGCAGCCGCATCGGCGGCCGGCTGCCGTTCGTGGTCGCCGGAGCGCTCCCGGCGGCGGTCGCGCTCGGCGTGCTCGGCTTCCTGCACTCGCTGACGTCGGTCGCCATCGTCGCCGCGGTCTTCTTCGCGTTCTACTTCTTCGCCTACGAGCCCTATCGCGCGATGTATCCCGACATGGTCCAGGACGCAGCGGTCGCGGGCCGCGCGCAGAGCACTCAGGCTGTGGCCCGCGGGTTCGGCACCGGCTTCGCACTATTGGTTGGCGGACTGCTGCTGAGCTTGGCGCGCGAGTTGCCGTTCCTCGTGTTCGCGATCGTGCTGGTGCTGGCGGTGGCCGGGTTCGCCACTCTGATCGTCCGCCGCGGCCAGGCGCAGCAGGGAAAAAGGAGCGGCGAGACCGCGCGCGAACTGGCGAGGCGGCTTCCCGGTCTGGTCCGCCGTCACCCTGCGCTGCGCGCCTACCTGATCGCCAACGCGCTGTGGGAGACGGCGCTCTCGGCGCTCAAGGCGTTCGTGATCCTGTACCTGACGATCGGGCTGGGCTATGGGCTGAGCACGGCCGCGCTGATCATCGGCGGCGTCTCCCTGGTGATCCTGCTCGGAGCGGGCGTGACGGGCAAGCTCGGCGATCGGTTTGGACGCTTGCGCATCATCACGATCGCGCTGGTGCTTTATGGCTTGGGCTTCATCGTGCCGGCGCTCACCACCAGCAAGGTGCTCATCGGCGCGGCGATGCCGTTCATCGCAGTCGGCGGCGGCGCCGTGATGACGATGACATACGCCATCCTGATGCCGCTGATGCCCGAAGACGAGCATGGCCTGCTGACCGGCTTCTACGGCGTCTCACGCGGGTTGGGCATCGTGACCGGCCCTGTCCTCGCCGGGCTGGCGATTTCGCTCACCTCGAACGGGCCGTTCAAGGCCAGCCACGGCTTTCAAGCGGTATGGATCGTGTGCGCGGCGGCGGCGCTGCTGAGCCTGTTGTTCGTGCGTCAGCTGCGGCACGAGCGCGCGGACCGACGGGAGCTCAGGGGAGCGTAGGTCGCTCGCCCTGCGGTTTTTCGACCCTCGCGCGCACTTCCTCTTCCGGCTGGTAGGTGCGCTCGGCGGCGTAGGCCTGCAGCACGTGCCGGTCGGCCTCGGTCTGGGGGGCGTCGACCAGCGAGCGGGGGTGCAGCCGCTCCTTGAGCACCACGTTGAGCTGCGCCCCAGCAGGGTGATCACCGCCTGCAGGTAAAACCACCACAGCACGGTGATCACGGTCGCGAAGTGGCCGTACGTCGGCTGCGCGCTCTTCAGATGGCGCGAGATGATGAAGGCCGAGAGCTGCTCGAGGATGAAGAACACGAGCCCCGAGAAGACAGCTCCGGGGAGCACGTCCCGGGTCGTGACCTCGCGGTCGGTGAGCATGCGGAAGGCGGCCACAAACAGCCCCACATCGAGCACCGCGGCGAGCACGTAGCCGCCGATCCGCCCGGCGATGCCCAGCTGCACACCGTTCGCGCTCGAGGTGACGAAGCCCGAGATCAGCACCGTGACCACCAGGCCGACGCCGATCGTCGCAAGCACCCACAGGCTGCGCAGAATCTGCTCGATCAGGCGCGGGCGTTCGTGGTAGGGGATCTCCCACACCGAGTTGAAGGCGGTCTGCGTCGTGCGCACCACCGACAACCCGCTCCACAGCGCGGTCACGCCGCCCACCACCAGCGCCCACCAGCTTCCGGTCAGCCCCTTGATCGTGCTCGCGTCCAGCAGCGGGAACATCGACGCGACATGCGTCAGCACGCTGTCCTTGGTGCTCGCGGGAAGCACCCAGCCGAGCACGGTCGCGAGCACCATCAAGAGCGGGAAGATCGAGAAGAAGGCCCAGAACGCCACCATCGCGGCAAGGCCCGTGGATTTGTCCTCCGAGAACTTCTTGAACGTCGCCACGGCGACGCTCGTCGGCTTGGCTGCCTTCTGCGCCCGGTCGAGCTTTTTGGCGATGGCCATGGCTTGCGGGCCTCAGCCCTCGCGCAGCTTCGGCAGCACCTCGGTGCCGTAGGTGTGGAGCATCCCGAGGGGGTCGTTGCCGGAGATGTTCATGATCACGACCGCCGTCGCCCCGAGCTGCTGCATGGCCTTGATCTTGCCCACGTGCTGGGCGGGATCGGATGAGATCAGCCCCATGGCCTTGAACTGCATGTCCGAGACCTCGCTGCCCTTGGCGCCGATCTCGGCGGGCTCGTAAATCGGCTCGCTGTAGTTCTCGTCGACCAGCGTGCCCTTCCACTCGCGCGCCCCCTCGAGCGCCGCGTCGTCGTCCGCGGCCCAGGAGGCCATGCCCTGGAGGATGATCTCGCCGGGCTCGCGGCCGGCCTGCTCGATTGAGCGACGGTAGGCCGCGATCACGGCGGGGGCCTTCTGCGGGTCGGCGAGCGTCCACACGCCGTCTGCCAGGCGCCCCGCGATCTCGGCCGCCTGGGGACCGAAGGCGGACATGTAGACCGGCGGCCGGCGCTCGAGCTCGAGGTACAGGCGAGCACCCTTGGTGCGGAAATGCCGCCCTTCGAAGTCGACCGTCTCGCCCGCCAGCAGGCGCGTGATGATCGTCAGCGCCTCCTCGGTGCGCTCCTGCTGCTCTGCGACAGAGGGCCAATCCATGCCCGCCGGGATCTCGTTCATCGCCTCGCTGGAGCCGACGCCGAGATAGGCGCGACCTGGGTACAGCGACTCCAGTGTGGCCACCTGCTGGGCCACGACCACCGGGTTGTAGCGGTGGACGATCCCGCTCACAGCCGAGCCCAGCGAGATTCGCTCGGTGGCGTGGCCGGCAGCGCCGAGCCACACCCAGGCGTTGGCGCACGCCGCCGGCGGTCCCTGGTGCGGGTCCCACCACGGTGCCAGATGGTCGCTGCAGGCGACGGCGTCGAAGCCGGCCTGTTCGGCTGCCGCCGCCTGTTCGAGCAGCTGCCCGGGCGTGAAGCGCTCGTGGCCGAGCGCGACGCCATAGGCGACCTCATCCGGCTGGCGCTTGCGCGCCCACATCACGCCGCGAACCGACTCAACCAGGCCCATGGGCGGGGCTACCCGACCGACAAGCGTGTTAGTCGCGCAGCAGCTTCAAGACCGCGCGCTCGATTCGGCCGCGGCTGCGGTCGTCGTCGAGGTCGGGGTGCTTGATGCGTTGCAGCGCGGGGGCGATCGTCGTGCCGGACAGGTAGTGGTCGAACACGCGCGGATCGATATATGCGCGCCGGGCTACCGCGGGGGTGTTACCGAGCATCTCGGCGACCTCCTTGACGGCGGCGTTGATGTGCCGGCGGCGGGCGGTCTTGGAGCTCGCACGCTGGGCTTCGGGCTCTGCCGCGAGTGCGACGGCCGCCAGCACGGTGGCGTTCCAGGTGCGGAAGTCCTTGGCGCTGAAGTCCTCTCCGATGTGCGCTTTGAGGTATTCGTTGATGTCGTCAGAGCGCACCGTGATCCACCGGCGGCCGTTGCGATACGCAAGCAGAGCATCGCCGGAACGGCGCCGCTTGAGCGCGCGCATGACCGCGGCGCACTGCGGATCATCAACCGCCTGGCGTCTGCGGACGCCACTCTTGCCGGGGTAGTCGAAGATGACCGAGCCGTTTTGCACGGAGACGTGTTCCCGGCGGATCGTGGCCAGTCCATAGCCGCCATCTTCATCGGCGTACTGCTCACTGCCGATGCGGAACAGGCCGCGGTCGAGCAGCCTGGTGGCACACGCCAGGACCTTCTCGCGCTCCAGACCGTCGCCGGCCATCTCCGCGCTCACATGACGCCGCAGGCGCGGCAGGGCGCGAGCGAACTGCAGCGCGCGGTCGAACTTCTGCCGGTCTCGCCGCTCGCGCCAGCGCGCGTGGTAGAGATACTGCTTGCGCCCGGCGGCGTCGGTCCCCGTCGCCTGTAGGTGCCCATGGGGATCGCTGCAGATCCATACGTCCTGCCACGCGGGCGGGATCGCCAGCTCGCGGATGCGCAGCAGCGTCTCCGGGTCCCTTATCTGGACGCCGCGTTCGTCGAGGTAGGAGAACCCGCGGCCGCGCCGCACGCGACGCAGCCCTGGACCCGAGCAATCTGAGCGGCGCAGGCGCATTGGGGCTCACTAATACCCCCGTTTGCGCCTCGGGTTTCCTTGCTTCGTTTGTGCGCCGCCTTTCTGCGGTAGCTGAGGTGCGGCAGTTCGATGAAAGGAGACAAGATGGGCCTCACAGACAAGGTCACAGGTAAGGCAAAGCAGGCTGCCGGCGACATCGCCGGTGACTCCTCACTGCGCCAGGAAGGCCGGCAGGAGGAGCGCAAGGGGGAGGAGAAGGACAAGCTCCACGACGCTCAGGAGCGCGCCGACGAGAAGGCCCAAGAGGTGGCCGACCTGGAGCGCAAGACCTCCTGACCTCTTTGCTTTTGAGTCCTACTTGGTCCGCGTCGGGCGCCAGCGCCCGGCGCGGACCTCATTAAGCGCCCATGTCCCCCTCCAGGGTGGTGGTGCTGGACATCGACGGCACGCTCGTCGACACCAACTACCAGCACGCATTGGCGTGGTTCCGCGCCTTCCGCCGCCACGGGGTGATGCTCCCCGTGTGGCGGATTCACCGCCATATCGGCATGGGCGGCGACCAGCTGGTGGAAGCGCTCACCGATGAGGAGACAGACCGCCGGGTGGGCGACCAGATCCGCGCCGACGAGGGCGAGCTCTATATGGAGATGATCGATGAGGTCGAGCCGATGAAAGGCGCGCGCGAGCTGATCGCCGACCTGCGCGATCGCGGCCATACCGTCGTCTTGGCGAGTTCGGCCAAGGAGCAGGAGGTGGACCATTACCTGGACGTGCTCGATGCTCGGGAGCTCGCGAACGCGTGGACCACATCAGCCGACGTGGAGGCGACCAAGCCGCAACCCGACCTCATCCACGCTGCGCTTGGGCGCGTGGAGGGCAACGAAGGCGACGCGGTGATGGTGGGCGACACCCCCTGGGACATTCACGCCGCGGCACGGGCGTCGGTGCCGACGATCGCAGTGTTGACCGGTGGCTTCGCGATCGAGGAGCTCGAGGAATCCGGGGCGGTGGCCGTTTTCGAGTCGGTCAGCGCGCTGCGCGACCACCTCGACGAGACGCCATTGGGCTGAGTTTCCGGGCCCTACGGCCGGGTAGCGCATTCACAGCATGTGGCTCTTTTTGCCCGTAGTCGTATTGGTGGTCGCGGCGGTGGTGGGTGGCGCCTTCGCCGGCGGCATCTACACGATCGTGTTGATCCCACTGGCGGTGATCGCGCTGTTCGGGGCACTCGTCTACGGATATTTCACCGGCGGTGCTCAGCGCCACGCGGAGGGGGATCGCGCCACCAGCCGTCCCGCTTCCCCTCCCACGGCGCAGCACGATGCCACCGCTTCCGCGCCGTCGACGCCCGACGAGCTGGTCGACGCTCGCCGCTCGAACCAGTAGCGGGGACGGTGCGTAGCGCTTCTGGGGCGCTTACTTGGAGCGCGAACGGCGCTTCTGGGAGACGGCACGGATCAATTGCGCCTTGCCCATCTTCGAGCGACCGGAGATGTCGAGCCGCGCGGCTTCGCGTCGTAGCTCGGTGACGGTCATCGCGCCGGCTCCGCTGCCCGTGCCGCGGGATGCCCCGCGCTTGCGCGCCGCAGCCTTGGCTCCCTCACGCCCGAGGTCGCGCCGCGTCTCCTTTGGCAGGTTCGAGATGGTCCGCTTCTTGCGCGCTCCTTCCTGTGCCTTGGTCACGTTCTTGCGCGCCGTTTTGCGTTGCTTTTGCGTTGCCACAGGGTCTGGCTACCCGCCTACGCTCGCTGCACGCAGCGTCGGCTTTCGGTCCGTTAGAGTCCGATCGACCGCCGGAAAGGGAGACAGCGAGATGGAGAATTCGCCGGAGGTAGGAGGCCCGCTTTCAATCGAAAGCCGGACGCTGACGAATGGGGCGATTCAGCTGGCACTGATCGGAGAGCTGGATCTCGCGACCATGTCGCTGCTCGATCAGGCCCTCGACGCGGCCGATGCCTGGAGCAAACCGGTGATCTTCGATCTACGCAGACTCGAGTTCGTCGACTCGAGCGGGTTGCATTCCATTCTGCGTGTCGACCGGCGCCTCCAGGAGAACGGCGGCACGCTCACGATCGTTCGCGGGCCACGAGCCGTCGAGCGTCTGTTCAAGCTCACCGGCTTGGATTCAAGGCTCAACATCGTCGGCCCCGACGAGGTCGTCTCCGG
Source organism: Solirubrobacteraceae bacterium (assembly GCA_039583645.1). Lineage (GTDB taxonomy): Bacteria > Actinomycetota > Thermoleophilia > Solirubrobacterales > Solirubrobacteraceae > Palsa-465. Next base: position 12,575 of record JAVKSP010000063.1, read on the forward strand.
CGCGACATAGCCGCGGCCGCCGGTCCCGGGACCGCGGCTCGGCCGCGTCTCACCTCGAACCCTCAGCCCGCGTCTTCCCTCGAACCCGGCGCGTTTCAGATCGAGCGCCGCGCGGTATGGCGTAACTGAACCTCGTCGACCACCGGAGTCCGCAATGGCCACGACCCCCGAAGAGCAACTCGCCATCTACCTAACCGACGCGCACGCAATCGAGTTGCAGGCGCTCGTGCAGGTGAAGCGCGCCAAGGACATCGCGGGGGACCCCGCGCTGGCGGAGGCGTTCGCGAAGCATGTCGAGGAAACCGAGCGACACGAACGCTTCGTGCGAGGGAGACTCGAGGCGCTCTCCTGGTCGCCGGTAAAGCACAAGGACATAGCCGGCATGGCGACTGGGATCGGGTTCGCGCTGTTCGCCCGCTTTCAGCCTGACACGCCCGGCAAGCTCGCCGCGCACGCTTATTCCTACGAGCACATGGAGCTCGCCGCCTATGACTTCCTGGGCCGGCTGGCAGAACGGGTTGACGACAGCGAAACATCGCTGATGGCCAACATGATCGAGCGGGAGGAGCGCGAGATGGCAGAGCGGATCGCAGCCTGCTTCGATGGCGCGGTCGATGCGTCGCTGCGCGAGCTCTCCCCCGATGATTTGGGCAAGCAGCTCGACAAGTACCTGGCCGACGCGCACGCGATCGAGCAGCAGGCGATCCAGCTGCTGAAGAAGGGCCCGAAGATCGCCGGCCTCAAAGACCTCGCGACGGCCTACGAGGAGCACCTGGGGGAGACCCATGAGCACAGCGCCCTGGTCGAGCGGCGCCTGAAGGAGCGAGGCGGCTCCACCTCCACGCTCAAGGACGCCGTGCTGCGCCTGGGGGCGCTCAACTGGGGCATGTTCTTCGGGGTCCAGGTGGATACTCCCGCCAAGCTGGCGGGTTTCTCCTACGCATTCGAGCACCTGGAGATCGCCGCGTACGAATTGCTTGGGCGCGTAGCCGTGCGCGCAGGCGACGAGCAGACGGTCGCGATGGCGGAATCGATCCTGCTGCAGGAGCGGACCGCCGCGGGCCGCATTCACAGCCTCTTCGACTACGCGCTGGACGCCTCGCTGCACGAGGCGGGTATCACCGCGTGAACGACCAGCCGGACGCGGCCGTTCCGGCGCGGGTGTTCCTACGGCCGATCGGGACTCCGCTCCCGCTTGGCCTGGCGGGACTTGCCATCGCGTCCCTGGTGCAGAGCGGTTACGACCTTCATTGGGTGCCCCACAGCCAGAGTCTGAAGGTCGGGCTCGTGCTGCTCGCCGTGCCCTTCTTCCTCCAATTCCTCGCCGCAATCTTTTCCTATTTGGCTAGGGACGGGGCGACGGGATCCGCGCTAGGCGTGCTGTCGGCGAGCTGGCTGGCGATCGCGCTGATCCACCTTTCGAGCGCCAGCGGTCAGCGCAGCGGCGCCTTGGGTTTGATGCTGCTCGCCTCAAGCGGCGTGCTGGTGCTGGCGGCGCTCGCGGCCATCGTTGCCAAACCGCTGCCGACGCTGGTATTCGTGCTCGTGGCGTTGCGCTTCGCCTGCGCGGGGATTTACGAGCTTGGCGCGCCACACGTATGGGCCCAGGTCGCGGGTATCCTGGGGCTCGTGGTGAGCGGGGCGGCAGGATACTGCGTGCTCGCGTTCGACCTCGAGGGGATTTATCACCGGGCCGTCCTGCCCACGCTTCGCCGTGGACGCGCGCGCGCTGCTCTGACCGGGAACGCATCTACCGCGGTGGATGACGTGGTCCATGAACCCGGCGTGCGGCAGATCACCTGAGCGCGGCGTGCGGCAGATCTCCTGAGCGCGGCGTGCGGCAGATCACCTGAGCGCGCGCTCCCAACCCGCGCAGGCGAGGGATTGAGATCACGTACCGGGGGTAGACGCTCTTCGTCCTCTACCGGGGAAACGAAGCCTTGCCTCGTGTGAGGGAACTTTGCCTCGTGTGAGGAAACGAGTTCGTCCCTTCCGGGAACAACGAATTCGCCCTTCCGCGAAATCAAGAAAGGACCAGTGATGGCTGACACGCTCAACGAGCGCGATATGAAACTGACCCAATGGCTGAACGAGGCCCACGCGAAAGAGGCCGAGCTCGAGGCGGATCTCACCGCGCACATCGCCCTGACCGACAAGGCCTCCTACAAAAAGCGGCTGCAGCAGCACCTCAAGGAGACCCGTGATCACAAGCGTCGTGTGGCCTCGCGAATCAAGAAGCTCGGCGGCAGTGCCAGTGGCCCGAGCGTGCCCGGTGTTCCGGGCGTGGCCGGCGAAGCTGCCGGCAAAGCGATCGCCGCGGTCAAGGGCCAGGTCGGCGCCGCGCGTGCGCTGGTGACCGAGCAGGCCGAGACGCATCTGCGCAACGCGCAGGAGGAGCTCAGCGAGGAGCACGTCGAGATTGCGCTGTATACCCGCCTTGAGACCTTCGCCTCCGAAGTCGGGGATCGCGACACGGCTCAGCTGGCGAAGTCGATCCGCCGCGACGAGGAGCGGATGGCGAAATTCCTCGACGCCGAGCTGAAGCGCCTCGTCAAGGCGCTGGTGCGGGCCGAGATCCCGCGAGACCAGCGCGCAGCTCCCGGGCGTTCTCGTCGCAGTACATCGCGGTCGACGAGTCGCTCCACCAGCCGCAGCCGGGGCTCGGGCTCGACCAGCCGTTCGTCCAGCCGCAGCCGGAGCTCGGGTTCGACGGGCCGCAGCCGAAGCACCGGCTCGACCAGTCGCGCGACGGCGCCGAAAAGCGGGGGGCGGAGCACCAGCCGCAGTCGTTCCACGTCTCGCAGCGGTTCTTCCAGCGGGCGCCGGTCAGGCTGATCGCGCCGCGGCCGCGCCCGTCGATGGTCGCAGCCGTCAGTCGGGCGAGCGGTCTTGCGTCAAGATGTAGCCGCCCTCTGGGGCCCGCGTCACTTGATTGCGCTGCTGGAGCTGCTTCATCGCGGCGGTCACGGAGGGCCGCCGCGCGCCAATGATCTCGCCCAGCAGTTCGTGCGTGAGCGCGAACGGGACCCGGACGCCCGAGGGCGTGACGCGGCCCCAGTTGCTCGCGAGGTGCCACAGCGTCGCCAGCAACCGGTCCTCGACGCGCCGCAGATGGCTCACTGCCATCACGTATTCCGCATTGCGGGCGCGTCGCAGCAGCCGGCCCGAGAACGAGACCACCAGCTCAGGCCAGCGACCGATGAGCCTCGTGATGCGCTCGTCGAGTATCGCGATGCGCGCAGTGCTCAGGACGCGGAACTCGGAGTCCGGTGGCGCCGCTTCCCACTTGAAGGGTTCGTCCCACGGCCTCAGGATGTCGCCGAAGCTGAGCAGCTCGGTGGCGGTCGCGTCACCGACGCGGACACGCCGCCCGAGCAAGCCGTCGAGGATCAACAGCCCGTAGGAGGTCTGGTCGTCCAACTCCGGCGGCTCCCAGCGGGCGCCGAAGACGGTGATAGCGGCGGCGCGGAACACGTTTTCGGCAATCGCGCGGTCGCCCTCGGAAAGTGAGCCCGCCAGGTCAGGATCCTCTCTGAAAATCAGCGACATCTCGGTCAACGTCTGCGCCGTCTGGTGTCCGTTTACGCGCGGCGCGACGTCCGATCGCCGCAGGGCGCGCTCAACGCGATGAAGCCTCGCCTCGAGAGCAGGCTGGTCGGACCGTCGCGAGCTTTCCGCCAGGACCCTCCGCAGGCGAGCAGCTTCCCTTTGCAGGCGCTCCTGGACTGTGGCGGCCCGGGCACTCATGCTGACCGCGGACCGCTGGCGGCCCGCATCGGTAGCGCGCTCAACGGCCATTGCCCCTAGAGATACCCCATTTTGCGGCCCTATCGCAGCGATCGCCCGGCCGCGCGCTCAGCCTCTTGCACGCAACAGAATCGCTGTGATCAGCGCCAGGGCCACGGCGCCTGCCGCCTTCGGATGCTCACGTGCTTTGTGAGGAAGGGTTACAGCGGAGCGCTTGGCGTCACTGAGCCTTTCCTGGGCCCTGGCCTTGACATTTGCCTTGGCTGCGAGGGCCTCGACGGCCTCGCCCAGCTGCTCGCGGGTCTCCTGAATGTCTTCCCGGATGATGTCGGGATCGCGCAGGTCGCTCATCGCCGACCCCGCTCGGCGTGCGCCTTGATCCATTCCACATCGTCCTTGACGCTCGCCGCGGCCTCCGACGGCGCGAGCGGTGTCGCGCGCTTCACCGAGAGGCCGCCGACCATTGCGGTGATCCCGGCGAGCACCAGAAAGACGCCGGCCACGATCAGCGCCGACGCCCATGCGGGCAGCACGAGCGTGAGCGCGAGGATCGCGGCGGCGGTCATGCAGCCCAAGCCGAAGGTCCCGAACAGGCCCGCGCCGCCGAACATGCCGGCGCCGATTCCGGCGCGCTTGCCCTTGATCGTCATCTCAGTTTCCGCCAGCTCGAGCTCCTTCCGTGCGAGCTCGGCCGATTGGGTGGTGATCTGCTTGATCAGCTCCGCTATCGATTTCTCGTCACTGTGCTCGCGCAGCTCGGCCATCTCCGTCCTCCGTCGATCTCGTTCTGCCACGAACATCGCTACCCGCGCCCTGACCGGCTAAGCAAGCGCCGTGGGCCGCAGCTTGGTTCCGGTGCTCCGCGCGCGGCTGTCTGGGATCAGACAGCGTGGTCGAGGCGGTTGCGGTTGGGCAAGAGCGGAGAAGGCAAGCCTGTCCGTAATTGGGCAAGGCAGCGAACGAGAGGAAAGGGAGACAGCATGAGCATCTTAAGTTCGACGACAAAGGGCAAGCTGGGGCTCAAGGCGGTCGGCTCCGCGGTCAAGAATCCCGGCGCCACGCGCTTGGCGGCAAAGGCGACCGCACCAGCCGCCAAAGCCGGGCTCCAATTGCGCAAGGGGCTCGCCAAGCGCCGTGCGCAACGGCGTGTAGGGCGCGCAGGCCAGGCGGCACGCAGCGTCGGCTATGCCGTGTTGGTGCAGGCGCCCGAGGCGGCGCAGGAGCTGGGGCTGATCGAGCGGCCGGCGCCCAAGCGCTCGGCCCCGCGGATTGCCGTGGGGGTGGTGCTGGGCGCGAGCGCCATGTACCTGCTGGAGCCGGGAGTTCCCGGCAAGCAGCATCGCGAGAAGGTTCTCGCCCTGGTCAGTTAGCGGCTTTGCGGCGTTCCGTTAGCCGCCGGTCCGAAAGGAATCGCTGCCGCTGTCGGGTGCAAGCGCCCGACAGCGGCATTCCGCCTCACGCCACCCGCTAGGAGGCTGGTCCGTTCTGGGCAGGGCGCCTGCGCGCGACCCGAGGCCGCAGGCCGCGGGAAGCGTCCCAACGCGTCGCGTATTCGCGAAACTCAGCTTCAAAACGCGGCCACCAGTCGCCGCGCAGCTCTGCCAGACCCTCGCGGTGATGCTTGTGGCGGATGGCGTTGGCGGCAATCCCGACCAATACCGCTCCGGCCGCCAAGCAGAAGAGGACGATTAGGGGTGTCATCGGGAACCTCCAGAATGACTCACTCTGCTGTCCTTCCCGTCTCGGCCCTCGACGGAACTCGGAGTCTTCGTCTGAAGTCAGCGCGGTGACGCCGATCCTGCGCACCGACGCGTTTTTGGTCGAGCAGCTCGGCTAACCGGGAAGACAACGCCATGATCGTGAGGGCGGGGTTGGCTGAACCCTGGGTTGGCATCACGCTGCCGTCGGCGATGAAGAGATTCGGACACGCCCACACGCGCTGATCCGAGTCGACCACTCCCGATTCCTCGTCGAAGCCCATCCGGCAGCCACCCACCAGGTGCGCGTAGCGGTCGATGGCGAGGATGTCCTGGGCGCCGGCCGCTTCGAGGATCTCGCGCAAGGTCTGTTTGGCCATCGCGATGTTGCGGCGGTCGTTTTCGCATTGGGTGTAGTCCATGCGCGCAAC
>JAVKSP010000064.1:0-18242 GCA_039583645.1 Solirubrobacteraceae bacterium
GCTCGAGGGTTTGATCAGGTCGGTCTTGGGACGGACCGGCAGGATCACCGGCTTCCTGGGCTTCTGGTTGAAGTTGAAGTCCTTGATCAGGTTGCCGAGCTGGCGCAGGTTCTCGCGCACGTCGGGGCGGGGATCGGACCGGCCGTCGGTCTTTGGGTTGAGGCGCTTGCCGCCGAGGAAGTCGTCCTCGATGAACTTGGCGTAGGCGTCGAAGCTGAGAACCTGGTGATCGATGTAGCCCTTCTTGGCGTAGGGGCTGATGACCAAGCCGGGGACGCGCAGGCCGTAGCCGTTCTCGTCGACCTGCGGCGGGACTGCGTTGTCGTAGAGCCCGCTCCAGTCGTCCCAGGTAAGGAAGATCGCCGTCGATTTCCAATCGGGACTTTGCATCAGCGTGTTGATGACCCCGGTCACGTATGTCTGTCCCAGGCTCACGGTCGTGTCCTTCGCGTGCTCGGATACAAGTGAATTCGGCACGACCCAGGAGACGGCCGGCAGCTTGCCTTTCTGAGCGTCCGAGAACAAACCATTGATCGACCGCACATCCTTGGCCTGGTGGTCCTTCTTGACGGTGTCAAACCACTTCAGCGGGTACCAGATCGATGCACTCTGTGCTCCGCCGCTGTGGGGCGCGCACGACAGCGTGGTGTCCGTCTCACACAGGGGCTCGTTTCCGTTGAAGTAGTAGTAGCGCCAGCTGACGTGGTGCTTGTGCAACAGGTACGTGAGGTCGGTCCAGGCGTAGATCGGATGGCCGAAGGGCGGAGGTGACACCGGCGTGTCTGGGGCGTTGGTGCAGCTCTTTGGATGGTTGTGCCTCTTGCAGATCGCCGACCACAGCGAGACCAAAAACAGGTGGGAAGGCAAGCTCCAGGAGGGCACGGCGCCGAACATGTGGTCTTGCAGCACGAAGTCGTCGGCGTACTTCCAGTAGTTGGGGATGTCCTTGCGGGTGTGGTAGCCCATCGCGTCGTTGGCCGGGACCGACGGTCCACAGCCGCATATGCTGAGGAAGTTCTCCTGCTGGCCGACGAAGCCATCCATCTTGCCGCCGTCGATATCCGCGATGGCGTTGGAAAGGTGGTACGGGCCGCCGATGTTCATGTCGTAGCGGTCGTGGAAGGGCTTGACGCAGGGGGCGCTGGAGTCGGCTTGCGGCAGGCACGGCACCGTCCCGGAGTGCCCGCCAAGGCCTGGGATGCCGTCGGCGTGGGGGTAGGTGCCGAAGTAGTTATCGAACGAGCGGTTCTCCTGCATGATGATCACGATGTGCTTGATCTTGTGGATGCCCTTGAGGTGCGCCGTCGGAGAATTACCGGCGGCGTGCTGACGCGTGTGGGCGGCCGCCACGGGGCTTCTTGCCGCCTGCGAGCCGCTCGCGACCGCGACCGCGACCAACATCGCCACCGCGAGCAAGGCGAAGATCCGGGGCCCTCTCATCGCACGCTACCCCCCTCCCAGGCCGCCATAGCGCACCGAGCCGGGGGTCTTCTTCAGATCGGTCTTCGGGTCGACGGGCAGGATCAGCGCTTTCCTGGGCTTCTGGTTGAAGTCGAAGTCCTTGGCCAGGTTGCCCAGCCCGAGCACGGTCTCGCGCACGGTGGGGCGTGGATCGGGCCGGCCGTCGCTGCTATCGATGCGCTGGCCGCCGAGGAAGTCGTCCTCGATGAACTTGAGGTAGGCGTCGAAGCTGAGCGTCTGGCGGTCGATGTAGCCCTTCTTGGCATAGGGGCTGATCACCAGCCCCGGGGCGCGAATGCCGTAGCCGTTCTGGTCGATCGTGGGCGGATCAACGTTGTCGTAGAACCCGCCCCAGTCGTCCCAGGTGAGGAAGACCGCGGTCGACTTCCAATCGGGGCTTTCCATGAGCGTGTTGATCAGCCCGGTGACGTAGGTCTGACCGGCACTGACGGCGTAAGGCGGGTGCTCGGAGACCGGCTCGCTGCCCACCACCCAGGAGACGGCCGGCAGCGTGCCTTTCTGCGCGGCCGCGAAGAAGCTGTTGACCGACTTGATGCTCTTGGTCTGGCGATCCTTCTTGACGGTGTCAAACCACTTCACCGGGTACCAGATCGGCAGGCTCTTCGGACCGTGGGTGACAGGCGTGCAGCGGAGCTTCGCGTTTGACTCGCAGGCAGGCTCGTTTCCCTTGAAGATGTAGTAGCCCCAGCTGATGTGGTGCTTGTGCAGCAGGTAGGTGACATCCGTCCAGGCGTAGATCGGCGGCGTCTTGTTTCCTTGCCAGCCGGGCGGGCTGTCCGGGCTCGCCGGCGCGTTTTGGCAGCTCGTTGGATCGTTGTGGGTGGTGCATTTCGCGGACCACCCCGAGGTCAAGAAGAGGTGTGAGGGCAGGCTCCAGGAGGCGACCGACGCGAACATGTGGTCCTGGAGCACGAAGTTGTCCGCGTACTTCCAGTAGTTGGGGATGTCCTGACGGGTGTGGTACCCCATGGCGTCGTTGGCGGGGACCGAGGGCCCACACCCACACTGGGAGTCGTAGTTCTGCTCGTTGATGACGAAGCCGGTCATCGCGCCCTTGTCTGCATCGATGGGGAGATCGCCGTAGTAGTACGGGCCGCCGAGGTTGCTGTCGTAGCGATCGTGGAAGGGCTTGACGCAGGGGGCGCTGGAGTCGGCTTGCGGCAGGCACGGCACGGTGCCTGGGTGCCCGGCGAGGCCTGGGATGCCGTCGGCGTGGGGGTAGGTGCCGAAGTAGTTATCGAAGGAGCGGTTCTCCTGCATGATGATCACGATGTGCTTGATCTTGTGGATGCCCTGGAGGCGCGCCGCAGGAGCATCGGCGCTGGCGTGAGCGAAGGACTGAGCGCGCGCCCGCGCGGCGAGTTCCGAGCTGCGCGCCGCCTGCGAGCCGCTCGCGACCGCGACAGCGACCAGCACGGCCACCGCCAATCCCGCCCCTATTCGCGCCACCCGTATTGAAATCGCTCTGAGAGCCCCACTCGAGAAGGTCTAAAACCCGCCGGCGCCGTGCGGCGGGTACGGCGAACTGCCCCTAAGCGCCTTCAGCATAGCGCGACTCCCCAAGTGTGATCGCCTACCGCGCTACTGAGCGCAAGGCACAGGGCCGCTCGGCGCCGGCGCGCTCCCGTGCTCCTGTGGCGGAGCAGAGGTGTTGACGGTGACCGGATAGTTGGTCACGAGCGTTTCTTCCAGGAGTTGCAGACTGTTCGTCTGGCTGGTCACGAGATCGATCGGCGCGCTCGTCGCGCAGGTGCTCAGGGTCACGCGCGAGTCGAGCCGCGACGGCTGCGGCAGCGACGGCACCGAGGTGTCGACCTTGACGAAGTTGAAAGCGCTGGTGAGATCTCCCACGGCCGCCCGGCGCCACGCGCTGAGGTTGGGGACCTCGGCCCCGAAGCGGGTCTCCAGGAACCGCAGCAGCGAGGTGTGATCGAACGTGTTGTGCGAGACCAGGCCGCCGCGCGCGAAGGGCGAGACGATCAGCAGGGGCACGCGGAAGCCCAACCCGATCGGCCCGGCCACACCGGACGCGTCGGAGGGCAGCGGGTTGGCGGTGATGTACTCGCCGGCCGTATCGGCCGGGGCGGTGGGCGGCGGCACATGGTCGAAGAAGCCGCCGTTCTCGTCGTGGGTGATGAACAGCGCCGTCTTTGCCCACACCGCGGGGTTCGAGACGAGCGTGTTGAGGATGTCGGCCACCACCGCCTCGCCGTACAGTTCGGGCGCCGGCGGGTGCTCCGAGTCGATCAGGTTTGCCAGCACCCAGGAGACCTGGGGAAGGGTGCCGGCAGCGACGTCGGCCTTGAACGTCACTGGATAGTTGGGCGTGAGCGCGTTCGCCGTCAGCAGCGGGTTTGACCAGTACTGCTTGAAGTAGGGCAGCACGTTGTCCCCGAAGTTGCCGTCCGGATTGCCGTAGACCTTCCAGCTGATCCCTTTCGCCTGAAGCTGTTCGGGATAGGTCGTCCAGCTGAGCGTTGAGAAACGCTCCACGCGCGTCGAGCTGGTTGAGAGGATCGGGCCGCCCTGGGTGCCGGCGGGATCGAGCCACGCCGACATCGAGTACAGGCGATTGGGGTCGGTGGGCCCGATCACCGAGCAGTGGTACTGATCGCAGATCGTGAAAGCGTCGGCGAGCGCGTAGTAGAAGGAGAGGTCGGAGCGCGTGTAGTAGCCCATCGTCAGCGGTCCGTTGGCAGTGCCGTCGGCGGCCAGGTGCCCCGTCACAAACCCGTCCATCTTGCCGCTGTCCCAGTAGGTGTGCTGCGGGCCCCAGCTGTGGTTGATGTCGTTGGTGCACTCGCCGTTGTGGTACGAGTCGAGGTGGAACGGATACAGGTGACCGCCGTCGTAGCCGCCGGGGTAGCCCGGCTGGGCGAACACGGTCAGGCCGCTGCCGTCGCTCAGCGTCAGCGCATTGGGGTCGGCGAACCCCGTCACGCCACGGTAGGAGCCGAAATAGTGATCGAAGGCGCGGTTCTCCTGGATCAGGATCACTACGTGCTCAATGTCCTTCAGTTGCCCACAATGGGGCGGGTTGGCGAGCGCGCGGCCGATCAGCTCGTTGTAGGCAAACATCGACGCCCCCACGGCGGCCCCGGTCCGCACGAACTGCCGACGAGTCACTGCCTTGGCCATCCCGAACCTCCCTCTGATCGCAGTCGCGAGAAGCCTATACCTGGAACACGGGAAACCCCCACCTAAAATCGGAAGCGTGGTAGACGTAAGCCAAGTCAGCATGCTCAGCGGTCGCCAGGAGCTGGTGCTGCGCAGAGTGGTCGAGGAGTACCTGGTGGCGGGCTCGCCCGTGGGCTCGAAGGCACTCGCGGCGGGCGTCGAGTGGGGACCGTCGACGATCAGGCACGAGCTCCAGAATCTTGAGGAGCTGGGGCTGTTGGCCCACCCCCACACCTCGGCCGGCCGTGTTCCCACCGAGGCTGGCTACCGCTACTTCGTCGATCGCCTGCTACCCGAGGCCGAGGTCGAAACGCGGCCGGCAATGTCGCTCTCGCTGGTGCGCCGCGAGCTCGACGAGGCGATGCAGATGACCTCCGAGACGCTGTCCCAGGTCACCAACCTGCTCGCGATCGTGACCGCGCCGCCGATCGAGACCTCCACCATCCGCCACATCGAGGTCTTGCCGCTGCAGCCGCAGGTGCTGATGGTGGTCGTCATCACCTCGACGGGCGGCGTGACCAAGCGCATTTTCACCTTCAACCGGCCCGTCGATTCGGGCCTCGTGGCGTGGGCCACCAGCTACCTGAACGAGTGCCTGGTCGGCCTCGGGCTGGGCGCCCGCATGATTCATCAGCGTCTGCACGAGCCGTCTCTGTCGAGCGCCGAGTCCGAGTTCTTGACCGCGCTCGCGCCCGTCTTCACATCACTTGAGGAGTCGGCGGAAGACTCCCTGTACGTGGAGGGCGCCGCCCGTCTGCTCGAGGCCGACCGCGTAGCCGACATCACCCAGCTGCGCGAGCTGATGGACATGCTCGAACGGCGTGTGACGCTGCTGTCGGTGATGCGTTCGGCGCTCGCTAAGCGCGGCGTGCTGGTGCGGATCGGCGCCGAGAACGACGCCCCTGCGCTGCACTCGCTGGCGCTGGTGGCAGCCAGCTACGGCCTGCCCCAGCGGCAACTTGGCACGGTCTCGGTGATCGGTCCGCTGCGAATGGACTATGGCGGCGCGATCCGTTCGGTGCGCGAGGCCGCCGCCCAGCTTTCCCGGTTCGTGACCGACTACTACGACGAACGATGAGCACCGGCCAGGCCCGCAGGGACTACTACGAGGTGCTCGGGGTGGCCCGTACCGCGTCCGAGTCAGAGATCAAGAGCGCCTTTCGCCGGCTGGCACGCGAGTTGCATCCGGATGTCAACGAGGATCCCAACGCCGAGGAGAAGTTCAAGGAGGCTGCTGAGGCATACGAGGTGCTCTCTGATTCCGAGCGCCGCGCGATCTACGACCGCTACGGCCACGAGGGGCTTCGCAGCGGCGGGTATGCGCCCAACTTCGAGGGCTTCGGGTCGGTGTCCGACATCTTCGAGGCTTTCTTCGGGGGCGGAGGCGGCCCGTTTGCGGACCTGTTCGGCGGCGGGCGTGCTCGGGCGGCCGGGCCAATCCAGGGCGGAGACGTCGGGGTCACAGCACAGATCGAGTTGCGCGACGCCGCCCACGGCGCGTCCCTTCCGGTCGACTATGAGGTGGTCGCGCTGTGTGAGCAGTGTCATGGCAACGGCGCCGAGCCCGGTACGCCGATCGAGTCCTGTCCGCGCTGCGGGGGCACCGGCCAGTTGCGCGCGGTGTCCCGAACGCCGTTCGGGCAGGTGATGCGCACCGCGGCATGCGACCGCTGCGACGGCGATGGCCGCGTGCCGACGAGCCCCTGTCCGACCTGTCGAGGCCGGGGACGGACGGTCGAGCGTGCCAACTTGACCATCGAGATACCGCCCGGCATCGCCGATGGTCAGCGCATCAGGGTGGCCGGGCGCGGCCACGCCGGAGAGCGCGGCGGACCTCCGGGGGATCTATACGTCGAGGTGGGCGTGCGCGAGGACCCACGCTTCGTGCGCGATGGCGACGACCTCGTCACCGTGGTGGACGTGCCGGCTCCCCTGGCGTCGCTTGGGACGACCGTGCAGGTGCCGACGATCGACGGTGAAGTCGAACTCGAGATCCCGCCCGGTACCCAGCCCCACGACGCCTTCCGCGTCCGGGGTCAGGGGATGCCGGCGCTGCGGGGCCGCCGCAGCGGCGATCTGCGCGTGATCGCAAACGTGGTCGTGCCGCGGCAGCTGAGCCGCGAGCAGCGTGAGCTGACGGAGGAGCTGGCCGAGTCGCTCACGCATCACAACCTCCGCACCGAGGAAGGCGTATTCGCCAAGTTGCGCCGCGCCTTCGGCGGTTGATCCGGCTCGCGGTTAGCGTTCGCCGCCAACGATGATCCGGCTGGCCGTCCGCGTTCGCCGCGAGCACGCCGAGCTGGTGCTCGCGGAGCTGCTCGAACTCGTTCCGGGCGGCGTCGAAGAAGTCGATCTGGCTGACGGCGTGGTCGAGTACGGGGTCTACGGCGCCCCCGGCGAACTGCCCGCGCTCCCTGATCTGTGCGCCGTCGCAGGTGGGGCGCTGGTCGAGATTGCTACCAGCGAGGTCGCCGACGACTGGGCCGAGCGGTGGCGCGCCTATCACCGTCCGGTGGTGGTCGCCAAGCAGCTCACGGTGCGTCCACCGTGGGAGCCGGCGGCCACGACCGCTCTGGACCTGGTGATCGATCCCGGCCGGGCGTTCGGCACCGGCGCGCACGCCAGCACGCGTCTGTGCCTCGAGCTGATGCTCGGGCTCGACCCGGGTGGGGCGTTCCTCGACCTGGGATGCGGCTCGGGGGTGCTTGCGATCGCGGCAGTGAAGCTCGGCTTCGCACCGGTGCTTGCGCTGGACAACGACCCTGCGGCGATCGAGGCGACGCGTGTGAACGCCGCGCGCAACCGCGTCGGTCTTGAGCTGCGGCGGCTGGATTTGCGCTCCGAGCCGCTCCCGTGCGCCGAGGTGATCGCCGCCAACCTGCTCGCGCCGCTGCTGCGGCAGCTGGCTCCCAGGCTGGCGGACGCCGCCGGCTCGCGCGTGATCGCCAGCGGGCTCCTCGGGTCCGAGGCAGATGGGGCCGCCGCCGAGTTTTCCGCCTGCGGGCTGGTCGAGTCGCGCCGCGCCGAGCGCGCGGGATGGGCGGCGCTGCTGCTGGAACGGGGCTAGCCGCGGGCCTCGTGAGCAAAGGCGGCAAGACCGCGCCGGGTGCGGCAAAGCGGATCTAGACTCACGCCAGCCGTGCCCCCCGTGCGATCCGAGCTGCCGTTTCGCGAGCGGGCGCGAGCGCGGGCGGAGACGCTGGTCTTCCTTCAGCGCCTGGGCCGCCTGGCGATCGTGATCGCGGTGCTGCTCGCGGCGGGCACGGTGGCGTTTGCGCTCACTGAGGGAATCTCAGCCTGGCGCGCGTTCGTGATGACGCTCGACACGGTGGCGACGGTCGGCTCGCTCCCCGAGCCCCGGGACACCGCCGCCCAGGTCGTCAACGTGCTGCTGATCATCTTTGGCGTGGGTACGCTGTTCTACGCGCTGGTGACAGCGACCGAGTTCTTTGTCACCGGGCACCTGAGCGGTCTACTCGAGGAGCGCCGGATGCAGAAGCGGACCGACGCGCTGTCGGACCACTACATCATCTGCGGCTTTGGCCGCGTGGGGCGTCAGGTCGCGCGCGATCTTGCCGCTACCGGAGCGCGCTACGTGATCATCGACGAGCGCCCTGAGAACCGCGAATACGTGCAGGACGTGCGCGTGCGTTTCATCGAGGCCTCACCGTCCGACGACGCCTCGCTGCGCGCGGCCGGGATCGAGCGCGCCCGCGGCATCGTCGCCTGCGTCGACTCCGACGCCGAGAACATCTTCGTCACGCTGACGGCGCGCGAGCTCCGGCCCGATATCACGATCATCGCGCGGGCCAGCGCCGAAGAGTCGGAGAGCAAGTTGAGGCGGGCAGGCGCAGACCGCGTGATCTCGCCGTACAAGACTTCGGGACAGGCGATGGCCCGGCTCGTACTTCATCCCCAGGTGACCGGGGCGGTCGATGTCGCGCCCGCCTATCTGATGGAGGAGATCGAGGTCAGCGCCGGCTGCGCGGGAGCGGGCCGGCGGCTCGAAGCCGTGCGTGGCGACGCTTTCGTCGTCGCGATCCGGCCCGCGGACGGGGGCTTTCAGTTCCAGCCGCCCGGCGAGACGGTGCTGAGACCCGGCGACGTGCTGGTGGCGATGGGCCGGCGCGAGACGCTCGAGCGGCTCACGGCGCTGTTTGAACCACAGAAGGCGCAGGCAGCCGGGTCTTGAGGCGGAGCTCGGCTCTATCCTCACCAACATGACCGTTCTCGATCAGGTGCGCAGCGACATGACCTCCGCGATGAAGGCGCGCGAGCGCGAGCGCGTGGGGGCACTGCGCATGCTCCTGTCCGAGCTGCAGAAGGCGGCCAAGGACGGAAACGACGATGAGCTCGCGGTGCTGCGCCGCGAACGCAAGCGGCGGCTGGAGGCGGCCGCCCAGTTCCGCGGTGGCGGCCGGCCGGAGCTCGCTGACAGCGAGGAGGCCGAGGCGAAGATCATCGACACCTATCTCCCGGCGGAGATTGATGATTCCGAGCTCGGCGCGATCGTCGCGCAGGCCATCGCCGACGCCGGCGCCACCGACGTAAAGGACATGGGCCGCGTGATGAAGGTGGTGATGGAGAAGGCCGGGGGCCGCGTCGATGGCAAGCGCGCCTCGGCTCGCGTGCGCGAGGCGCTCCAGTAGTGCGCACCCAGATCGAGCTCGACAACGCGGTCGCGCTTGAGCTGGCCGGCAGCGAAGATGCCGTGCTGCGCGCGCTCGAGGGCCATCTCGACTGCGACATCCATTTGCGTGGCAATGTGCTGACGCTCGAGGGCGCCGATGAGGCGGTCGAAGACGCAGCCGCAGTTGTGCGCGAGCTCTCGGAGCTGATCACGCAGGGCCACGAGATCGCTCCGGGCACGATCGAGGCGGTCACGCGCGCGCTCGACGAGCACACCTCGCCGGCGCGCATCCTCGACGACGTGGTGTGGCGCCACCGCGCGACCAAGGTGTCGCCCAAGACCGTCAACCAGAAGCGCTACGTCGACTCGATCCGCCACAACACGATCACGTTCGGGATCGGTCCGGCGGGGACCGGCAAGACCTTCCTCGCGGTCGCGCTCGCGGCCGCGGCGCTGAGCCGGCGCGAGGTCAACCGCATCATCCTCACCCGTCCCGCGGTCGAGGCGGGCGAGCGGCTCGGCTTTTTGCCCGGCGACCTGATGGCGAAAGTTGATCCGTACCTGCGGCCGCTGTTCGACGCGCTGCACGACATGCTGGAGCCGGACAGGGTGTCGCATCATTTGGAGCGCGGAATCATCGAAGTCGCGCCCCTGGCATTCATGCGGGGCCGGGCGCAACCCGTCTCGCGTACGGTCCTCACGCCGACTGGTTTTAGACCGATCGGGACTTTGCAGGTAGGCGACCTGGTCATCGGCTCTGACGGTCTGCCGACTCCGGTGATCGGGGTCTACCCGCAAGGCCGCAAACAGATCTTCCGGGTGTCGACGCAGGATCGGGCGTCGACGCTGTGCTGCGGCGAGCACCTCTGGCACGTCTTCACCGCCGCCGATCGCCGGCGCGGGAAACCCGGTCAGATCCTCCAGACACACGAGATGATCGGCCGGCTGCGCTCGTTCCACCAGCACCGCTTTGAGTTGCCACTCGTCACCGCGTCAGTCGAGTTCGAGCCGCGCGAAACCCCAATGGATGCGTATGCGCTCGGGCTCCTCCTTGGCGACGGGTGCCTCACAACCAAAACGACGCCGACGTTCTCAACCATGGATCCTGAGCTGGCTATTGCGCTGGAGGAGGTCCTCGATGGCATTGAGCTCGAGCCCAGGCGCGTGGGCGACTACACGCTTCGCCACATCCATGGCCATCGCGGCGGCGTGATCGTGTCGAACCCCGTCACCATGGCGCTCCGCGAGCTTGGTCTGGCGGGCGCCAACTCCCACACCAAGTTCATCCCCGAGCCTTACCTCCATAACTCGCCAGGGGTCCGGATCGCCGTTCTGCAAGGGCTGCTCGACACCGATGGAGGCCCCGTCACGCAGCGCGGTCGGACCTGCCGGATCCAATACACGACCTGTTCGGAGACGCTCCGTGACGATGTCGTCTATCTCGTCCGCTCGCTCGGAGGCGTGGCTTACTGGCGTCGACGCAAGGCGGAAGGCCGCAAGCCAGGGCTCGCCAATGGCCGGCCGGTTTCACATCGCCATGACGCCTTCATCTTGGACATCCGCCTCCCCGGAGGCATCGAACCCTTCCGTCTCAGCCGCAAGCGCGAAATCTACGAGCACCATGGCGGTGGCCGTCCGATGCGCTTCATCGACAAGATCGAGCCCGCCGGCGAGGCGGAGTGCGTGTGCATCCAGGTAGCGGCAGCCGACTCGCTCTACGTCACCGACGACTACCTGGTGACCCACAACTCGCTGAACGATTCCTTCATCATCCTCGACGAGGCCCAGAACACCAGCCCGGAGCAGATGAAGATGTTCCTCACGCGGCTTGGCTTCAACTCGAAGATGGTGGTCACGGGCGACATCACGCAGATCGATCTGCCGCGCGAACAGGACTCGGGGCTGGTGGTCGTCGCCGACATCCTGCAGGACCTGGAAGGGATCGACTTCGTGCGCTTCGGCGAGGAGGACGTGGTGCGCCACAAGCTGGTGCGCCGCATCGTCGCGGCGTACAACGAGCATGCTCAGCGGCTGGCGCCGGAGCTGCGCGCCCGCACCCGGCCGCAAGCCCGCGGGGCGTGACCGACCTGGAGATCGAGATCCTGGGCGGGCGCGCCGCAGACGCCCAGGAGCTGAGGGTCCTGTGCGCGCGCGCCCTCGGCCGCGCGGGGATCACGGACGGCCACCTGGCGCTGGAGTTCGTCGACGAGAGCCGTATCCAGGAGCTCAACCGCGAGTACCGGGGGCTCGACGAGCCCACCGACGTGCTCTCGTTCGGAATCGACGAAAACCAGCCGGCACGGGGGCCGCGGGAGCTGGGTGACGTCTTCATCTGCCCCGCCCACACCGCCGACATCCGCGAGGCCGTGGTCCACGGCGCACTGCACCTGGCCGGCATGGACCATGAAAAGGACGGCGGCGAGATGCTGGCGCTGCAAGCCGCGATCCTAAGCACGCCGTGAACGCGACCCGCTCTGGCTTCGTCGCCCTCGCCGGCCGTCCCAACGTCGGCAAGTCCACGCTCGCCAACGCGCTGGTTGGCGCGAAGGTGGCGATCGTCTCCGACAAGCCCCAGACCACGCGCCGCGCGATCCGCGGCGTCGCCACGGGGCCCGATTGGCAACTCGTGCTGGTCGACCTCCCCGGTGTCCAGCGGCCCCGGGACGAGCTCACCACGCGTATGCAGCGGCGCGTCGAGCACGAACTTGACGACGCCGACGCCTGCCTGTTCGTGCTTGCCGGCCCCGATGGGATCGGTCCCGGGGACCGCTTCATCGCCAAGCTGCTGAAAGCCGCCTCGACGCCGGTGGTGATCGCGGTCAACAAGACCGACGCCGCCGACCGCGCCCAGACCGCGGCCACGCTCCAGGCTGCGGAGGAGCTCGAAGTGGCCGAGCACATCTTCGCGGTCTCCGCCAAAACCGGCGCGGGGGTCAGCGCGCTACAGCAGGTGCTGGTCGAGCTGCTGCCGGCGGGACCTCTTTACTTTGAGCCGCGCCAGCACACCGACCAGTCCGAGCCCGTGCTGCTCTCCGAGCTGGTGCGCGAGCAGGTTCTGCGTCGCACGCGCGAGGAGGTTCCCCACGCCGTCGAGGTGGAGGTGCGCGAGATCGACCACCGCGAGGACCTGGTGCGCATAGAGGCGGTGATCCTGGCCGAGACCGAGTCGCAGAAGGGGATCCTGATCGGCGCCGGGGGACGCATGGTGAAGGCGATCGGCATGGCCGCCAGAAAGGAGATCGAGCGCGAGCTGGGCGCGCACGTGCACCTGGAGCTGTCGGTGCGCGTACGCCGGCACTGGCGTACGGACGAGCGCCTGCTGGACAGGCTGGGGATCGAATAGCGGCAGGGCCTCCGACCGACGGGCCCCGGCTGCCAGAATCGCGCCCATGGACGACTCGCAGATCGCCTTCGACGAAAAAGGCCTGGTCCCGTGCGTGGTCCAGGACTGGCACAGCGGGGAGGTGCTGATGCTCGCCTACATGAACCGCGAAGCGCTGCAAAAGACCCGCCAATCCGGCGAAGTCCACTTCTTCAGCCGCTCCCGTAACGAGCTCTGGCGCAAGGGCGCGACCTCGGGCAACACGCTGAAGCTCAAAGCGATCCGCTACGACTGCGATGGCGACGCCCTCCTCGCCCTCGTCGAGCCAACGGGCCCGGCCTGCCACACCGGCGAGCGCACCTGCTTTTACCGCGGCGCGCACGAGCCCGCGGCGCCTCACGAGGCGCTGCCGGCGCTCGAGCGCACGATCGCCGAACGCGACCGCGCGCGCCCGCGCAACTCCTATACGGCGCAGCTGCTCGCCGACCCCGCGAGAAACGGCGCCAAGGTGCTCGAGGAGGCCGAAGAGGTGGTCCGTGCGGCGCGCGAGGAGTCCTCGGCGCGCGTGAGCGAGGAGGCGGCGGACGTGCTCTACCACCTCACGGTCCTGCTGCGCGGCCGCGAGCTCGGCCTCGCCGACGCCGAGCGGGTACTCGATGACCGTCGCAAGCGCTGAGCGCCGACACGCCCACCTCGCGGGCCAGATCGCGCCGACTCTGGAGCAGGTGCGCGAGCTCGCCACCCGGCACAACCTGATTCCCCTCGCGCAGACCTTCATCGAGGACACCGAGACGCCTGTGTCGGCGTTTTTGAAGCTGCGCGGGACCGAGCCATCCTTCCTGCTCGAGTCCGCCGACCACGGACGCGTCGGCCGCTATTCGTTCATCGGCTTCAGCCCGCGCAAGGTCCTGCGCTGGTCGCTGGGCGACGGCGGCGACCCGTACGCGCTGGCGGCCGCCGAGCTCGAGCACTTCAAGCCCGCTCCACACCCACAGCTGCCGTTTGCCGGGGGCGCCGTGGGGCTGTTCGCCTACGACCTCGTGCGCACGGTCGAGGCGCTGGGGCAGCCCAACCCGGACCCGCTCGGCGTGCCGGATCTGGCGCTGATGTTCACGGACCCGCTGGTCGTCTTCGACCACCTCCAGCACACCATCACGGTGGTGGCGAACGTGTACGCGCACGAAGATCTGGAGCGCTCCTACGAGCACGCGGTCCAGACGCTCGCCGAGGTACGAAAGCGTCTCAAGCAGGCCGTTCCCCGCCACCAGGCCCCGCCCCCTGTCAGCCGGCCGATGCCCGAGTTTCACTCCGACATGGCGCCCGGCGAGTTTCAGCACGCCGTGGCGCGCATCATCGAGTACATCCGGGCCGGAGACGCCTACCAGGTGGTGCCCTCGCAGCGGTGGTCAGCGCCGGTGCCGATCGAAGCCTTCTCGATCTATCGCGGCCTGCGGGCGGTCAACCCCAGCCCCTACATGTACTTCCTCGACTTCGGCGATTTCGAGATCGCCGGCGCCAGCCCCGAGCCGTTGATCACCGTCACGGGCGAGCGCGTCTCGACGCGTCCGATCGCCGGCACGCGGCCGCGG
The DNA here is from genome assembly GCA_039583645.1 of Solirubrobacteraceae bacterium. GTDB lineage: Bacteria > Actinomycetota > Thermoleophilia > Solirubrobacterales > Solirubrobacteraceae > Palsa-465. The sequence goes on from JAVKSP010000064.1 coordinate 14,201, forward strand.
GGACGGACCGCCGAGGAGGACCTCGAACTCGCCCAGGAGCTGCTGGCCGACCCCAAGGAGCGGGCCGAGCATGTGATGCTGGTCGACCTCGGGCGCAACGACCTCGGGCGCGTGTGCGCCTATGGCACGGTCAAGGTCGACGAGTTCATGGCCGTGGAGAGCTACAGCCACGTGATGCACATCGTCTCCAACGTGACCGGGGCTCTGCGCCCCGGAGTGGGCGCGCTCGACGCGCTCAAGGCGGTGCTGCCGGCGGGCACGCTGTCGGGCGCGCCCAAGGTTCGGGCAATGCAGATCATCGACGAGCTCGAGCCGGTCAAGCGGGGCGGTTACGGCGGCGCGATCGGTTGGGTCAGCTACGCCGGGGACCTCGACACCTGCATTCACATCCGCACGGTCGTGGTCAAGGACGGCGTCGCGCACGTGCAGGCCGGGGGCGGCACCGTCGCCGATGCCAAGCCCGAGCTCGAGCAGCGCGAGTCCGAGGCCAAGGCGCGGGCCGTGCTCGAGGCGATCGAACTGGCGATCGCCCAGCCGGAGTGGCCCTAGGCCGGACCCTCAGCCGCCGCCAGCCGACAGCGAGCTACGGATAGTCGAAGCGTGCGTGCGGCCGTCCGCTCGGCGGGGGCTGGAAGGGACCTGACAGCGGCGCCTTGAACCAGTAGTCGCGCGCCGAGGTGTTGCCCGCCCAGTCCCACGCGTAGACGGTCAGCCGGTAGCGGCCGTGCAGGCTGCCCAGCGGCAGCCGCTCGGTCATCCCGCCGGCCAGCCAGTAGACCCAGTTGGGGATGCACACGCGGTGGAAGGCAAAGCAATTGAAGCCCGGGTTCTTGGCGCCCGGCGCGAACACGCGCGAGATGTCGCCGGGCGGGTACCACTGGGAGCCGCGCAGCGCCCACTGCAGTCCCGTCACCGCGTGGTTGTGCGAGTCGTACAGCCGCCACGCCAGCGCGGCCGGCGCCAGCACCGGCGTCTCGTAGCTGGAGTGCCGGTCGATGTGGCTCTGCGGGTCAAACGCGCCGATTTCCACCTTGCCGTCTGAGTAGATGTGCGGCCTGCCGATGATCGGCCGCTCGCTGTCTCTGTAGGGCAAAAGCGAGGCGCCCGGGCGCAGCGGGTTGATGTACTGCTCGGGCCCGGTCACCTCCGAGAAGGCGACGTGCTTGAAGTTCCAGATCACGTGGCCGAGCACGGTCTTGTATGCGGTCACGTGCTGGCCGTTGTGCACGGTCGGGGTGATGTGCCAGTAGTAGAAGCTGCCGACGTCGACGTTGACGTCGGGTGTGCCGGGATAGCGGATGCTCACAGTGCCCGACTCGATCGGGTACACCGCCTGGCCCTGCGCGGCGTCGATGTCCTCCGCCACGTGAAAGCCCGAGGGCCGCAGCTCGTTGATCGCGGAACGGATCGTGTGCTGCTTGTGAAACGGCTTGAGCGGCCACCCCGGCTTACCCGGGGCCTTGCAGCCGACGGAGCAGGGGCGACCATCGGCCCAGAAGGCGGGGAGCTTGTCGCGCGGGTTGGTCGCGCGCTGTCGTGGGGAGATCGAAAACGGCCACACGTCCAGCCGCAATCCCTTGCCGTCGGAGATCGCCGTGTACCTGACGCGCGTATTGACCCGGGTCATCGGGTGCGAGGGTTCATAGACGACGATCAGCCCCGACTGCGTGGAGGCGCGCGTCTGCTTTTGCTTCGAGGAGCGGGTGACGTCGAAGTGGCCCCCGGTGGCGGTGCCGAGCGCCACCATCTCGGAGGTGACGATCGCGGCCGTGCGCGGGTTGCGCCCCACTCGTGTCACATCGACCTTGCCGAACTTGACCGTCGCCGCCAGCAGCGTCCGCCGGGGGTGACCAAGCGCCACCAGCAGCCGCCGGCATTCCAGGCGAACCAGGCTGTCGTGAAGCCGGTAGCTGTTGCCGGCATACGAGAACTTGAACGTGGCCCCATGGCCGACGTGGACCTTGTCGTGGCGCTGCAGATAAGAGGGAGTCACCTTGTGGCCGCCCCGCATCACCGTGACGTGGGCCGGGATGTGACCGACCGGGATATGAACCGCGCACGGGCTCGGGCCGTGGTCCGCGCTCGCAAACCCGGAGGCGGCCAGCGCCAGCGTCAATGCCCCCGCGCCGATCAGGGCCCATACCGGACGACCGCTCCCCAACACGATCCCGCCACACTACCGTTGACTCTGCCCGATGCGAGTGCTGGTGCTCGACAACTACGACAGCTTCACCTACAACCTGGTCCAGTATCTGGGCGAGCTGGGGGCCGAGGTGGAGGTCGTGCGCAACGACCGCGCGACCGTCGAGGAGCTGCTGATCCGCGGCTACGAGCGGCTGATCGTCTCGCCCGGGCCCTGCACGCCGAACGAGGCCGGCATATCGCTGGAGGCGGTGCAGCGCTTCCCGCTGGCGGGCATCCGCACGCTCGGCGTGTGCCTCGGCCATCAGGCCCTCGTGCAGGCCTTCGGCGGGCGCGTCGCGGTGGGCGAGCCCGTGCACGGCAAGACCGCCTCGGTGCAGCACGACGGCCGCACGATCTTTCGCGGACTCAAGCAGCCGCTCGACGTCGGCCGCTACCACTCGCTGGTGGTGGATCCCGAACTCCCCGGGGCGCTCGAGCAAAGCGCCTCCGCCGACGGCATCGTGATGGCCGTCAGGCACCGCGAGCTGCCCGCCGAAGGGGTGCAGTTCCACCCCGAGTCGGTGCTCACCGAACAGGGCCACGAGCTGTTGCGCAACTTCCTCCAGGCATGACTCCCGAGGACCTGATCACGCGCGCGCTCGAGGAGCTATGCGCCGGTCGCGACCTGGCCCTCCAGGACGCCGCTGCGGTGCTGTCGGAGATCATGGCCGGCAACGCGTCGGAGGTGCAGATCGCGGCCTTTCTGATCGCACTGCGAACCAAGGGCGAGACCGTCGAGGAGCTCGCCGGGCTTGCGCAGGCCATGCGCGCCCTGGCGGCAAAGGTCCCCATCGGGCGCGACAACCTGCTCGACACGGCGGGCACCGGGGGCGGCCGCCGCACCTTCAACGTCTCGACGACCGCGGCGCTGATAGCGGCCGGCGCGGGCTGCACCGTGGCCAAGCACGGCAACCGCTCCGCGACCGGGCTGTCGGGGTCGGCCGACCTGCTCGAGGCGCTCGGCGCGCGCATCGACCTGACCCCCGAGGCTGTCGCGACCTGCATCGAGGAGCTCTCGTTCGGGTTCATGTTCGCCCCCGCCCATCACCAGGCGACGCGCTATGTGGTTCCCGTGCGGCGTGAGCTCGCCGTGCGCACGATCTTCAACTTCCTTGGCCCGCTCACCAACCCCGCCGGGGCGAGCCGGCAGCTGATCGGGGTCTCCGACCCCTCCTACCTGGAGACGATCGCGGGCGCGCTGGCGCGGCTCGGCACCCAGCACGCGCTCGTCGTCTCCAGCGAGGACGGCCTCGACGAGCTCAGCGTCTGCGCGCCGACTGCCGTGGTCGAGGTGCGCGGCGGCGAGCTCGAGCGCTACACGGTCTCGCCGCAGGAGCTGGGCCTTCAGCCGGCGCAGGAGGCTGACGTGCCGGGCGGAGACCCGAGTCAGAACGCCGCCATCGTGCGCCGGATATTCGCGGGCGAGCCGGGCGCCGCGCGCGAGATCGCGGTGCTCAACGCGGGCGCCGCGATTTACGCCGCCGACCGCGTCAGCTCGCTCGAGCAGGGCGCGCGGGCGGCCGAGCGGGCGATCGACTCAGGCGCCGCGGCGGCGCTGCTCGAGCGGTTCATCGCGCGCACGCGCGAGCTGGCGCAGCGATGAGCGCGCTCAGGGAGATCGTGCAGAGCACGCGGGCGGCGCTCGAGCGGCGCGCTCAGAAGCTCGGCCACGCAGAGCTCCAACGCGCGGCCGCGGAGCGCCTGCGCACTGATCCGATCCGGCCTTTTCAAGCAGCGCTCCAAGCCCCCGGGCTAACGCTGATCGCCGAGCACAAGCGGCGCTCGCCGTCCGCCGGCCTGATCCGCGAGGACATCGCGCTGGAGCAGGTGGTCTGCGCCTACGAGCGCGGGGGCGCCG
>JAVKSP010000065.1:0-18217 GCA_039583645.1 Solirubrobacteraceae bacterium
CCACCGCGGCGCCGGCGGCGGCTGCGAACAGCAGCGTCGCGAGCAGCGCGCCCGAGCCGGTGGGCGAAGTGTCGAGCACCGCGATTGCGAGCACGACCCCAACCGCGATCACCGCCGCTTGCCCGCCACGGACGGGACCGAGCAGTCCCCGCCGCTCGATCGGGCCGAACGTGTAGGTCAGTCGCTGGTCAGTCATCGCTGGGACGCGCGCCGCGGATCGGTCATCGCTGCGCGCCGGGGCGCCGTCACAACCGGCCACCGGGTTCTTGCGAGGGCGGGAGCGGATCCGGCTCGTCGGGTGCGGTGCGACCCCGCTCGTCGGGTGCGGTGCGATCCTCGCCGGCATCTACCTCGCTCCACAGTGGAGGTGGCGGCCAGCCGACGTCGGGCCCGAGCGTCAACGGGCGCCAGGACATGTCGGGCGCCTGCCACATCGGCGCCGCGCCGGGAATGCGCTCATCAGGCGGCGCCGCGCCGGGGGTGTCAGCGTGGCGCGCGGCGTGGGGACTGCCGGATGCAGGGGCCGCTCCGGCGCTGCGGTCAGCTGACGGACCGCCGTCCACGCCTGATGTCGCTGCGGCCATCTCGGCCTCCGCGACGCCCTCATGGTCGAAACCGGCGGCGGCGAGCGCATCGCCCTCGTCAGCCCCCCGGTCTTCACCCGAGTGGTCCGAGGTGCCGGCGCCGTTACGCAGCGCCGAGTGTCCCTCGCCTCCCGTGGTCGCCAGTGCCAAGCGGCTGCTGAGGTTGGACATGACGGCTTTGGCGCTGCGATCAGCAACCTTGGTCCGTTCCCAGCTGGTCGCGAGCGGCCCGTGCGCGTGCGATCGCAGCGCCCCGGCGGTGCCGCTCGCAACTTCCGCTAGCGGCACTAGGCGCAGCACGGCCCAGGGCGCGAACGCCGCCAAGATCACCAGCACCATCCCCGCGATGACCGCCCCGAGTCCGTTCGAGCCGGCGTGATCGAGAGCCGCGCCACCGAGACCCAGCACGGCCACGATCGCGAACTTCGAGAGGATCAGCGCGACCAGGAGCTCGGCCGAGCGGAGCGCCCACACGCGTCGGGCCGGCCACACCAGCGCCGCGAACGCGAGCGGCAACAGCAGCACTACCACGTAGACCGCTGCCTCGCGCATCAGCAGCTCGAGCCAGACCAGAACCGCGGAGGTGGCCAGGAGGAGTCCGAGCAGGAATGCCAGGAAGCGCGACTTCAGCAGCGTCGCCAGACCCATCACGCCGGTCGTTTTGGTGAGCAACGACGTCAGGCCGTGGGCGCTGCTCGGCGACCACACCAGGCTGCAGAGTTCGTCCGTCCCAGCCAGCAGCAACATCGTGAGTGGCGCCGCGATGCCCACGCAGAGCATCGCCAGCGGCAGGTACCCGAACGCCGCCCTGCTCAGCACCGTCAGGTCGGAGCGCAGCAGTGCCTGCACCGCAGCTGCGAATAGGAAAGGCAGGGTAAGCAGGGCCGCCATCCCCGCCACGCGCCAGTAGGTCGAGGAGAACCAGATGCTCCCCAGCTGCGGTGCAGCCGAACTCTGAATCCCTTTGACCATCCAGCCGACCGCCGCCTTCGCGCCCTCGGTGATCCAGGCGACGATAGCCGCCAAGCTGAGCGCGGCGGTGACGCCGGGCGAACCACCGTTGCCGAAGATCTCGCTCAGCACCGTGCCGAGGTGTCCGGTCACGAGGTTCTTGCCGATGTTCAGCAGCTTCTTCGGATTGCCCACCAGGTCGCAGGCCTTGCCCGCGAGGCCGTTGACTTCACCGGCTGCCTTGCAAGCCGGACCGGGCAGGCCAGCGGAAGCCGGCGCGGGCGCCGCACAGCAATACAGGGCCACGACGGCGGCGGCGAGCGCGAGGGTCGAGAGTGCGGGCCTCAATGTGCCGTCGTCCCGAGATGCTGGAAGAAGTTGACGAGCCCCGGCGCCGCCCCGATCAGGAGCGCGGCGGCAGCCGAGACGACCGCGGCCATCCGCCCCCTGCCCGCGTAGTGGTGATTGTGGGTGTGGGAGGCGACCGCCCACACGGCCGCACCGACAAACGCGCCTAGCAGCGCGATCGCCAGCGCCCACGCTTCCGCCCCGTTCACGAGTTGCTGGAGGACATTGCTGCCGGGCAGCCCCGACGGATTCGGTTGCGCCGTGACTCCGGATAACAGAAAGGCCATTCCCCGCTCCTAACGCAAAATGAGACCAAATGAGATGTCTTGACCCTACCAGCACTCGCTTCAACTTGATAGCCTCGGTGGTAGCAAATTTGTCTTATTGAGTCTCAGTAGTGTTTAGAGGAGGAGATGGCGATGAGCGTGAATCAGGGCGAGCTCGGGGATCTCGGGGAGCTGTACGTGGCGCTGTCGCCTCGCCTCAAGCGGATTGTTGGGCTGGACGTGCGCGCTCCGAACAGCGTGATCGAGGAGGCCTGCCAGCTTGCGTGGGGCCGGTTGGTGCGCCACCGCGATCGCGTCCATCGCGAAACCGTCCTGTCGTGGCTTGCGACGACGGCGACCCGCGAGGCGCTCCTCCTGCTGCGACGACAGCGCAGATACCACTCACTCGAGGGCACGCTCGAGCTGGGCGGCGAGGCGACGCTGCCGGACACCGCACCCGGGGTAGACGAGGTCTTCGAGCACCGGGAACGGCTCGAGCAGATCAGAGCGCTGCCCCAGCGCCAGCAGCGGATGCTGTGGCTACAGGGTCTCGGGTACAGCTACGCCGAGATCGCGGCGATTACCGGCGCCAGCTTGCGCACCGTGGAGCGTCAGCTGCTTCGGGCCAAGCGGCAGATGCGCGCGCTGGCGGCTGAGTGATTTGCTCCGGTGCTTCAGCCCCATGGGCCCCCCTCAGCGCGCGCGCCCGCGCTTGCGCCGGCGCCGTTCGACCGGGCTCGGCTTGCGCGGCTTGGGACGGGCCTTGGAACCTGGGTGCGCGCGTTCGGGGCCGGCTGTCGCGGCCGCCGCACGATGCCGCACCGGTGCCCGCCGCCGCGCGTCGCGCCAGATGAACACCGAGATGCCGCCGAGCACGATGATCGCGCCGATTGCGATCGCGGCCGTGCTCGAGCTGCTCAGCCCGCTGCCACCCGACGATGTGGTCGTGGTCGGGTTGGTGAGGATCGGGTTGGTCCTGGCCGGCGTGCTGGTCGTCGCAGGCGCCTGGGGGAGCCCCGGCGAGAAGGGGCTGGTCGAGCCGCCCTGGGCGTATGCGGGCGCCGAAGTGATCGCGGCGGCGCACAGGGCGCACACCAGGGCTGGCAGGAGACGTGGCCTTCTCACCCCAGCTTCTCCATTGCGGGGGTGTCCGGTGCCTCGCGGTAGGGCTGCTCGGGCTCGACATGCTCCTCGTGATAGACGCTCTCGGCGTTGACGGCCCAGATGTCGTGCCGAGTCCCGAGCAGGATGTTGTCGACGGCGCGCATCGCCGTGAGCATCGAATGATCCGAGTTGTTGTAGCGGTGCAGGCCGTTGCGGCCCACCTGGATCAGGTTCGGAATCCCCTCGAGCCAATCTCGGATCGTCGCCACCCGTTCGGCGTACTCGACGTCGTACATCGGGTAGGCCTTGCTCACGCGCACGACGAAGCCGAACTTGACCTTGTCGGCGCGGGCCAGGCCCAGCTGCTGGATCTCGTGCGTGGCCATCGCGACCAGCTCCTCGTCCGGCTTGCTCCAGAGGTCATCGCCCTCGAAGCAGAAGTACTCCATGCCAATCGAGGCGTCGGTCTCGCTCGGCACCATCCAGGGACTCCAAGAGCGGAAGTTCTGGATGCGAAGCACCTGCACCCCGGTCTGGTGGATATAGATCCAGTTGTCGGGGAACAGGTCCTCTCCCTCGATCACGAGCGCGACGGTCAAGAAGTCTCGGTAGCGCAGCCCGCGAGCAGCGTCGCGAACGTCGACCGGAGCCTCGGGCTCGCTGATCGCCACAGTGGTGCGAAGTGGCAGCGACGAGATCACGTGCGACGGCGTCAGCGTCTCTCCACCGGCGACCACCTCGAACACGCGCCCGTCCCGAGGGTCGAACCGCAGCCGGGTCACGGGCGCGTTGAGACGAACCTCGCCGCCTCGCGCAGCGATCTCAGAGGTCATCTCCTCCCACATCTGGCCGGGGCCGTACCTCGGGTAATTGAATTCCGAGATCAGCGACTTGATCTGGTTGCCCTTGTTGCCGAGGAAGGCCGACTTCGCGGCGCTGAAAAACGACAGACCCTTGATCCGCTGGGCCGCCCATTCCGAGCGAATCTCGGCCGTGGAGACGCCCCACAGCTTCTCCGTGTAGGTCTTGAAGAAGTGCCGGTACAGCCGCTTGCCGAAGCGGTTGGAGACCCAGTCCTCGAAGCTTTCCTCCCGCCCCTTGGGCTTCAACGCCGCCCATAGATAGGACATCCCGCACAGGAACAGCTCGACCGGGCCGAGCTTGCGGATCACGTCCATGCCCTGGAGCGGATACTCCAAAAACTTGCCGTTCCAGTAGATGCGCGAGCGCCGTGGACGGCGCAGGAACTCCTCGGAGAGGATCTCGTGCCAGAGGTCGTCGACCTCCTTGACCTTGGTGAAGAAGCGGTGGCCGCCCAGGTCGAAGCGGTAACCGTCGCGCACCTCGGTGCGAGCAAGACCGCCGACCTGATCACTGGCCTCCAGGACGACGACCGGCTTGTCCTGCTTGGCCAGCAGGTACCCGGCCGTGAGGCCGGCAGGACCGGCGCCGAGCACGACCACCGGCCGCTCGGCTGTGATCTCAGTGGAGGTCACCGGCAATTTTCTTGTAGAGCACGCCGCTCATCGGCACCTGGAGCGCCTCCTGGTAGTCGTGCGGTGCCCACGCAACCTGCTTGAGCACGCCCCGCCGCACGTCGGCCTGTAGGAGCGCCCCCCACTCGGCGGCGCGACGTCGGATCAGGCGCGTCCAAGGCGCCTCCCAGTTGAGCACGCCCTCGGTCAGCGGGCGCAGATAGAGGAGCTGCTGGCCGGGGCGCAGGCTCGCCACCAGCGGGTCCAGAGTCGTGGCCGGATTGGCTCGCTGCAACCTCGCCAGCGCGTCGACCCAGTTCATGTACGTGGGATCAGACACGGATCCGATCGTGGTCGCATACCGCAGGCCGGACGGGAGGTAGTACCACGCAAGCGTGGTCTCCTCCGGCTGCGCTACCACCACCAGGTCGCCCCTGTGCAACAGCGGGTTCACCTGCCCGGCGATGTCGCGCATGTCACTCTTGTGCGGATAGGCGAAGTTGCCCGGGTGGAGCATGAAGGCGACCGTCGCCGCCAGTGCCACCAGGCCAAGCACACGCGAACGGCCGCACCCGAGCGCCGCGATCAGCAGCATGGCGGGCAGTACGGGAGCGAAGTAGCGCGAAACGTAGGCCGGGGTGAACTGCGAGCTCACCCACGCCACCGCCAGCGTCGCCACGGCCAGCGCGATCAGGGTCCACAACGCGACCGCCTCGGGTGTGCGACGCACGCGCCGCGTGAAATATGCCCCGAGCCCGGCCACGCAGGCGAGGAACAGCGTCACGGTGACGCGGTCTCCGCCGAGCAGATCGCGCGAGATCAGGACGGGCGTGCCGAACGCGGGTGCGTGCGACCACGGGGCGCCCGTGTGAGTGGCTTGGTAGATCAAGTTCGGCAGCCAGGGGATGTACAAGATCCCGGCGGCCACGAACGTGAGAACTGCGTCGCGCAAGAACGAACGCCTGTCTTCGCAGATCAGGTACGCGGGGATCAGCGCGATCACGGCGCCGAGGGCGAAGAAGAAGCCCCAGGTATGGGTGTAGAGCATCAGCGTCAGCGCGGCCCCGAACACGAACAGGTAGCGCCGTCGCCGGTAGACGAAGCCGTGGATGAAGGCGGCCGTGGCGATCAGGCCGAGCAATGCCATCAGCTCGTACATCCGCGTCTCCTCGGCGTACTGAGTGAGCCAGGCGTTGAACGCGAACAGAACGCCTGCGATCAAGCCGACCCGACGCCCGAAGAGGCTCCACCCGGCCCACATCGCGACCGGGATCGTGGCCAGCCCGAAGATCAGTGACAGCGTGTGCGTCGACGACTCGCTGGTCCCGAACGCGCGCATCCAGAAATGCAGCAGCAGGTAGTACAGCGGCGGATTGCCGTCGTGGCGCAGGATGCCCGGGATCGCGCTAAGGGAGTGCGCGGAGATCCCGGTCGTGATCGCCTCATCGATCCACAGCTGGCCCGAGAGGGCACGCGAGCGCATGTAAAGCGAGATTGCGAGCAGCACGATCGCCACCCCGCCGAACAAGGCCCAGCTGGGGGCGCTGGCGAGCCGGTCGCGCACCGCGGCGCGGCGGCGTTGGGGGGCAGGAGTAGGTGGTGGGGGTGCGACGGTCGCCATTGGATGACTACGCCTTGGGCTCCTTGACGCCCTGCCCGAGACAGTTCTCGATCACGGTCAGCTCGGATCCCGGCGCACTGTTGGGATACACCAGCGCGGCACCGATCACATACGCCCCCTGGGCCTTGCCCTCAATCTGTTCAGCCTCGGCCATGTCAGCCGTCGGCGCGAACACGATCGTCGGCCCGGATGGCAACGTGCCGATCTGGAGTTTGTTGGTGCCGATCTCGCTCACGTTCAGGTGATTGGCGCGCATGCATGCCAGATAGTCGGGCCCGGCCGTGCGCGAGTCGAGCACCTGGCCGCGCCCGCGCGAGGGCTTGGCCAGCGAAGCGCAGCCGGATAGGGCAATCGCAGCCGCGCATGCGGCCGCCATGGCACGGGTTGACGGCACCCAGCCAGGGTAGAAGATCGGCGCTGAAAGCCGGGGTATTGAGAGGCGTCTCTCAGTTGATCTCGGCCTGAAGGCAGCGACTAGTCTCCCGCCCTGTGACCACGCTCGCCGCACTCACCGGTCCCGTTCCGAAGGCTGGCGTGGTGGTGGTCGCGCTGCTGGCGGCGGGCGCGCTGCTGGCGCCGACCGCGCGCATTCGCGCCGTGGCAGTGATCGGCTGCGTGGTGCTCTCGCCCACGCTGCTGCTGGCCGAGGTGTGGCACTCGCCGCACGTCAGGGCGATCCACGAGCACCCGCTGCTAGCGGTCATCGCGGCGCTGGTCGGCCTGGCCGTGCTCGCCGCCGTGGCGCGCGTGATCGTGGCGCGACCTTGGCTGCTGGGACTGCTGGCGGTCCTGGCCTTGCCTTTCCGCGTGCCGATCTCGGCCGGTGGAGCGCAGACTCCCTCCTACCTGCTCGTACCGTTGTACTTCGTCGTCGGCGCGGGGGCGCTGGCGCTCGCCGTGCCGGCGCTGCTGGGACGACAGACAGCTTTCGGAGGAAGCGCCCTGCCGGCCAAGGCGAGCACCACGGTCCGCTGGCTCAAGCGACTGCTCGCGCTGGTGATCGTGCTGTACGCGGTGCAAGCGCTCTACGCGCCCACCGGCGGTTCCCCCAGCGGGTTCGAGAAAGCGCTCCAGAACACGGTCTTCTTCTATGTGCCCTTCACGGTGCTCTTCTGTCTGCTCGAGGGCATCGAGTGGACGCCCCGGCTGCTGCGCCAGTGCCTGCTGCTGCTGGCTGCGCTGGGGGTGATCTTCTCCGGGATCGCATTCGTCGAGTACGCCACCAAGACGGTGCTGTTCAACTCCAAGCTGGTGGACGAGAACCAGCTCTACACCTACTTCGTCGTCAACTCGGTCTTCTTCGACCCCAACATCTTCGGCCGCTTCCTGGCGTTGGTGATGGTGCTGCTGTCGGTGGTCTTGCTCTATGACCGGCAGCCGCGCGAGCAGGTCGCCACCACCGCCGTGCTGGCGGTGCTGTGGGTGGCGCTCGTGCTCAGCCTGTCGCGCTCGAGCATGGCCGGGCTGCTGGTCGCGCTGGCGGTGCTGGCGGCGGTCAGGTGGAGACCGTCGCGCACGCTCGTCGCCGCGGCGGCGGTCGTGGTGCTGGGGGGAGCGACGGTCGCCGTCACTCCCACCACCTTCGGTTTCAACCAGAGCTTCAACGGCGTCTCCGCGGGCCGCGGGAGCGTGCTCAGCGGCGGCGCGCGGCTGTTCGCGCAGCGCCCCATCCAAGGGTTCGGCTCGGGCTCCTTCGAGACCGAGTACCACAGTCACAACCCGCTTTCGGGGCCGCTCACCGCCTCGCACACGACACCGGTCACGATCGCGGCTGAGCAGGGTCTGATCGGCGAGATCCCCTATGTGGCCCTGGTGGTGGTTGCGCTGGTGATGCTCGTGCGCGGAACACGCGCGGATCCGGCCCGGGCGGCGATCGCGGCGGCGTTCGTGGCGCTGGTCGTGCACACGCTGTTCTATGCCGACTTCCTGGAGGACCCCTCGACGTGGGCGCTGCTGGCGGTGGGCGCCGCGCTCGCCCGCAGACCGAGACCTCAGGAGGCCGTCGAAACCGCGCAGACGGCCGCCGTCGCGCCTGCCGCGGCCTGATTACCGCGCGCCTGAAGCGTCGCCGTGCGCGAGCCGCAGCAGCAGATCATGCAGCTGCTTGCGCTCCTCGCGACTGAGCGGCGCCAGCAGATCCTCCTGCGCCTGGCGCGCCAGCTGACGACCGCGACTCAAGATCTCGCGACCCTGCTCGGTGATGTGAAGCGCGTGGGCGCGCCGGTCGGAGGGGTGGGGCCGGCGTTCGACCAGTCCGCGTTGCTCGAGGTCGTCGACCGTCGCGACCATCGAGCTTGGGTCGATTCCCGTGCACCTGCCGAGGAACTGCTGGGTGGTCGATCCTTCGGCGTCGAGCACGTTGAGCGCGCCCCACATGCGCGTGGTGAGACCCAGCCCGCGCAGCCGTTCGGCAAACTGCCTGGCGGCGACATGTCCCGTGCGCGCGAGCAGAAAACCCGTGTGCTTGATCAGGGCAGGGTGAGCACCCGGCGGGCCCGGGAGGGGGGCGTCGCTCTTGCGGTCTGGCGTGCTCACTGGTCCGAAACAAGTCTAGCGCGGAAACTTGCAAGAGAAAATAGTTTATGTTACAAACCGTCCGTTCCACCAACGACCTCCCGGGGACAGTCCGATGAATGCCACTAGCGGCGGCGTAATCACCTCGATCACACGCTGGGTGCTCGCCCACAAACGGCTCGTGGTGGCCGCGTGGTTGGTGATCACCGTGGCCGGGGTCGCGACCGTGGGCTCCACGATCAACTCCTTCAGCAAAACGTTCTCGGTGCCGGGCCGCGAAGGATTCGTCACCAATGCCCGCATCAAGCAGATCTTCCACAACGGCGGGGACACCGCGCCGCTGCTGCCGGTGGTGACCCTGCCGCCCGGGGCCTCTGTCTCCTCCCCCGCGGTGCGCAGCGGCCTGGAGCGGATCCAGGCCGATCTCGCGCGCGCGCTGCCGGGCACCCGCAGCGCCTCCTACGCATCGACCGGCAACCGCGCCTTTGTGTCCCGCGATGGGCGCACCACGTTCGTGCTGGCATACCCACCGCTGCATCTCGGGTCCTTCGGCGTAAACAGCTACGCCGCCACGGTCGCCACCCGCGTGTTGTCGTCGGTGCGCGTGGACGGCGCTCCCGTGCGGGTGACCGGCGTGGACGCGCTCGGCAATCAGACCGGAGGCCAGCAGGGTCCCGGAGTCTTGCTCGAGTCCGTGATCGGCGGCTTCGGCGCACTGGCGGTGCTGGCGTTCGTGTTCGCCTCGCTGCTGGCGTTCGTGCCCCTGCTGATGGCGATCGCCTCGATCATGACGACGTTCTTGGTGCTGCGACCGCTCACCAGCGTGACCAGCGTCTCGATGATCGTTGAGTTCCTGGTGGCCCTGATCGGGCTGGGCGTGGCGATCGACTACTCGCTGCTGGTGGTGGTGCGCTGGCGGGAGGAGCGTGCCCACGGGCACCCGGGCGAGGAGGCCGTGGTGCGCGCCATGCAGACCGCCGGGCGCGCTGTGGTCTTCAGCGGCACCACCGTGGCGATCGGACTGCTGGCGCTGATCGTGCTGCCGCTGCCGTTCCTGCGCTCGATCGGGTACGCGGGCATGCTGATCCCGCTGGTGAGCGTGATCGTGGCGCTGACGCTGCTGCCGATCGTGCTGGCCAAAGCCGGCAGCAGGCTCGACTGGCCCCACATCCGCTCGGACGAGATGGCGAGCAGGCCGTGGACCAGGTGGGCGCGGCTGGTGGTGCGGCGCCGCTGGGTGGCCACGCTCGGCGCGCTGGCCGTGCTTGCGGCGCTTGTTGCAGGCGCTTCCCAGATCCAGCTCGGCTCCTCGAACGTGAACACGCTCGCCAGCCACGGCGAGGCTCATGCGGGCCTGCTCCAGCTCGAGAGGGCCGGCATCGGCGCCGGCGCGCTCGAGCCGATCGAGATCCTGTCGAGCCCCAGCGAGGCGACGCACGTCGCGAGCGTGGTGGCGCGCGTCCCGGGCGTGCACGGCGCGGCCGCACCGACGGGGGCTCAGTGGCAGCGCAACGGGGTCGCGGTGCTCGACGCGTTCCCGGTCGGCGACAGCTCGACCACCGCCGGCCGCGACACCGTCAGCCGCGTGCGCACCGCCGCGCACAGCGCCGGCAGTCATGTTCGCGTCGGTGGCACCGGGGCCGAGAACCAGGACTTCGTGGACGCGATCTACGGCAGCTTCCCGCTGATGATCGCGTTGATCGCCGTGCTGACCTTCGTGTTGCTGGCGCGCGCCTTCCGTTCGCTGCTGCTGCCGCTCAAGGCGATCGCGCTGAACGTGATCAGCGTGCTCGCCGCCTGGGGCGTGATGACGCTGGTGTGGCAGCAGGGCCACGGCTCGAACCTGATCTGGGGGATCGCAGCGACCCATTCGATCACCTCGTGGATCCCGCTGATGGTGTTCGCCTTCCTGTTCGGGCTCTCGATGGACTACGAGGTCTTCATCCTCGCGCGCATGCGCGAGGAGTTCGACTCCAGCCGCTCGACCGACACTGCAGTGGTGCGCGGCGTGGGCCGCACCGGCCGGCTCGTGACGAGCGCGGCGCTGATCCTGTTCCTGGCCTTCCTCTCGATGTCCTCCGCGCCGGACACCGACGTCAAGGTGTTCGCCACCGCGCTGGCCGCGGGGATCCTGCTCGACGCCACGGTGATCAGGGCGCTGCTGGTGCCGGCGGTCGTGTCGCTGTTCGGGCGCTGGAACTGGTGGCTGCCGCCGCGGCCGGCAAAGCTGTTGCGTGTGGAGCCCTCGCTACCGGAAACAGTGGCCCCGGCCGAGACATGAGCTTTGACCCGGGCCGCGCATGCGCGGCCAGGCCCGCCGGCACATGTGCCGGCGGGGGCCGGCGCACATGTGCGCCGGCCACGAGCAAGTTGAAAAACGGTACGGTCCCCCCGCGATGACTGTCGAGACCGCCCCGCCTACATCGGCCGTTGCGATCGAGCCCGTGCGTGGGATGAGCGCCATGCGCGCGTTCGTCGACCTGCCCTACCGGCTGCACGCGGGGACCCCATGGATCCCCCTGCTCAAGCTCGAGCGCTACATGTTCCTGCACCGCAAGCTCAACCCCTACTTCAAGCATGGATGTGCCGAGTACTTCGTGGCCCGCCGCGAGGGGCGCGTGGTCGGTCGCATCAGCGCCCAGGTCGACCACGCCTTCAACGAGTACCACGGCACGCGTTGGGGGATGTTCGGCTTCCTCGAGTTCGAGGACGACGAGCAGGTGCTGCGCGCGATGCTGGACGCGGCGGCCGCCTGGCTGGCCGAGCGCGGCTGTGAGCGCATGGTGGGACCGATGGATCTCTCGATGAACGATGAGTGTGGCGTGCTGATCGAGGGCTTCGAGCTCGAGCCGATGATCAAGCAGCCCTGGCACCCGCCCTACTACCAGCGGCAATGCGAGGCCGCGGGCCTGACCAAGGCCATGGACCTGCTGCACTGGGAGCTTCACCTCACCGACCGCGAAGAGCGCATGCTGCCGGCGCTGCCGCGAGTCGCCCAACGTGCGCGCGAGAAGCAGGGCATCACGATCCGGCGCATGTCCCGGCGGCACCTGCGCCGCGACATCGACGAGTTCGCGAAGGTCTACAACTCCGCCTGGTCGCGCAACTGGGGCTTCGTCCCCTATTCGAAGGAGGACCTCGACGAGCTGGCGTTCACGCTCCAGCTCGTCTACGACCGCGACTGGTTCATGATCGCCGAGCAGGACGGAGAGACGGTCGGCATGGCGATCACGATCCCGGATATCAACCAGGCGCTGAAGAAGATGCGCGGCCGCCTGTTGCCGCTCGGATGGTGGTACTACGTGACCAAGCGGCGCCAGATCAATCGCATGCGAATCGGCTTCCTCGGCGTGCGGCCGGAATACGAGCTCACCGGGGCGGGAGTGGCGCTCTACATGGAGCACTTCGAGACGGCGGCGCGCACCGGGCTGACGCACGGCGAGGCCGGCTGGATCCTCGAGACCAACCACTCGATGAACCGGGGCCTCGAGGCGATGGGTGGCCGCATCGTGAAGCGATGCCGGGTCTACGAGCGGATGCTCGAGACCCCGGCCGGCAGCTGAGCGGAGCCCGCAATGGCGCTCACGGTAGTTGGCTCGATTGCCTTTGACACGGTTACGACCCCATTTGGCAAGCGCGAGCGCATTCTCGGAGGCTCAGCGGTGCATTTCGCGCTGGCGGCGTCGTTCTTCGACACCGTCCACGTGGTCGGGCCGGTGGGCGACGACTTCGGCGAGGCGGAATACGAGCTCCTGCGGGCCCGCGGGATCGACACCACCGGCATCGAGCGTGTTCCAGGCAAGACTTTCTTCTGGGCGGGAGAGTACGGCTGGGATCTGTCCGAGCGGCAAACGCTGGACACGCAGCTGGGCGTCTTCGCCGGTTTCACGCCGCGCCTGTCGGAGGCCTCCAAAGCAGCGGAGGTGCTGTTTCTGGCGAACATCCAGCCCGAACTGCAGCGGCAGGTGCGCGCGCAGTGTCACGGCGCGCGTTTCGCCGCGCTCGACTCGATGAATCTCTGGATCGACACCGCGCGTGAGGCGCTGATCGAGGCGCTGGCACAAGTCGACTGTCTGATGCTCAACGATGCCGAGCTTCGCCAGCTCACGCGCGAGCCCAATCCGGTGCGGGCCGCCCGGCTCGTGCACGGCTGGGGTCCAAGCGTGGTCGTTGCCAAACGTGGCGAGTACGGGGCGGCGATGGTCAGCGAGGACGGCTTTTTCGCCCTCCCCGCCTTTCCGCTCGAGACCGTGCTCGACCCCACAGGAGCCGGGGACTGCTTTGCAGGGGGATTCATGGGCTATCTGGCCGCGCACGCGGCGGGGACGATCGATCACGAGCTGCTCTCGCGGGCAATGGCCTACGGGACCGCGCTCGCCTCGTTCAACGTCGAGGAGTTCGGGGTGGAGCGAATGGTCCGGCTGACGAGCGAAGAAATCGTCGGGCGCGTGAGCGAACTGGCCCGCATCACCCAGTTCGCGGCGAACGCGACCGAGCTCGTCGCTGGTCCGAATTCGTTCCGGCGAGCGTGAAAATCGGGCTTTAGCGGGGTACGATTCAAGCTGTGACGTGGGGATTCATCTGGATCATGCTCGCGCTCAAGATCCCGCTGATCGCGCTGATCGTGCTGGTGTGGTGGGCGATCAAGAAACGACCCCAGGAGGAGCCTCCGGCGTCCGAGGACGGCGGTGGCGGCAGCAAGTTGCGCCATCCCCACACGCCCCAGCCCTCGCCCCGCCTTCCGCGTCGCGGGCCTCACGGCGGGGCGCCGTCGCCGCCCCCCGCGCGGGTGCGAACCGTGCGTGCCCGCGCGCGCTCGCTCGAGCACTAGCCGAACCGCTTCCTCAGCGCGCTGGGCGACTGCCCTAGTTGGCAGACTTGGTGGCGATGAGCGTCCTCTCCGACGGCAGCATCCGAAAGCTGGTCGAGCAGGGCCGGATCCGGATCGAACCCTGGGATCCCGCGCTCGTTCAGCCCGCGAGCGTCGACCTGCGGCTCGGGGACACCTTCCGCGTGTTCCACAATCACCGCGCGGCGGCGATCGACCTACGCGACCCGCCGGGCAACCTGACCGAGGAGGTCGCGGTCTCAGCCGACGATTCGTTTGTCATCCACCCCGGCGAGTTCTGTCTCGGGCGCACACTCGAATGGGTCGAGCTGGGCGAGGACATCGTCGCGAGAATCGAGGGCAAGAGCTCGTTGGGGCGCCTCGGTCTGATCGTGCACGCCACCGCCGGGTTCTGCGACCCGGGGTGGAAGGGAACGCTGACACTCGAGCTCAACAACCTGACGCGCGTGCCGATCAAGCTCTACCCGGGCCTGTTGATCGCGCAGCTGTCGTTCATGACCCTCGATCAGGCCGCCGAACGGCCCTACGGCTCACCCGAGCTGGGCAGCCATTACCAGGGACAGATGGCCGCCACCGAGAGCCGCTACGAAGGCGATCGCGCGCGCCGCGCGGCCGAGACGATGAGGTAGGCTCAGCGGCGTGCTGGCCCTGCTGTTCGCGGTCGACAAGTTCCACCCCCTGTTCGGGATCGTGGGTGGCGCTTTTGTCCTCTGGGCGGCCTTGATCGCGGGCCTCGGGCTTAAGCGCGAGCGCTTCCCGGGAGGCGCCGGCGGTCAGCGAGCCGTGATGCTCGTGACCGTGGTGTTGACGGCGGCCGTGGTGGGCGTCGCCGTGCAGACGGCGTAACCGGGCATTCACCTCGGACGCCCGCTGCGCGGCAGTATTAGAGTGAATGTAGGTCTTCCGCTTCAGCGAGCGGGGGGCCAGCCGCCAACCTCCTGACAGGAGCGCCATGACCACCGAGACCAAGCAGGCTGACGGAGCCGGTACAGGCACTTCGCGCGACACGCTCACGATCACCGACAACCGCACCGGCAAGGAGTACGAGGTCCCGATCGACGACGGGACCATCCGCGCGACCGAGCTGCGCAAGATCAAGACGCACAAGGACGACTTCGGGCTGATGAGCTACGACCCGGCCTACATGGCGACCGCTTCGTGCCGCTCGGCGATCACCTTCATCGACGGCGAGAACGGCATCCTGCAGTACCGGGGCTATCCGATCGAGCAGCTGGCCGAGCACTCGACCTTCCTCGAGGTGGCCTACCTGCTGGTCCACGGTCACCTGCCCAACCGCGACGAGCTCGACACCTGGCAGCACGAGATCACGATCCACACCTTCGTACACGAGAACGTCAAGGAGTTCATGCAGGGCTTCCGCTACGACGCGCACCCCATGGGCATGCTGCTGGCCTCCGTGGGAGCGCTGTCGACCTTCTATCCGGAGGCGAGCGCGATCAAGGACGAGGAGATCCGGTACATGCAGGTGATCCGCCTGATCGCGAAGATGCCGACGCTGGCCGCCTTCTCCTACCGCCACAACCGCGGCATGCCCTACGTGTATCCCGACAACGACCTCAGCTACCCCGGCAACTTCCTCTCGATGATCTACAAGATGACCGAGCTGAAGTACGAGCCCGACCCGCGGCTCGAGCACGCCCTCGACGTGCTCTTTATCCTGCACGCCGACCACGAGCAGAACTGCTCGGCCAGCGCCGTGCGCAGCGTCGGCTCCTCGCAGGTCGATCCCTACTCGGCGGTGGCCGCGGGGGTAGCGGCGCTCTACGGGCCGCTGCACGGCGGGGCCAACGAGCAGGTGCTGCGCATGCTGCGCCGCATCGAGCGCAAGGAGAACATTCCCGACTTCCTCAAGGGCGTTGAGGAAGGCAAGGAGAAGCTGATGGGCTTCGGCCACCGCGTGTATAAGAACTACGACCCGCGCGCGAAGATCATCCAGAAGGCGACCTACGAGGTGTTCGAGGTCACCGGCACCAACCCGCTGCTCGACATCGCGCTCGAGCTCGAGAAGCGGGCGCTCGAGGACGAGTACTTCCTGGAGCGCAAGCTCTACCCGAACGTCGACTTCTACTCGGGGATCATCTACGAGGCGCTCGGCATGCCGGTGGAGATGTTCCCCGTGCTGTTCGCGATCGGGCGCACCGCCGGGTGGATCGCGCAGTGGCTCGAGATGATCGACGACTCCGAACAGAAGATCGCGCGGCCGCGCCAGATCTACACGGGCGAGCGCGATCTCGACTACGTCTCCATAGCCGAGCGCTCGCTGTCCTAGCCGGAGGGCGCAGTGCCCTGGACGGTCACGGTGCGCCGGGGTGGCCGCGTGGAGCGCGCTCGACTGGCCGATCTGCAGGCCGCGCTCGAGTTGGTCGAGACGCGCGCCGGTGAGCTTGCGCGCACCGCGCCGCGGCGGGAGATCGACGTGCGCATCCGCCGCTTCGACCCCGGCGAGCAGGTCTACGCGCGCATCGAGCTGAGCGGCCCCGAGCGTCTGCTGCCGCACGTGCGAGCCGGCATCGACGTCCGCGGAGACGGTTCGAGCGAGGCCTACTGGGGGCGGCTGCGGCGCACCCCGCTCGAGCACGATCGAGCTGAGAGCGCGAGCGCGGCGCTGCGCCGCGCCGTGGAGCTCTGATCAGCGCAGCACCAGCGTCGGACCGTGGCGGCGAAGCCACCGCGCGTGCTCGCGGTGATCGGGGCAGAAGCGCGCCACCAGCGCCCAGAAGCGGGGCGAATGATCCATCAGCTCGAGGTGGCAGACCTCGTGCCAGACGACATAGTCGAGCACCGGCTCGGGCGCCAGCAGCAGGCGCCAGTTGAAGCTCATCGTGCCCGTCGAGGAGCAACTCGCCCAGCGGGTCCGCTGGTTGCGGATCGTGAGCTTCGAGTAAGACGTGCCCGCGAAGCCGCAGGCGCGGTCGAGCTTTACCGCGATCTCCGTGCGCGCGGCACGGCGATAGAAGCGCTCGAGTGCCGGCAGCCGCTCCCGCCCAGGTGGCACCAGCAGGGTGTCCTCGCGCCTATGCACGCGGCTGCGGCCGGGCTCCGGCACGATGCTCAGGGTCCGGCCGAGGTAGGGCACGCTGCGGGTTGCGTCCACGCGCCGACAGGGTACGGTGCTGTGCCGACATGCCCGCCATCCCGCCCCTGGGGCAGCCGCTCAGCGACAGCGTCGTCGCGTTGCGTTTCACGACCGAGCGCGACATTCCCGAGATCCTGATCGCGTATCAGGAAGATCCGCTCTTGCACGTGCGCATGAGCCATCTGCGACCTCCCAGCGGGGCCGAGCTGGGACGGGCGCTCGAGCAGGCGCAGCGCGAGCGGGAGGCGGGCACGCGCGTCAGCCTGACGATCGTTCAGCCCCCCGACGACGATTGCCGCGGGCTCGTTTCCGTGCATACGATCGACTGGCAACAGGGACGCGCCGAGCTGGGCGTGTGGGTGACGCCGCGCCACCGGGGGCGCGGCATCGCGCGAAGGGCGCTGCGCCTGACCGCGGCATGGCTGTTCGAGGCCGGGCAGCTCGAGCGACTCGAGCTGTTCACAGACACCGACAACGCGGCGATGTCGCGCGCTGGTGCGGCTGCGGGCTTCGTGCAGGAAGGGGTGCTGCGGGCCTATCGCCCCGGACCCGACGGCCGCCGGGACATGGTGGCGATGTCGCTGCTTGGGCAGGATGCGAGCTGATGGGGCCCGAGTGGAGGGTGAGGCTGCCCCCCGGAGTGCGGGAGCCGTTCGAGGTGTACATCAATGGCGTGAGGCAGGAGCTCGGCCATGACTTCCGCGTCTCGCAGGGCGAGCTCGTCTTCAGACGCGAGCTCGTCCAGCAGAAGCTGAGCCCTTGGGCGTGGTTTGTGGGCTTCTGGGGGATCGGCACCTACAGGCGAAACGACGTGATCGACGTGCGCTACGAGCTCCACGGACAGCCGAAGCTCGCCCATGCGCTTCCGGTGCAGGCGCCTCCGCCGCGGCGCCCCAAAGACTAGGGCGGCCCCCTAGTGTGAACGTCCGGCGCGGGGTGCAAGATTCGCTCGGTCAGCATCATGGCTGATTGGAGAGCGGTGGAGCACGAATCGGGGGAAAGGCGATGAGACCAGAAGGTCGTGCCTCGGCAGATCGGGTCGACGACGAGCGGTCGGAGCTGCCCGGTCGCCCTTCGGTTGCGGATTACGCGCTGCTGGAGGAGCTCAGCTACGTCCGTCGCGAGGCTCAGGCCGAGGCGAACATCGCGTACTCGGACTGGCGCGAGTACCCGAACGGGGAGAGGTACGTCGTCTACCGCGCCGCCCAGGACCGTGCCGATGCCGCCCAGGACCAGCTCGCGAACTGGGCGGATGAGATCGACCGGGGCCTGCGGGGCGGGACCCTCGCACTGCAGGCGTCCTGAAACACCCCGAGGCGGTTCGCAGCGTGCCTAGTGTCCTGAGTCGGAAATTCGTTGGCAGTAGGCCGCGAGGCTGGTGAGGATCTCGTCTGCGGTCTTGTGCCAG
>JAVKSP010000066.1:0-18129 GCA_039583645.1 Solirubrobacteraceae bacterium
CCGCACATGTGCGGCGGCCTACCTAGGTACAGCGTCGAGGATCAGCTGGACCAGCTCCTCGAATCCGAGCCCTGCGGCCTCGGCCGCCTGAGGCAGCAGGCTGGTCTCGGTCAAGCCTGGAATCACGTTTGCCTCCAGCACCTGCAAGGCGGCCCCGGCGAGCATGAGATCGACGCGAGCGACCCCGCTCAGGCCGAGCAGCGCGAATACCTCGAGCGCTGTCGCGGTGGCGTCCGCCGCGATCTCGTCGGGCAGCTCCGCCGGGCACGCAAACCTGGTGCGCCCGATCTCGTAGCGAGCCTCGAAGTCGTAGAACCGCTCGTCGGTCGGCACCGCTTCGACGATCGGTAGCGCCTGCGGCGTGCCGTTGCGCTCGATGATCGAGACGGCCAGTTCGCGCCCCTCGATGTGGCGCTCGAGCAGCACCTTGCGGTCATACGAGAAGGCCGCGACCAGCGCGGCCGGGACCTCCTCGGCGCTGCGCGCGAACTTGATGCCCAGCGCCGACCCCTGCGAGGCCGGCTTGACCACGATCGGGAATCCGAGCCGCCGTTCGATCGCCGGCAGCGCCTGGGCGGCACCGAGCCCGTTGAACGCGGTCTCGCTGAAGG
Organism: Solirubrobacteraceae bacterium; assembly: GCA_039583645.1. GTDB lineage: Bacteria > Actinomycetota > Thermoleophilia > Solirubrobacterales > Solirubrobacteraceae > Palsa-465. The sequence continues at coordinate 612 of JAVKSP010000066.1, forward strand.
CGAAGAACTCTGGCGTCGGGATGCCATGGTCGCGCATCGCGTGCTTGGCGAGGACCTTGTCGGCGGCGCGGATGCAGGCCGAGACGCCCGAGCCGGTGTAGGGAATCGCGAGCGCGTCGAGCAGCTCCTGAACTGTGCCGTCCTCGCCGTCGCGGCCGTGCAGGGCCACGAAGGCAATCTCGGGTCTGAGCGCCTCGAGTTGCTCGACCAGGTCTTCGCCGACGTCGATCGAGAGCGGCCCGTGACCGAGCCGCTCCAGTGCGTCCTCGACGCGCGCCCCCGATCGCAGCGAGACCTGCCGCTCGAGTGAGCGGCCGCCCTTGAGCACGGCGACCCTCATCCCGCGTGCTTGCGCGGCAGCCGCAGCACGCGCGCCAGCTCAGCCGGTGGCGAGGGCTGCTCGGCGGGCCGTTCCTGGGGAGCGCGCTTGGAGCGCGCGGGCCGCATACCCGTGAGCGTGCCGTAGAGGCGCACCTGTTCGAAGACCACCTCACCGATGCGGCGGATGCCCTCACGGATCTCCTCCTCGTTCACGCCGGAGAAATTCAGCCGCATCGAGGAGCCGCCGCGGCCGTCGACAAATGCCGCCCGGCCGGGAACGAAGGCAACCCGCTGCTCGAGCGCGCGCGCCAGCAGGTCCGTGGTGTCGATGTAGTCGGGCAGCGTGCTCCAGATGAAAAGGCCTCCCTGCGGGTGGGTCCAGTAGGCCTCGGGCGGGAAATGCTCGGCCAGGGCGTCGAGCATCACGTCGCGCCGCCGGCGGTAGATCTCGATCAGCGAGCGCACGTACTGCTGCCACGGCCCCGACTCGAAGTACGCGCACACGAAGTACTGCGAGATCGACGACGAGCACAGGTCCGAGGCCTGCTTGCCGATGTTCATCTTTTCGAGTACCGGCGCGGGCGCGGCGGCCCAGCCGAGGCGAACCCCGGGTGAGAGGATCTTCGAGAACGTGCTCGCGTAGATCACGAAATCGTCGTCCAGCGAGCGCAGTGTCGGCAATGAGGGACCCTCGTAGCGCAGCATTCCGTAGGGGTTGTCCTCAAGCACTAAGAGCTCGCGCGCCGCGGCGATGCGGACCAGCTCGCGCCGGCGCTCGAGCGAGAGCGTGACCCCGGCCGGGTTGTGGAAGTTCGGCACCGTGTAGATGAACTTGGGGCGTCGTCCGGCGCGCTCGAGGCGCTCGAGTGTTGCCTCGAGTTCGTCGGTGCGTAGGCCCTCTGCGTCCATCGCCACCTGCACCACGTCGGCCTGGTACGCGCAGAACGTCGGCACCGCGCCGGGATATGTGGGGGCTTCACAGACCACCACGTCGCCGGGGTCGAGCAGGGTCTTGCAGACCAGGTCGATCACCTGCTGGCCGCCGGTGGTGACCAGCAACTCGTCCGTGTCGACCTCCATGCCTTCGGCCGCCATCACATCGGCGATGCAGCGCTTGATCGCCGCGAGCCCTTCGGTGGGGCCGTACTGCAGCGCCTGCGCGCACGCCTGCGCCGCGACCGTGCCCATCAGGGCCGCGTAGGAGTCCGGCGGAAAGGTCGAGGTGTCGGGCATGCCACCGGCAAGCGAGATCACGTCGGGACGCTCGGTCAGCGCCATCAGGTCGCGCATGGCGGAGGAGCGCATCACCGAGGTACGCGCGGCAAACAGGGCCGCGTAGCGCTCGATGTCGCGCGCGGTGAAACGGTCGCGGGTACCGCGCCCACGGTGGGGACGCTCCATGCCCCCGCCCCCTGTCGCGCCGCGCGTCATCGTGTCGTTGCGAGGTAGCCCAGCGCGTGACCGCGTATCGTCACGCCCAGTCACGGTAGCGCACCATGCACTTGGTCTTCGACATCTTTCAGGGGATGGGGATCGCCGCAGCGGTCGGCGTGCGGCCGTTCCTGCCCGCGCTGCTGGTCGGTGTGCTCGGCACAGAAGACCTCCAGATCGACTTCAAGGGCACCGACTTCTCCTTCCTGCAGCACACTCCTTGGCTGCTGGCGATGGTGGTGTGCGCGATCGTGCTGGCCTACCTCGAGCGCCGGCTCGGTCCGCCCCGCATGGAGAAGCGCTCGGCGGTCTGGGCCGTGGGCGCGATCGGGCTGGCGATGGGTGCGCTGCTGTTCGCCGGAGCGCTCGCGCAGGCCCACCACCTACACAGCTTCGCGACCGCCTGGCCCGGTTACCCGGCGGGCGTCGCCTGCGCGCTCGTCGGTGTTGCGGCGACCCGGCCGCTGCTCACTCGCGTGCGGGCGCGGCTCGACCCGCAGGCGGCGGGCGCGGTCACGCTGTATGCAGAAGGGTTCGCGATCGTGATCGCGATCCTCTCGGTCGTGGCCCCGCCGGTCGGGGTCATCGCGCTGGCGGGGCTGTTGTGGATGGTGGCCGCCGCCCGGCGCCGGAGCGGACAGAAGTACGCGGGCCTGCGGATCCTGAGGTGAGCCCACTGCAGGGGCGCGGAGTTTCCGGATGAACTCCAAGAAGCTCATCCTGGTGGTGATCGACGCGCTCAAGCCGGCGATGCTCGAGCGGGCGATCGCGGTGGGGCGGGCGCCCGCGCTGGCGCAGGCGATGGAGCGAGGGACCTACGTCTCGGACTGCGTGGCCGCCTTCCCCTCGGTGACCCCGGTCTGTGCGGCCACCATCACCACAGGCGTAGGTCCCGATGCCCACCACATCCCGAGCATGAACTGGTACCACCGGGACGAGGCCAGGTACATCGAGTACGGCTCGAGCTTCTCGGCGACGCGCCAGTTCGGCGTGCTGCGCTCCCTCACCGACACCATCTACCGCATGAACGCCGAGCATTTATCGCAGGACGTCGAGACCGTGTTCGAGTCGCTCGATGACGCCGACGTGCGCACCGCCGGCACCACCTATCTGATCTACAGGGGACGCCACCCGCACGAGGTCTCGAACGAGACCGCGCTCGCGCGCATCGTCACCTCCACGATCTTCAGGCGCACCATCGAGGGCCCCTTGGAGCTGTTCTACGCCGACCTGTACGCGAGCCGCAGGACCGGCTGCCGGGGGCAGCTCGGGATGCCCGGGATCCGCGACCAGCACTCGGGCTGCGTGGGGGCCTTCCTGATCGATCACGACCTGTTCGACTTCCTGCTGCTGTCGCTGCCCGACAACGACGCCTTCTCGCACCGCAATGGCCCCCACGCCCAGGTGACCTCGATCGCGGCCGCCGACCGCCAGCTCGAGCGGCTGATGCATGCGGCGGGTGGTCCGGACGAGTTCTTCGCCGAGCACGCCCTGATCGTCACCTCGGACCACTCGCAGGCGGCAGTCGAGGAGCGCATCCACCTCGAGCAGGGGTTCGCCGACTTTGAAGTGGCCACGCCGGCGGCCCCGGCACGCACCGCCAGGGCCGAGGTCGCGCTCAGCCCGGCCCAGCGCGCGGCCATGATCTACGCGCTCGACGAGGACCACCTGGAGCAGATCGTCAAGCGTTCGTTCGCGCTCGCGGGCTCGATCCCAGGAGTCGATCTCGTCTTGCGGCTGGCCGGGACGGAGGCGATCGTGCGCAGCCCCCGCGGGGAGTTGCGCTTCGCCCCCGGGGGCGATCTGGAGGACCTGCGCGGCAATCGCTGGAGCGTGGAGGGCGACCTCGAAGCCCTCGACCTCGAGGTGCGCGACGGACGCGTGCAGTCGATCGCCTATCCCAATCCGCTCGAGCGGGTCTACTCCGCCCTGTGCTGTCCCAACGCGGGCGACGTGATCCTGTCAGCGGCGCCCGGATACGAGTTCGTCGACTGGGGCGGAGCCGACCATGTCGGCGGAGGCAGCCACGGCTCGCTGCACTCGTCGGATTCGCTGGGTGCGCTGTTGTGGTGCGGCACCGGCCCGGACACCAGGGACGATCGCGAGCAGTGGACGCTGTGCGATGTCGCTCCGATGGTGCGAAGCCACTTTTCGGTCAATGATGTGACCCAAACTGCCCGCCTGGGTAGGGATTAGCAACGGGTTAGCCGAATCCCGTGCACATGCCGCAAACGATCCCCCACGCTACCCTTCCCTCCCGGTGTCCGAAGAGCGGTCGATAGCCGTCGAGCTGCCCAAGACGGTCGAGTTTCCCTCGGTCCGCCTGCCGTTCCACGCGCGCGCCCGTGCGGGCGTGCTCAAGCCGAGCAACTGGTTTCAGCTGCTGCGCTTCTTCGCCGTCGGGATCTGCGGCTATCTGGTCAACCTGGGGGTGTTCGCCCTCTGCGTGCACGTACTCGCGATCGATTACCGGCTCGCTTCGGTGATCGCGTTCGTAGTCTCGGTGGTCAACAACTTCTGGTGGAATCGCCACTGGACATTCGACGCCAAGCACGAACATCCGATCTTCCAGGGCACGCGGTTCTTCGTCGTGTCGCTGCTCGCCTACGGCCTGACCTACATCGTGCTGGTGGTGCTGGTCTCCGACGCCGGGTTGATCAAGGTGCTGGCGCAGGCCATCGCGGTTGCCGCGGCGACCCCCTTCTCCTTCCTCGGGCAAAAGCTCTGGAGTTTCAAGGCCTAGGCCGTTCTCGCCGTCGGTGGCCCCGCCTGGGCCGCCTCCTGTTGGTCCTAGCGGTGGTCGTGCTCGCCTGTCCGGCTGCTGCAGCCGGCGGAGAGGGGCCGACGCTGGTGACCCAGCAGCACACGCCGCCGAAAGGGTTCCGGCTGACCGCCGCCCGGGCCGAACGAATCGCCGCGCGGGGCCCGGTGGTGCGCGCTGAGCTGCGGCGCCATCCACACGCGTTTCCCTACGAGTACACGCGAGGGCAGGGACAGTGGCAGGTGAGCTGGTTCAAGGGCGCCCACGTCGGGCCGCAGCTGGTCCAGGTGTACATCGACGACGCAAGCGGCAAGGTGACCGCGGTCTGGACCGGGTTCCAGGTCGCCTGGACGATGGCGCGTGGCTATCCGGGCGCGTTCGGGCGGATGGCCAACGCGCTCTACATCTGGCTGCCCCTGTGCTTTTTGTTCGTGGTTCCGTTCGTCCGCTGGCGGCGGCTCTTCAGGCGCAGCTCGTGGTCGCTGCTGCACCTCGACCTGCTGATGCTGCTCGGGCTCTCGATCTCGCTGGCCTTCTTCAACCACGCCAACATCGGCATGTCGGTGCCGCTGGTCTATCCGTTCCTGGTCTACCTGTTGGTCAGGCTGCTGCTGCTGGCCTCTGGGCGCGGTGGGCCGCGGCGGCCGCTGGACTCTTCGGTGCCGCTGAAGTGGCTGATGGGCGCCACGGTGGTCCTGTTCGGGCTGCGCGTGGCGATCAACGTGATCAACTCGAACGTGATCGACGTCGGGTTTGCGGGCGTGGTCGGCTCGCACCGCCTGCTGCACGGCCAGACGCTGTACGGAGGGTGGCCCTCGAACATCTCACAGGGGGACACCTATGGGCCCTTCACCTACTACGCGTACCTGCCATTCACCGCGATCTTCGGCTGGAGCGGAACCTGGGACACGCTGCCGGCCGCGCACGCCGCGGCGATTGCCTTCGATTTGCTGACGCTGGTCGGGCTGTATCTGGTCGGACTCAAGCTTCGCCGGCCGACGCTGGGCGCGCTGCTCGCGTGGTCCTGGGTGTCCTATCCGTTCACGCTCTTCACGCTCAGCTCCAACAGCAACGACACGCTGGTCGCCGCGGTGGTGCTGGCGGCCGTGCTCGCGCTGGGCTCGCCGCCGGGTCGGGGTTTTTTGGCCGCGCTCGCGGGCCTGACCAAGTTCGCGCCCTTCGGTCTGGTGCCGCTGTTCGCCCGCGGGCTGGGCCCGAATCTGCCTCGGTGGCGCGCGCTGCTGGTCTTTGTCTCGGTCTGCGTGGCCACGGTCGCGGCTGCGCTCGCGCCCGTGTTCATCACGGGTAACTTCGCGCGCTTGTGGCATGACTCGGTCGCCTACCAGGCGACGCGACCGGCGCCGTTTTCGATCTGGGGCCTGTACGGAGGCCTCTCGCTGGAGCAGCACGTCGTCCAGGGGCTGGCCGTTTTGCTGGCCGTGGTGGTCGCGTTCCGGCCGCGTCAGCGGACCATGATCGAGGTGGCGGCACTGGGCGCCGCTGTGCTGATCGCGATCCAGCTCGGCGTCACCTACTGGTTCTACACGTACATCGTGTGGTTTTTGCCGCTTGGCCTGGTCGGGCTGCTGGGGGCGCGGCCGCGGGTCCCAGAACGCCTCGACGAAGCCGCCACGGAGGGGGTCGCCGAAGGCGAGCCGCGCGAGCTCGAGCCGGCATCGCCGGCACTTTTAGCCCACGCCCGTGGCGGGCTCCAGCAACTGCTCGATCGAGGCCGCGCGCAGCGGCCCGTCGGCGGTGATGAGCACGGCGTTGAGCCAGGGATCGTCGGATGAGGTCTCGAACCTGACGGGCATGCGGGTGACGAGCGACTCGAGCGCCTGCTCGCGTTTGACGCCGATGACGCCGCCGCGCGGCCCGGTCATGCCGACGTCGGTGATGTATGCGGTGCCCATGGGGAGGATCCTGGCGTCGGCGGTCGGCACGTGCGTGTGCGTGCCGACCACCGCCGTGACGCGGCCGTCGAGATGCCATCCCATGCCCACCTTCTCGCTCGTGGCCTCCGCGTGCATGTCGACGACGATGTGGTCGACGTCTTCGCCGAGCGCGTGCAGCGCCGCGTCCACTTCCGCGAAGGCGGGCTTGCCGGCGTTCATGAAGAGGTTGCCCGAGACCGAGACCACTCCCAGCCTGGTGCCCTCGCGCTCGACCACGCACCAGCCGTGCCCGGGCTGGCTGCGCAGAAAGTTCACAGGACGCAAGATGCGCGGCTCCTCGTCGAGATACGCATAGACCTCGCGGTGGCGGTAGGTGTGGTTGCCCAAGGTCAGGACGTCGATCCCATTCGAGAGCAGCCGCGCGGCGATCTTCGACGTGATCCCGACGCCGCCCGCCGCGTTCTCGCCGTTGGCGACGACGAAGGTGGGGTCAAAGCGCTCCCGGAGGGAGGGCAGCAGAGCCTCTACCGTTCGCCGTCCGATACCGCCGACAATGTCGCCCATGAACAGGATGCGCACGCTCATGCTCGCGGGGAAGGCTAGTGTCCGCGCGCGCGCAGCCTATGGCTAGCGCCCCTCCACTGGGCCAGGGCACGGTCACGCTCGCCGCCCGCGAGCTGACCAAGCGCTTCGGCGACAGGATCGCTCTGAGAGAGGTCAGCGTCGACGCCCGGGCGGGCGAGCTGGTGGGCGTGATCGGCCCCAACGGAGCCGGCAAGACGACGCTTTTGGCGATCCTCGCCGGCGTGGTCTCCGCCTCTTCTGGCGAGGTCGTGGGGCCCCCGCACGAGGTCGGATGGGTGCCGCAGCAACCGGCGCTCTACTCCAAGCTCTCGGTGGCCGAGAACTTCCGCCTGTTCGCTCGACTGGAGCGCGTCTCCGACCCGGAGGCGGCGGTGCGCCGGATGCTCGAGCAGACAGGGCTCTCGGAGCGCGCCGACGAGGTCGTGGCCCGGCTCTCGGGGGGCAACCAGCAGCGGGTCAACATCGGCATCGGTCTGCTGCGCGAACCCAGGGCGCTTTTACTGGACGAGCCTTCCGCCGCGCTGGACCCGCGCCAGCGCGAGCGCCTGTGGGAATTCATCGTCGCGCTGGCGGCCCGCGGCACGACGGTCATGTTCTCCACCCACGATGTCGCCGAGGCGGAACGATTCGGCGACCGGTTGCTGGTCCTGGCCGACGGGGAGCTCTTGTTCGCGGGCACGCCACCAGAGCTTGAGCGCGCCGTAGCCGGAGGGGAGTCCCCGGACTTCGAGACCGCGTTCGTGCGCTTTCTACGCGAACGGGGGCACTGAGCCGTGCGCTGGCTGTTCGTCAAGGACCTGCAGATCCTGCGCCGCTCGCCGCTGCTCGTCGCGTTGCTCGTCGTCTACCCGATCGCGATCGCGCTGATGATCGGCTTCGCGCTCTCCAGCCCTCCCGGCAAACCCAAGGTCGCGTTCTACACCCAGGTGGCACCGGGCAAGAGCAAGCTCAAGTTCGGCACCCAGGCGATCAACGTCTCCAAGTACGCCAAGGAGCTCTTCAAATCCGTCCAAGCGATCAAGGTGAACTCACGCGCGGCGGCGATCGCCAAGGTGCGCAATGGGCAGGCACTGGGGGCGTTGATCGTGCCCGGCGACATCATCGGACAGCTCCAGAACCTGGTCAAGAGCGGCGTGGGCACCCCCACCGTCGAGCTGATCCTCAACTCCAACGACCCCGTCGAGAGCCAGTTCGTGCAGCAGGCGATCGCGGCGCGGGTCAACGACGTAGAGCAGGCGATCTCGGCGCAGGTGCTGCGGCTCGCGAGCACCGACATGCGGCGCGTGCTCAACGGCGGCACGCTCAACTTCGCCGGCCAGCACTACCACCTACTCGGCCTGCGCAACTCAAACACCATCCTGCGCGGAGCGATCGCCGCACTGCCTCCGAAGTCGCCGCTGCGCACGGCGATCGGACAGGTGGTCTCGTTTGCGCAGCTGGCGATCGACGGACTCGGTTTCGCCAACCCCGTGCTGGGGTCGATCGGCCGGCCGCTCACGGTCAAGCAGACCCAGCTCGCTGGACGGACGACGCCGATCAACTCGTATGCAGTCGCGATCGCGATCGTGCTCTCGCTGATGCTGGTGACCTTGCTGCTGGCGGCCGGCATGCTCGCGCTCGAGCGCTCCGAACACGCCTACACCCGGCTCGTCCGCGGCCTGGTCACGCCGCTTCGCCTGCTGGTCGAAAAGATCGCGCTGTCGGCGGGTTGCGCGGGAGCCCTGGCGCTGGTGATGTCGGCCTTCGTCTCGATCTTCGTGCACCTCAACTGGGCCCGCTTCGAGCTCTGGATCGTCGCGCTGGGACTGGGTGCGGTCGCCTTTGGCGCGCTGGGAGTGGCGATCGGCGCCTTCGCCCGCGAGGTCAGCGGCGCTTCGCTGATGGCTTTCCTGGTTTCGCTCCCGATCGCGTTCGTCGCCCTGGTGCCATCTCAGGCGGTCTCCTCGGCCGTTGGCACCGTCCTCGGCGTGGTCGCGTTTCTGTTCCCCTTCAAGGCGGCCCTTCAGGCTGCCTCGAATGCCTTCACGGGCGGGGCGCCGGGTATCGGCTGGCCGCTCGTGCACCTGTTTGTGCTGGCGGTGGTGTTTGCCGGCCTCGCGCGCTTGGCCGCGCGTAGGCTTGCCACATGACAGATATCGATGCCCACTTTCTGCTCCTCTATGACTACGTCGAGGACGTGCTGTCGCGACGCGGTCCTCACCGGCCAGAGCACCTGGCCAGGATCGCCTCTGAGAAGGAGGCGGGCCGGGTGGTGTTGGCGGGCTCCCTGGGCGATCCACCGGTGGGCGCGGCGATCGTGTTTCGCGGCGTGGATGCCGATTTCGTGGAGGACTTTGTTCGGAGCGACCCGTATGTCAGCGCCGGCCTGGTGGCACGGTGGCACATGGAGCGGTGGAATCTGGTGTGAGCGGGCGGGGCGGAAGCGTTGGACGACAGTCCCCTATAGGCAGACCGAGATCCAACGGTGGCCCGGTGGCACGCGCGCGGCCCCGGCCGCGCGGCGCCGCGCGGCCCCGGCCGCCCGAAACCCGCCGCTATTCTGAGCCTCAGATGGCCTTTCCTCAGACCCGCCTGCGCCGGCTGCGCGCGACTCGCGAACTGCGCGGTCTGGTACGGGAGACGACGCTTGACCCGTCCGATCTCGTCTACCCGCTGTTCGTAGCCCTCGGCTCGGACCGCCGCGAGCCGATCCCGTCGATGCCCGGCATCGACCGCCTCTCGATCCGCCACGCCGTGGCCGAGGCGGCCGAGGCGTCCGCGCTCGGCATCCCGGCCGTGCTGCTGTTCGGCATCCCCGCCTCCAAGGATGAGGAGGGATCGGGCGCATGGGACGACGAGGGCGTGGTCCAGCTCGCCACGCGCGCCATCAAGGAGGCCGTACCCGAAGTGATCGTCGCCGTGGACCTGTGTCTGTGCGAGTACACGAACCACGGGCATTGCGGCGTGGTGCGCGAGGACGGCAGGGTCGACAACGACGCCACGCTCGAGTTGCTGGCGCGCACGGCGGTCTCACAGGCCCGCGCCGGCGCGGACCTGATCGCTCCCAGCGACATGATGGACGGGCGGGTCGGAGCGATCCGTCAGGCCCTTGACGAGAACGGCCACGCGGAGATCCCGATCCTCGCCTACTCGGCCAAGTTCGCCTCCGCCTTCTACGGTCCATTCCGGGAGGCGGCCGAATCGACGCCCGCCTTCGGCGACCGGCGTAGCTACCAGATGGATCCCGCGAACCCGCGGGAAGCGTTGCGCGAGGCGCGCCTCGACATCGAGGAGGGGGCCGACATCGTGATGGTGAAGCCGGCGCTTCCCTATCTCGACGTGATCACGGCGGTCAGGCAACAGACCGATTTGCCGGTGGCGGCCTACAACGTCAGCGGCGAGTACGCGATGCTCAAGGCGGCCGCCGCCGCCGGATGGCTGGACGAGCGTGCCGCCGTGCTCGAGGCGCTCACCGGCATACGCCGCGCGGGCGCCGACATCGTCATCACCTACCACGCCAAGGACGCAGCGCGGTGGCTTCAGTAGCCCACGGCCCCAAGGTCCGCAGCCGGAGGCACGGCGCGGCGGTAGAGCTCGACGAGCTCGACAAACGGCTGCTCAACCTGATGCAGGCGGATTTCCCCATCGCCCCCCGGCCCTATCAGCACGTTGCCACGCGCGCGGGCATCACCGAGGACGAGGCGATGGCGCGCGTCAGGCAGCTGCTCGATGACCGCATCATCCGTCAGGTCACCCCGATCTTCGACACGCGCGCTCTCGGCTATTCCTCGATGCTGGTGGCGGCCAAGGTTGATCCCGAGAATCCCTGGCGCCCCGCGCAGGTGATCAACGAGCACCCCGGCGTCTCGCACAACTACCTGCGCAACCACGACTTCAACATCTGGTTCACGATCGCCACCGAGCCCGGCTCGCCGCTCGGGCTCGACGGCACGCTCGAGGTGCTGGCGCGGCTTGCGGGAGCCGAATCAGTCCGTCAGCTGCCGACGCTCAAGCTGTTCAAGATCCGCATGGACCTGGAGATGGAGCGGGGCACCGACTCACTCGCCCGCGCCGCGGAAGTTGCCCCGCCGGCGGAGACCGAACCTCAGCCCTACGACGATCAGGACGTCGCCGTGATCCGCGCGCTGCAGGGCGATATGCCGGTCGTTTCTGAGCCCTATGCGCCGGCGGCCGCGGCCCTCGGCCTGCCTCAGGAGCGATTTCTGCAGCACCTGGACGGGATGCGGGAGCGCCGGCTGTTGCGCCGTGTAGCGGCGATCCTGTTCCACCGGCGGGCCGGCTTCAGCGCCAACGGCATGGGGGTGTGGAAGGTGCCTGAGGAACGCGTGATGGAGCTCGGGCCGCGGATGGCGGCCTTCCGCGGGATCTCGCACTGCTACGAGCGACCCACATACGCCGACTGGCCGTACTCGATCTTCACCATGGCTCACGGCCGCTCGAAAGAGGAGTGCGACGCGATCCTCGACGCGATCGCCGCCGAGACGGGAATCGAGGAGCGGGCCACCCTGTACTCGTCGACCGAGTTCAAGAAGGTGCGGCTGCTCTACTTCACCGACGACTACCGGGACTGGGAACGCCGGCACGCGGGCGTGTGAGCGGCTCCACCGTCACGGGTCGCTCAGCCGAGCTGGTCACGGGTCGCTCAGCCGAGCTGTACGGACGCGCGCGCGATCTGCTGCCCGGCGGGGTGAACTCTCCGGTGCGTGCCATGGCCGCGATCGGGCGGGAGCCGGTCTTCATCGAACGCGGCTTAGGCGCGCGTATCTACGACGTCGATGGCAATGAGTACATCGACTGGGTCAGCTCCTGGGGTCCGCTGATCCTCGGCCACGCCCACCCGGCCGTGGTGGCCGCGGTCACGGACGCGGCGTCGCGCGGGACCAGCTTCGGGGCGCCGACGGCAGTCGAGGTCGAGCTCGCCGGTGAGGTCAGCGCGCGAATCCCATCCGTCGAGATGATGCGCATGACCTCCTCCGGTACCGAGGCGACCATGAGCGCAATTCGGCTCGCGCGCGCCGTGACCGGGCGCGAGAAGGTGCTCAAGTTCGCCGGCGCGTACCACGGCCATGTCGATGGACTGCTGGCCGAGGCCGGCTCGGGACTGGCCACCCAGGGCATTCCGACAAGCCCGGGCGTGCCCGCCGCGGCCGCCGCCGCGACCGTCGTGATCCCCTGGAACCGACCCGAGGCGCTGCCCGCGCTCGATGACTTTGCGGCGGTGCTTGTCGAGCCGGTCCCGGCCAACATGGGCGTGGTTCCGCCTGCCGAACGATTCCTCGAGTTGTTGCGCGCGCAAGCCGAAAGGCACGGCGCACTGCTGATCTTCGACGAGGTGATCACCGGCTTCCGCGTCGCCCGCGGCGGCGCCCAGGAGTACTACGGCGTGCTGCCCGACCTCACGATCATGGGCAAGGTGGTGGGCGGCGGGCTTCCGGCGGCGGCCTTCGGCGGCAGGCGCGAGCTGATGGAGCGGATTGCGCCCGCGGGAGACGTCTACCAGGCCGGCACGCTGTCCGGCAATCCCCTCGCGACGGCGGCGGCGATCGCGACGCTGCGGCTGCTCGACCGCGGCGCCTACGAGCGACTTGATGCAACCACCGAGGCTCTTGCCGGCGGTCTTCGGCAGGCGGCCGCGGAGGCAGGCGCGCCGGTGGCGGTGCAGAGCGTCACCGGCCTGGTGACGCCGTTCTTCTCAGGTCGGCCGGTCTCCGACTATGAGGCCGCCAAGGGCTCGGACCTCGACGCATACGCGGTCTTCGCGCGTGCGCTGCTCGAGCAGGGGGTATATCCACCGCCATCGCAGTTCGAGGCCTGGTTCCCATCGCTAGCGCACACCCCAGCAGAGATCGAGCAGACCGTCGAAGCCGCGCGGCAGGCCTTCAAGCAGGTGGCGGCGCGATGAGAACGGCCAGCGATGGCATCCAGACCCTCGTGGCTGCGCTGCGCGCCCACGGCGGGACCGTCGCCGGGCTGGTCGATGAACACGGCAGCGATGCAGACGGCCGGCCGGGACCGGCACAGGAGGCAGCGTCGGGCCCCCGCGCGGCGGACGCGCCGCGCGACTATGAGCTGCTGCTCGAGATGATCTTCGAGGGCGTCCGGCTTCATTACGGCCCGGCGCGCGTGGTCCGAACCGACGACCCCGATCTGGCGCTGCTGGTGGGCGACCAGCTTTACGCGCTGGGCCTTGAAAGGCTCGCTCAACTGGGCGATCTCGAGGCCGTAGCCGAGCTCGCCGACGTCATCTCGCTGGTCGCGCAGGCGCAAGCGGGCGGCGACCCCGAGCTCGCCGAGGCGGTGTGGCAGGCCGGCGTCTTTGCAGTTGGGTGGGGCGGCGGCGAGGCCTTCGAGGAGGCCAAACAGCTGGCTCGCGCCGGCGACGAGCGAGCGCTTATGGCGCTGCGTTCGTGCAGGCGCATCCCTTCCCGATAGCCAGTCGCCAAGCCTCCCCCTCGTGACCGTTGACTCGTTGTTGACGATACGCTTCATGGCGCGTTCAATTGCGGTCCTACCGCGCCGAATTGGCGCCACCGCGCCGCCGTAGTCAGATTCATCGCCCGTGCCAGACCGACACGCCCAGCAAAAGTCCAAGTACACCGCCGATCGCAATATCCCGGGCGCCTTCGAGGGCGAGACGGTGACGCGGCGGCGGTTCATGACCGCGGTGGTCCACAGCGCGGGCGGTCTCACCGCCGCTGCCTTCACGTTGCCCGCGCTCGCCTTTGCGATCGGGCCCATCTTCAAGCACGAGCCGTGGACGTGGCAGCCCGTCGGCCGTCCGTCGGACTTTCCGAACGACACCTTCGTCACGCGCGTGATCCAGAACCAGCAGGGAGCGGGGGAGATAGACAACACGCTCGCCTACATGCGCACTCGCAACCCGGCCATCGACACCGAGCCCGAGGACCAGTACAACCACTGGATCGCGCTCTCCTCGCGCTGCATGCACCTCGGCTGCCCGGTGCGCTGGACTCCGGCGGCGGCGCGATTCATCTGCCCGTGTCATGGTGGCGTCTACGACATCCGGGGCATGGTGACCGGCGGACCGCCGGTGCGGCCGCTCGACCGCTTCTACACGCGGCTGAACCACTCCAGCGGCCTGGTCGAAGTGGGCCCGCGCTACTCCGTCAACTTCGAGCTCCGGCGCTTCTCGCCGCGGTATCCCGGCGAGCCGCTCGACGGCATCGGCCAGTACCTGTATCCGCGCCAGTTCGCCCAGCCGAAGCCCCCGCCTGGGGCCTAGCGGCCGATGCCACGCCTGCCCGCACCCCCGCTGCCGAAAGCTCTCAGGCCACGGCCCAAGCCGCCCGGAGACGACAACGGCGCGAGCCCCTTGATCGACCCGGTCGAGGCCGGCATCACCGTCGTCGACTGGCTCGACGAGCGCACCTCGCTGTCGGGCGGCATCCGCTGGATGCTGTTCCGCAAGGTGCCGCGCGGCATCAACTGGTACTACACGCTCGGCTCAGCGACGCTCTTCGCGTTCCTCAACCAGGCCGTCACCGGGGTCTTTTTGGCGATGTACTACCGCCCGGACGCATCAGGTGGCGCCTACGAGTCGGTCCGCTACATCACCACGGACGCCTTCCTGGGCCAGTTCGTACGCGGCATGCACAAGTGGGGTGCGTCCGTGATGATCATCCTGATCTTCCTGCACATGGGGCGCGTGTTCCTCTTCGGCGCCTACAAGTATCCGCGCGAGCTGACCTGGATCATCGGCGTCACGCTGCTGATCCTGACGCTGGCGATGGGCTTCACGGGCTACCTGCTGCCGCTCGACCAGCGGGCGTACTGGGCGACGATCGTGGGCGTCAACATCAACGCCGGCGGACCCTTCATCGGCCCCTACCTCTCGAACTTCCTCCTCGGCGGCGCCGACTTCGGCGCGAACACGCTGTCGCGCTTCTACGCGATCCACATGCTGCTCATTCCCGGCGTCATCGTCGCCTTGATCGGGGCGCACCTGTATCTCGTCGCCAAGCTCGGGATCAGCGCGCCCCCGTGGCTGAAGGCCGAGCCCGGAAACCCGATCCGGCCTGAGTCCGAGGTCTAGCGCAAGTGGACCAGGCCCAGAAGGAGGCATACCTCCGCGAGTACTCGATCCTGAAGAACGAGGGCAAGCCGTTCTTCCCATACGCCGTGGCCAAGGACGCGACCATGGCGCTGATCGTGATGCTCGTGATCATCTTCCTGTCGCTCTTCTTCGGGGCGGAGCTGGGCCCGAAAGCCAATCCGGTGTCGACCACGTACGTACCGCGGCCCGACTGGTATTTCTTCTTCCTCTTCGAGGTCCTGCGCGTGATGCGCAAGGTGCCGGAGTTCACGCCGATGGCCACGATCGGCGTGCCGACGATCTGCATGATCCTGCTGTTCCTGCTGCCGTTCTACGACCGCAGCCCGGAGCGCCGGATCGAGCGTCGCCCCATCGCGCTCGCGACCGGCCTATTCGTGATCGGAGCGATGGCCTACCTGACCTTCTCTGGCGCGAACACGGGCTCGCCGAACACCGTCGAGTTGAAGCCCCCTGCGAGCTTCACCGCCCAGGAGAAGAGGACCTTCACCGCCGGTGAAACCGTGGTCGGCCAATCCGGCTGTCTGGCCTGCCACCAGATCGGGGACAACGGCAACAACGGCCCGGGGCCGGTGCTGACCCACATCGCCAACAAGGTTCCCTACCAGCAGATCGCCTCGACGCTGCTCAACCCGACGCCGCCCATGCCGTCGTTCAAGGGGCTCAAGCAGCAGTACCCGCAGAAGTTCCAGACCCTGGTTTCCTTCCTGTCGTTGCTGCACTAGTGGTGACCGCCTCCCCCGGTCGCCTCGAGGAGGTCCAGGTGCGGGCGATGTTCGATCGCATCGCCGGGCTGTATGACCGCATGAACGCCGTGATGACGGCCGGCCTGGATCGCAAGTGGCGCCGTCGTGCCGCCGAGCTCGCCGAGGTCTCTCCCGGCGACCACGTACTTGACGTCGCGACCGGCACCGGTGACCTCGCGCTCGAGCTGGCGCCACGTGTGAGCCCCGGCGGGGAGGTCGTGGGCATCGACTTCTCCGAGCACATGCTCGAGCTGGCGCGGGGCAAGGCCAGGGACGCTGGGAGCGCGGAAGCTAAGCTCCGGTTCGAGTCCGGCAACGCGCTGGAGCTGCCCTTCGGCGACGGGGACTTCGCTGCGGCCACGGTCGGTTTCGGGGCGCGCAACTTCGCCGATCTGGAGCGCGGCCTCAGCGAGATGGCGCGCGTGGTTCGTCCCGGTGGGCGCGTCGTCGTGCTGGAGATCACGACTCCGCGGCGGCCGCCGTTGTCGACGTTTTTTGAGCTGTGGTTCGACCGCGCGGTGCCGGTACTGGGCCGCCTGGCCGGCGACGCCCAGGCCTACAGCTACCTCCCACTCTCAGTCAGACGTTTCCCCGGCCCGGACGCCCTCGCAGCTGCCATGTCGCGCAACGGCATGTCCGATGTGCGCTACATCTTGACCGCGGGCGGTATCGTCGCACTCCACGTGGGAGTGGTGCGCAACCGTACGGAGCGCGTGCAGTGAAGGCTGTCGACGCTGTGCTCGACGCGGCGGGCGCGACCGTGCCGCGCGTCATGGAGCGGGTCGAGCGGCGCATGGCCGAGGTCAGCGTGGACCATGGCGCGGCCCTGGCGCGTCACGCCGGCGAGACCATCGCTGCCGGAGGTAAGCGCCTGCGACCGCTGCTCGTGTGCCTCGCGGCGGGCGTCCCACCGCCGGAGTCCGAGAGCCTCGTCCAGGCCGGCGTCGCTGTTGAGCTGGTCCACGCGGCGACCTTGGTCCATGACGATGTGCTCGACGCCTCGGCGCTTCGCCGCGGACGGCCCACGGTCGTGGCCACGGGCGGGCGGCGCATGGCAACGGCTACCGGCGACCTGCTGTTCTCACGCGCATTCTGGGAGCTGGCCAGCGCGTGCTCGGTGGCGGCGGTGCAGGTTCTCTCGAGGGCGAGCTCCGAACTTGCGCTCGGCGAGCTGATGCAGCGCTCTGATGCCTGGCGGGGGGACGTGACCGTCGGGCGCTACCTCGAGCGCTGCCGGCTCAAGACGGCGGTCCTCTTCCGCGCCGCCTGTGAGCTCGGCGCTCTCGAGGGAGACGGTCCAACCGAGACACTGGGCGCATTCGGAGAGCAGATCGGGCTCGCGTTCCAGATCCTCGACGATGTGCTGGATGTCTCTGGCCCGCCGGAACGGACCGGCAAGCCCCAGGGAGCCGACCTGCTCGACGGGACGGTCACGCTGACCTTGATCGAGGCACGAACCCGCGACCCGCAACTGTCCGCGCTCGACGTACGCGACGTACGCACGACCGCTGACGCCCGGGCCGTGTGTGAGCGGATCGCCGCCACCGGTGCGCTTGAGACGGCCCGCGCACGCGCGCTTGAGCTGGTGGGACGCGCCAAAGCGATCCTGGCGGAATTGCCCGACCGGCAGCGCGCGGCGCTGGCGCTCGTCGCAGACGGCGTCGTCGAGCGCTACTCATAACTCTTTACGGCCGGCGCACATGTGCGC
>JAVKSP010000067.1:0-17797 GCA_039583645.1 Solirubrobacteraceae bacterium
ATCGGGGCGTGGCGCAGCCTGGTAGCGCGCACCGTTCGGGTCGGTGAGGTCCCCGGTTCAAATCCGGGCGCCCCGATACACGAAGACCCTGCCTAAGGCAGGGCTCTTCTGTTGCTTACAAGCGGTCCTGACGCGCCCCGTGATGTGCGGACTCAGCCGTTCCGTGCCTATTCCCTGCCAAAACTCGGCCTCCACCAACGCCTCGAGGCCTCGGCGTTCGGCGCCACAGCGAAGGGTTTCGCAGGCGGCGTGGATGGCCGCGGTCAGATTCGCGCGCCACTACGTTGCATGAAATGACAGGCGACTGGCGTGATTGCGGCGGCTGTCGCGTCTCGGAATTGCAGTGGCCGGGCAAAGTGGTTAGGTTCGGCACGTCGCCGTCAACGCCGTCGACTTTGCGATCACGCGCAAACCTGGAAAAGAAATGTCGCACGTACTCGTCTATCACGATGTGGATGACGTTCAGCATTGGCTCGCGTCACCTAAGCGCGAAGAGGTCTTCGGGCCTCTCGGGGTGACGAACATCCGCACGTTCATTGATCCGCAATGTTCCAGTTGCCATGCCTGCGCGGCGCCGAGCGTGGTGAGGCGCAGCATGTCACGCTGGTCCAGCTCGACCTGCTCGACCGCTTCGTGGCGTGCGATCGGTTCGGCGTGGGCGCACCGGCCAGGCAACAGCGCCGCGGAAGAGCTGGACAGCAACACATCGGCCTCAAGACACCGGAGTCCCGTCAGGGGTCCCAACGTGCGTCACGACCATGCCTTGCGGGTTCTCGCTTGACACTCCCGTGCACGTTCTCTATGACTCAACGCTCTGTTCGGTGATCCAGGCCGAGGGAGGATCAGGGCATGACAGCCATGCGTGGCCGAGTGCTGGCGATCGCGGCTAGCCTGGTCGTGCTCACCGCCGGGTATTTCGCACTGGGTGTGGACGCGGCGGCGGCGAAGCCCGCCAAGGCTCCGGGATACAGCCTCGCGAACGTCGGCGCGTTCGGAGGCCAAGCATCACGGCCAACAGCACGGGCGAGCTCTACGTATGACGCCCAGCGGCGGCACGGCCCTTTATCGGTCCAGGGACCACGGGCTCGCGCACATTGCATACGCCGACGACAACAGGGTCAACATGCTGCGGGTGGCCAACCAGACCTCGGGACCCGGCAATCGGTCCCTTAGCTACTAGGAGGTAGAGATGCGCAAAAGATCCATACGCGCGGCGATCGTCGGAATCGCGACCGCGGCTGCCGCTGCCGCGTCCGCGGCGCCGGCGCTGGGGTTTACGAATTTCGAGCTGGGAGCCCAGCCGCTGGGGGTGCCCGGTCAGACCTGTCCAGCCTCAGGCAGCGCCGAGCAGCAGTGCTGGAACTTCGCGGCTGAGCCCGCGATCCGCTCGGACCCGGCCGGCAACTTCTATGCCTCCTCGGAGAACGGACTGGGCGGTGGCACAGACGCCTGGAAGTCCGCGGTGTCTGCCAATGGCAGCAGCTACACGTATCTGGGCGAGCCCGACGGCGGCACCTCGCAGACGGCCAACCATGGATTCGCGCCGGGCGGCGGCGACACCGACCTAGCGACGGCGCCGGTGCAAAACAGCGCCGGCAACTACAACGTGTACGTTGCGAGCCTATCGCTGGCCAACGTCGACGTCAGCACCTCGACGGACGGCGGCAACACCTTCACCCTGAACCCGCTCGGCGCGAGCATCCCGGTCGACGACCGCGAGTGGATCGCCGCCGACGGGCCTAGCAAGGTGTGCGTCAGCTACCACGACATCGCCACCTTCAACATCGATGTCAACTGCTCGTACGACGCCGGGCAGACGTTCACGCAGCTTGGCGACGCGATCGATCCTGCGCACGCCTACCTGCTGCAGGACAACGAGATCGGCAACCTCGCGATCGACCCCTCAAGCCACTACATCTACCAGGTGTTCAACGGCATCGGTCCGAACGACATCACCTGCGCCAACGAGGGCACCTGCGGCTATCACGTCGTCTACATGGGCGTGTCGACCGATGGGGGCAAGACCTTCACCGACTACCAGGTCTACGACGGGCCGTCGACCGCCAGTTACGACCACAATTTCACCAACGTGAGCGTCGACCGGGCCGGCAACGTCTACGCCGTCTACAGCGACAACCACTACGTCTACATGAGCTACTCGACCGACCACGGGCAAACCTGGCATGGCCCCTATCAGGTGAGCAAGTCGCCCGCCAACACCGCGATCTATCCCTGGAGCACAGCGGGCAACGCCGGACGGCTCGCCATCGTCTACTACGGAACCTCGTACTACAGCTCGACCACCCCACCTGACAACTACCCGGCGAGCGCGCAATGGCACGTCTACTACGCCGAGAACGACAGCGTGCTCAAAAAGCCCACCGGCTTCAGTCAGACCCAGGCCTCGCCGGTCAACCACACCGGCGCCGTGTGCGAAGGAGGTGTCTCGTGCACGGGCAATCGTGATCTCTACGACGACTTCGGGGTCGCGGTCAGCCCAGTCACCGATGCTGCCTCGATCGTTTACAGCGATGACCAGTACGACGGGTTCGCCGACAACCCCCCGCCGTCGGGTTGCACGTCGTCCACCAACGACAGCTCCTCCTGCGATCACACCAACGTCGCGAGGGGCAGCTCAAAGCTCTTCGCCCACTGACCCTGACTAAGCGGCCGCGCCCTCCAGCTTCGAGGGCGCGGCCCGTCGCTGCTCTCTTGCCACCGGTGTGGCGACGCTGCTTCTCGACCGAGCGGTAAGACGAGCCCTGGGGGGTGATTCTCGTGGTGACCGCTAGGGGCGACCCGACGGCGTTCCTGGCGCTTTATGAGCGCGACTTGCCGAAGGTCGAGCGATATGTACGAATAAGGATCGGATCCGGCGCCGAATGGACTGGTGGGTCAGTTTTCGAGTGCAAAACCGGCCCACAGCGCGCCCCACCAATCGGGGCAACGAGCCCGGCGTACGCTTTCTGACCGCACCGTTATTGCCGCCGCCATGAGCGGGTAGGCGTCCAACAGGATGACCTGAGCATCCCGCGACCGAAGAGGAGAGTCCATGGCCCAAAGCAAGACCGCGTCTGATCAGCTGGTTGAGCGTCTGATCGAGTGGGGCATCGATGTCGTCTTCGGGTTGCCCGGCGACGGCATCAACGGGGTGATGGAGTCGCTGCGCACACACGCAGACCGGATCCGGTTCATTCACGTGCGCCACGAGGAGACGGCGGCCCTGGCCGCCTGCGCCTACGGCAAGTTCACGGGCCGTCCAGCGGCCTGCCTGTCGACGGCGGCGCCGGGCGCGGTCCATCTCATGAACGGGCTCTACGACGCCCGCATCGATCAGTCGCCAGTCGTCGCGATCACCGGCATGACCTACCACGACGTGATCGGCACGCACTACCTGCAGGACATCAACCACGACTTTGTGCTCAACGACCCGTGCGTGTACAGCCAGCGCGTGATGGGCGAGGCGCATGTGATCCCGGTGGTGGACATGGCGGTCCGCTCGGCCATCGGTCAGCGCGGGCCGGCGGCGATCGCGATCCCGATCGACATCCAGTCGGGCGATGCCGTCACCGGCGATCGCTCGATCAAGAACATCGAGGGACATTCAGCCGTCGCTTCGATCGACGGCAGGAGGATCCCGCCGCGGGAACGCATCGAGGAGGCCGCGCGAGTCCTCTCGAGCGCCTCCAAGCCGCTCATCTTCATCGGTGCGGGAGCTCGCGGCGCGGGCGAGGAGGTCGAGCGCGTGGCGGAGAAGCTCGGCGCGCCGATCGTGAAGGCGATGCTCGGCAAGGACGCTGTGCCCGACGACAGTCCGTATTGCCTGGGTGGCTATGCGCTGGTGGGAACCCGCCCCGCCCAGAACGCGCTCAAGGGCTGCGACGCGATCCTGATCGTCGGTAGCTCCAGCCCCTACATCGAGTTTTTGCCATCACCCGGGTCGGCCGCTGGGGTGCAGATCGATGATCGGCCCGAGCGGATCGGGATGCGCTATCCAGCGCAGGTCGGCCTCTGCGGCGACGCCAAGCTGACGCTTGAACAGCTCGAGCCGCTGCTCGAGCATCGGCAGGACCGCTCGTTTGTGGAGCAGGCCCAGGCAGAGATGAAGGACTGGCGCGCCCTGCAAGCCGAGCGCGCCGAGCCCCATGACCCACCGGTCAAGCCCGACGCGATTCCCTTCAACCTGTCAAAGGCCCTGGCCGACCGTGCGATCCTGACCGGCGACTCGGGCACCGTGACCACCTGGGCGGCGCGGACCGAATTGCGCCGCGGACAGCTCTTCTCGTTCAGCGGCACCATGTGCTCGATGATGGCTGCGCTGCCGTACGCGATCGGCGCGCAGGTCGCCTACCCCGATCGCCAGGTCGTCGCGCTGACGGGCGACGGCTCGCTGACGATGATGATGGGGGAGCTCGCGACGCTCGCCCAGCACCGGCTGCCGGTAAAGGTTGTGGTGATGCGAAACAACGTGCTGGGGCTGATCAAGTGGGAGCAGATGGCGTTCCTCGGCAACCCCCAGTACGGCGTCGAGCTCTCACCCGTCGACTTCGTCAAGGTCGCGGAGGCGTGCGGCCTGAAGGCGGTGAGGATCGAAGACCCACAGCGGGTTGGAGAGCAGCTCACCGACGCACTCAATACGGATGGCCCGATGCTGGTCGAGGCGGTGGTGGACCCGAACGACATGCCGATGACCCCGACCATCAATCCCGAGCACGCCAAGGGACTCGCTTGGGGCCTCGCCCGGGGCGAGCCGAACCGGGAACGGATAGCCCTGACGATGTCCCGGGTCCTCGCACGCGAGATGGAGTACTCGACCAGCCCGGCGGGCGTGGTCACGCGGGCCAAGGACCGACTGACCGAGAAGCTTCCCGGCGGCGACGGACATTCGAGCAACGGCGACTGAGCGCCCGTAGAACCGGTTCGCGAAGTGACAGCCACCGCCAGCGGCACCAGAACGAGCGGCCATGGATCCGAGGCGGCCGCCATCGACGCGCGCGCCCTGGCACGCGAACTGGCGCGGGAGGTGCGCGGCGAAGTCCGCTTCTCTGCGGGAAGCCGCGCGCTGTATGCGAATGACGGCTCCGCCTACCGGCAGGTTCCCATCGGGGTGGTGATCCCGCGGACGGCCGAAGACGTGGTCGCGGCGGTGGAGATATGCCGCGGCCACGGCGCCCCGATCGGGGCGCGCGGGTGCGGTACCGGGCTAGCGGCGCAGACCGTGAACGAAGCGGTGCTCCTGGACTTCTCCAAGTACATGAACAAGATCCTCGAGCTCGACCCGGAGCGCTGCTTCGCGCGCGTGCAGCCGGGCGTGGTGCTCGATTGGCTGCGCGACGCCGCCGAGGAGCACGAGCTCACCTTCGGTCCCGACCCGGCCACGCACAGCCGCTGCACGCTGGGCGGCATGATCGGCAACAACTCGTGCGGCACGCACTCGATCATTGCCGGCGTCACCGCCGACAACATCGAGTCGCTGGACGTGCTGCTCTATGACGGCACGCGCCTGGAGCTCCCGTGCGAGGTCGATGAACAGGAGATCGAGCGCACGATCGCAGCTGGAGGCCGCGTGGGCGAGATCTATGCCCGCCTGCGCGACCTCCGCGACCGCTACGCGGACCTGATTCGAGAGCGCTTTCCCCAGATCCCGCGGCGAATCTCGGGCTACAACCTCGACCGCTTGCTGCCGGAGGGAAGGTTCAACCTGGCGGCCGCGATGGTGGGTACCGAGGCCACCTGTGGCTTGGTGCTCGAGGCTCGGTGCAAGCTCATCCCCAGTCCGCAGCACCGCTCGCTGGTGTTGGTGGGCTATGACGACTGCGCGTCCGCGGCCGACCAGGTGCCATGGGTCATGGAATCTGAGCCGATCGGGCTTGAGACGTTTGACCGGCGGCTGCTGCGCAACGAGCTCATCAAGGGTTTCAAGCGCCACCCCGAGCTGCTTCCCGACGGCGACGGCTGGCTCTTGGTCGAGTTCGGGGGCGACTCCGAGGACGAGGCCGACGAACGGGCCGAACGCTTCACCGATGTCGTCAAGAAGAAGGGAGGCCATCTCGGCGTCAAGCTCTACGAGGATTCCGAGCAGATCGCTCAGGTGTGGGAGATCCGCGAGGGCGGCGTGGGCAACAGCAAGGTCCCCGGCGAGCATCCCGGCTGGCCCTCGTGGGAGGACGCGGCGGTCGCGCCCGAGCGGATCGGCGACTACCTACGTGACCTGGAGAAGCTCTGTGCCAAACACGGCCGGCGCGTCTCCTGTCTGTTCGGCCACGTCGGTCACGGCTGCGTGCACTCGCGTATCGACTTTGACTTTCTCACCCCCGAGGGCATGCGCAACTACCGCGCGTTCATGGAGGACGCCGGCGACCTGGTCGCGAGCTACCACGGCTCACTCTCGGGCGAGCACGGCGACGGCCACGCCCGGGCGGAGCTCCTGCCGAAGATGTTCGGCCCGGAGCTGGTGGAGGCGTTCAGAGAGTTCAAGGCGATCTGGGACCCGGACTGGGGGATGAATCCAGGCAAGGTCGTCGACCCCTATCCGCTCGACACGCACCTGCGCATGGATCCGAGCTATCACACCCGGAGCGTCACGACGGAGTTCCGCTATCCGGGACCCGACGATGGCAGCTTCGCGGCTGCCGCCGAGCGCTGCTTCGGGGTTGGCGCCTGCCGCGATCAGACCGGCGTCATGTGCCCGAGCTACCAGGTGACGCTGGAAGAGAAGCACTCCACGCGCGGACGGGCTCGGATGCTGTTCGAGATGATGCGCAGCGACTCGCCGCTTGACGGGGGCTGGCGAAACGAAGAGGTCAAGGAGGCGCTCGACCTGTGCCTGGCCTGCAAGGGATGCCTGCACGAATGCCCGGTCAGGGTCGACATGGCGACCTACAAGGCGGAGTTCCTCTCCCACTACTACTCCGGGCGGCTGCGGCCGCGCCAGGCCTACGCGCTCGGCTTGGTCCGCTGGGAGGCGCAGCTGGCATCCCACGCTCCCGGGCTTGCCAACTTCATGCTCCACCGCGAGCCGTTCGCCTCGCTCGGCAAGGCGCTGGCGGGCGTCGCGCGCGAGCGCAAACCGCCGTCGTTTGCGCCGCTCACCTTCAAGCGCTGGTTTGAGCAGCGCTCCGACGGGCCGGCGCGCACGAGCAACGGAGCCGGGGCCGCCCCGCGCGTGGTCCTGTGGGCCGACACCTTCAATGACTATTTCCACCCAGAGGTCGCGATCGCGGCCACGGAGTGCCTGGAGGCGGCCGGCTTCGACGTGGTCGTCCCACGACAATCGCTCTGCTGCGGCCGGCCGCTGTACGACTACGGGATGTTGGCGCTCGCACGTGCCCTGCTCCATCGCGTCCTGGATGGATTGCGCGAGGAGATCAGGGCGGGCACGCCCGTGATCTCGCTCGAGCCGAGCTGCGGCGCGGTGTTCCGCAACGAGCTGATCAACATGCTGCCCCACGACGAGGACGCCAAGCGCCTCGCGCGTCAGACCTTCACGTTCGGCGAATTTCTGGCCCAGCATGCGGAGCGCTGGCAGATGCCGCGGCTCGAGCGCAAGGCGCTCGTGCACTTCCATTGCCATCAGCGGGCGACCAGCGACACCGACTGCGACCAGCTCGTTCTCGATCGACTCGGGCTCGACTACGAGGTGCTCGATACCGGCTGCTGCGGGCTGGCCGGATCGTTCGGCTACGAAGCCGGCGAGCGCTACGAGGTATCCGTCAAGGCGGGCGAGCAGCTCTTGCTACCGCGCGTACGCGACTGCTCGCAGCACACGCTGATCCTGACCGACGGATTCAGCTGCCGATCCCAGATCGAGCATGGCAGCGATCGCAGCGCGCTGCATCTCGCGCAGGCGTTGCAGATGGCGCTGCGCGAGGGTCCGAACGGGCCGGCTGCCCCGCATCCCGAGCAGCATTACAACCGACCGCCGCAGGCCCCGAGCAAAGCGAGCACCCGCGCGGCAGTTGCGCTCGGCGCGGCGGCGACGCTGGGAGGCGTGGGCGCGCTGGCGCGACTGAAGCGCCGTGACTAGCGCCTACGTGGGCGACAGGCCCCAGGCGCCGCTGAACGTCTCGCCGGGCTCAAGTGTGTGCAGGCCGTCGCCGCTCTGGAAGGCATTGGGAGCGCAGGTCATCGGCTCGACTCCGAGACCGTGGCGGCGGCGGTCGGCTTGGGGGATCGAGTCACCGGTGAACAGCATCAAGTACCGGTAGCTCTCGTCCTGCCAGAGCGTCACGCCCCCGCCGCCGGGCGCGGTTAGTTCGACCCGCGCGAGGCCGTCATCGTCACGCTCGAGGTCGCTGTAGCCGGTGTCGAGCTTCACCGAACCGATCTCGCGCGGGCTGCGGAAGTCGTAGTCGGTGCCGTCGACAGGTTCAGCGCCGGTCGGAATCGCACGCTCGTCGGTTCGCATCCACTTGCCGCCGGGCGCCAGCAGCGTGCAGCCATCGATGAGCTCCGTGCCGGCCGTGAGGTAGGGATGCGCGCCGGCGCCGTAGGGGCAGGGTCGTTCGCCGACGTTGGTCGCGCTGGTGCGCACCGTCAGTCCGCCCTCGTCAAGCCCGTACTCGATCGCGAGCGCCAGCGCGAACGGATAACCGTCCTGGGGGTGCAGCCGGTACTCCATCCGCACCCCCGCTTCCTGCTGATCGGCGACGGTCCAGTTGACCCATCGAATCAGTCCGTGGATCGCGTTTCCCTTCGCCGGTTCGGTCAGCGGCAGCTGGTGTTGCTCGCGCGCAAACTCGTAGCTGCCGTCACGTAGGCGGTTGGGCCATGGAATCAGCGACTGCCCGCGCGCCACGCGGCACATCTCGTGCTCGCCGTAGCCGTCGAGCAGATCGCGGTCTCCCACCGCGTACGCGCGCAGCGCCCCTCCAACCTCGACCACGACAGCTCGTTGGTCGTCGTGGCGAAGCTCGATCTGGCGGCCGGAGGGCGCGGTCTTGGGCAAGCGATCGTTCACTCGCCCGAGACGGCGGCCATTGCTTGTCTACTCGAGATGGTCACGGGCACCCCCTGTGCGAGCGTCTGGTAGACGACGCAGTAGCGCTCTGTGAGGCGCAGCAGCGTGGCCAGCTGTTCCGATGTCGCCTCGCCGGAGAGGTCGAACGTCAGCCGGATGGAACGAAATCCGACCGGCGCCTCCTCGCTGCTTGTGACGCCCAAGGTGCCGCGAAAATCGAGCTCGCCCTCGGCTCGCACGCTCCCGCCGACCGGGATCTCCAGCGAGGTTGCAACCGACCGCAGCGTGACGCCAGCGCACGCCACCAGTGCCTGCAGCAGCATGTCGCCCGAGCACGCCAGTGAGCCCGTGCCGCCGGTGGCGGGGTGCAGCCCCGCCTCGACCAGCGCGCGCCCGGTTGCCACTGAGCAGGCGATCTCGCCTTCATCCAGCTGTCCCTCGGCTCGTAGCGTCACCAGGGCAGATTCGGGCTCCCGCTTGTAGCGGTCCTTTATCGGCTTCTGTGCCGCTCGCAGTTGTTCTCTATCCATTCGCTCGTCCAGCTTCGCGGGGATGCCCTAGCTCGCTCACGGTATACCCTCAGCGGCGATGGCATCGCAGCCGCCAAAGGTCATGCGGCTCGAGCAGTTCGAGTCGATCCCCGGGCCGGGGTCGTTGATCTGGCACCCGGTCAGGCTGACTCTGGGCGTGCGGGCGTTCGGATGTAACGCGTACACCGCGCGCGAGGCCGGCCAGGACGTCGTCGAGCCTCACACCGAGCAGGTTCATGAGGAGCTCTACTTCGTCGCAGCCGGGCGTGCGACGTTCACGATCGACGGCAATCAGTACGACTGCCCCAATGGCACCTATGTGTTCGTGCCCGATCCCGCCTCTCACCGACACGCGGTAGCCGCGGAGCCAGGCACCACTGTGCTGAGCTTCGGCGGTCCGCCCACGTTCGAGCCCTCGGCTTGGGAATGGGTATTCCGGGCCACTCCGCTCATGCGCGGCGAACCCGAGCGGGCCCGAGAAATCCTCGCCGAGGGACTCGCCAGATATCCCGAGTCCGCCGCGCTGCACTACAACCTCGCCTGTCTCGAAGCGATCGCAGACCGGAGCGAGCAGGCGCTCGCCGAGCTGAGGCAGGCGGTCGAACTGGACCGCAAAGCGTCGGCTTGGGCGCGCGAGGACGAGGATTTCGCCTCGCTTCGCGCTGACCCGCGATTCGAGTCTCTGCTGGCACCCGAGTGAGCCCAGGGGGCGAGCGCGCGCCTGGGCGCCGGCGCCGCCGACCGCCCGGCTTGCGGTCATGCGCGCCGGTGGTACGCTGGCGGCAAGATGTTGCTCCGAAGGTGACACACCATCCGCCCAGGCCGAGCTCCGCCTCGGTCGGGTCCCGTCGCCATGCCGTCCCGAAGGAGCAACGTTGTACGCAGTCGATGTAGTTGATCTGGAGAAGCGCTTTGATCGCCGCCGCGCGCGGGGAGAGCTTGTCATGGCCCTGGCCAAGGTGTCGCTGACGGTGGGGCACGGGGAATGCGTGGCGATCATCGGTCAGAACGGCTCCGGAAAGTCGACCCTGGTCCGCGTGCTGTCGACCCTGCTGCTGCCCGACGCCGGCCGCGCCGAGGTCTTTGGCCACGATGTGGTGCGCGATGCGGGAGCGGTGCGCCGGTTGGTCAACCGGGTCTCGGTCGAGGCGTCGTTCTTCAAGCGCATGTCCGCGAATGAGAACCTCTCCTACGCCGCGCGCTTCTATGGGTTGACGCCGCGCATCACGCGCTCACGCATCCCCGAGATTCTCGAGCGGGTCGGGTTCCCCGTGACGCGAGCCTCCGCGCCGATGCAGGATCTCAGCCGTGGCATGCAGCAGAAGGTGGCGCTGGCTCGGGCTCTGCTGACCTCACCGGTGCTGCTGTTGCTCGACGAACCGACCACCGGTCTCGATCCGCGCTCGAAGCGCGAGGTCCAGGCTTTCATCCGCGAGCTGCGGAGGAGCCAGGACACGACGGTCCTGCTCTGCACGCACGACCTCGACGAGGCCGAGTCGCTGGCGGAACGGATCGGCGTGCTTCACGCCGGTCGTCTCGTAGCCCTGGCGCCGCCCGACGAGCTTGCGGCGCGTTTTGGCGCCGACAGCGTCGAGGGAGCGTTCTTCGCCGCCACCGGCAGCGCGCTCGCCGACGAGGAGAACGAGGAGGTGAGGGCATGACGTCGTTGGGACGCGGCGCCCGCGGGCGCCGAGAGCTGCGTGCCCAGCTGATCGGACTGGGCGGCGTGGTCGAGCGCAACGCCTACCTCATCAAACGCTACGGCTGGTGGGAGCTGGCGTTCTTTCTCTGGACGGTGGCGAACACGCTCACGGTGGTGTTCATCGCCAAGGGGGTGCGCGCGACAGGGGGTCACCTCAACGTCTCACGCGAGACCACCAGCCTGCTGATCGGCGCGGTGATCTGGTCCTACCTCGGGATCATTTTCGAGATCCTTACCGAGACCGTCGCCTGGGAGCGTTGGGAAGGAACGATCGAATACACGTTCATGGCGCCGCTGGCACGCGCCGTCCACCTCGGCGGCATGGGCGTATTCGCGATCCTCTACGGCGTCCTGCGCACCGCGCTGCTATTTGTCGTAGTGGGCCTGTTCTTTGGACTTCACTTCCCGCACGCGGATTTCCTCACCGCGCTGGTGCTACTTGCGATTGCCTCCGTGTCGTTCGTCGGCATCGGCATGGTGACCGCCGTGCTGCCGCTGATCTCCCCGGAGAAAGGCGCCCAGCTCGGCTTCATCGCCCAAGGCTGCCTGCTGGTCGTATCCGGTGTCTATTACCCGGTGTCGGTGATGCCTCAGTGGATGCAATGGTTCGCGACGATTTCCCCCGCAACATATGCGCTCCGGGGAATACGCGGCGCGGTGCTCGACGGCCGTGGCCTCGGCGCAAACTGGGGCGAGATCTGGCCGCTGCTGCTGCTTGGAGCCCTTGCAATCCCCATTGGGCTGGGCATCTTCCGGGCGGGCGAACGCTACGCAAAGCGCCACGGCAAGCTCAAACGGTCCGGCTAGTTGCCGCGCATTCCCCAGATCCCCAGGCTGCCGCTCGTCCCGGACCCGCTGCGGCGGATCCGCCTTCCCGACGATCTCGCCGCGGTCACCTCGGTCGGCGCCGAGCAGGACCCTGCCGATGGCGGCCTGACCTGGGAGGCGGTGCAGCGGATCTGGGAAGCGGCCGTCGCCGTGTACCGAAGCGGCGTTCATCCGGCGGTACAGGTGTGCGTGCGCCGCCAGGGTGCGGTCGTGCTCAACCGTGCGATCGGGCACGCCCGCGGCAACGGGCCGAAGGATCCCAAGGAGGCCGAAAAGGTCCCGGCGACGTCTGCGACGCCGTTTCTCATCTACTCCGGGGCGAAGGCGATCACCGCCTTTGTCGTGCACATGCTCGCCGAACGCGAAGCATTGGAGCTCGACCGTCCCGTGGCCCACTACATCCCCGAGTACGACCGCCACGGCAAGGGCGAGATCACGATCGCGCACGTGCTGGCGCACCGCGCCGGCGTGCCCAACCTCCCGAAGGCCGCGTTCGACCTCGACCGCGTCGGTGACCGCGACTTTTTGGTTCGCACGCTGTGCGACGCCCGACCGTTCGCCAAGCCCGGGCGGCTACTCGCCTATCACGCTGTCTCGGGCGGCTTCATCCTGGGCGAGGTTGTGTACCGGGTCACCGGCAAGGACATCCGCACGGTGCTCGCCGAGGAGATCCTGCGCCCACTCGGGTTCCGCTGGACCAACTACGGAGTCGACCACAGCGACGTCGACCAGGTCGCGCTCAACTACCTGACCGGCCCGCCCACGGCACCGCCGCTGTCCAACCTGTTCACGCGCGCCCTCGGTCTGCCGCTCGACGAGCTCGTCGATGCGTCCAACGACTCGCGCTTCCTCACGGCGATCGTTCCGTCCGCGAACATCGTCACACCCGCCGAAGGGCTCTCGCGCTTCTACGAGATCTTCCGGCGCGGCGGCGAACTTGATGGGGTGCGGGTGATGCGGCCCGAGACCGTGCGCCGTGCGCTGACCGAACAATCGCATCTGGAGGTCGATCTCTCGCTCGGCTTCCCCACTCGCTTCGGATACGGGCTGATGCTGGGGGCGCAGGTGCTGAGCCTCTACGGGCGCGACACCCAGCATGCCTTCGGCCACCTCGGCTTCACCAACATGCTGGCCTGGGCGGACCCCGAGCGCGGCCTTTCGTGCGCTGTGATGACCAACGGGAAGCCGATCCTCTACCCCGAGCTCCACCGCTTCTACGTGCTCATGCACCGGATCACCTCGGAGTCGCCCAAGGTGGGAGGGTCGGAAATGGCAGTCTGGGATCCCGTCGCGGGGCGGCCGTAGACTGCGGCGGACGAGCGCCGCCACGATCTGTCACGCTTGTGCGGACGCAGGGGACGGGCGCCCGCCCTTAAGCCTGATCTGATCCACAACCGCCAGACTGCCTAAGCGATGTTGTCCTACCTCCAAGCGATAGTGCTCGCGATCATCCAGGGCATCACCGAGCTGTTTCCGGTCTCGAGCCTGGGGCACTCGGTGCTGGTTCCGGCCTGGATCGGCGGCAGCTGGCAGACCATGGTCACCCAGTCCGCGCAGCAGAACAGCGGCAGCTCCTGGTACCTCGCCTTCATCGTGGCTCTGCACGTCGGAACCGCGCTCGCCCTGCTGTGGTTCTTCCGCGCCGACTGGATTCGCATCATCCGCGGCTTCTTCCGCAGTGCGGCCCGCAGTATTGAGGGCCGCAGCTTCAGCGTCATCGGTTCCGATGAGCGCCTCGCGTGGCTGATCATCGTGGCCACGATCCCCGTCGGTCTGACCGGGCTGCTGCTCGAGCACACCTTCCGCACCCTGTTCGCGAAGCCGCTCGCAGCAAGCATCTTCCTGTTCATCAACGGACTGATCCTGCTCGCAGGCGAGCGCACTGCCCGCCGCGCGGAGGCCGCCCGCGCCCGCCGCCGGCGCCGCAGAGAGGCTGCCCCCGTGGCCGCCGGGGTTGCTGCAGGGCAGGGTCCGCCGATCGCGGGGGCCTCGAACGAGTTCGGTGTCCAGGGCCAGGGGCCCTACCGCTCCCGCCGCGATCCGCGCTCTGCCGAGGAGCTCGCCGCCGCCTATGCATCCGATGTGCGCATCTCGCGCATCCCCTTCGTCGACAGCGTGGTCGTGGGAATACTTCAGATCGCGGCGCTGTTTGCGGGAATCAGCCGCGACGGCATCACGATGGCGGGCGGGATCTGGCGCGGCCTCGACCGCGAGGACGCCGCCCGCTTCGCCTTCCTGCTCGCCACGCCGCCCATCCTCGCGGCGGGCGTGCTGAAGCTCCCCGACCTCACCGGCCACGCCGCCGCCCACATTCACGGTCAGGTTCTCGTGGGCTTCTTGATCACGGGCGTCACCGCGTATTTCGCCGTGCGGTACCTCATGCGCTACTTCCGCGCCCGCCGCTCGCTCACGCCGTTCGCCATCTACTGCCTGCTGGCCGGGTTCGCGAGCATCCTCCGGTTCGGTGTTTAGATCTGGCGCGAGCCGGTGGCGCGGATCGAGGTTCCCGGTCATGACATCGCCGGCATCCGCGCCGACAATCCAGGGCCTTTCACGCTGCAGGGCACCAATTCATGGCTCGTGGCGCGCGATCCAGCCTGGCTGGTCGATCCCGGGCCGGAGCTGCCCGAGCATCTGAAAGCGCTCGAAGCGGAAATTGAGCGGCGCGGCGGTCTGGGGGGGATCGCGCTGACCCACGACCACGCCGACCACGCCCAGGCCGTGGCGGCGATGCGGGCGCGCTACCCCGACGTCCGGGTGGGGGCGGCGCGCGGACCGGTGGACGAGCGCTTGGGCGAAAGTGACGCGTTCGGGCCGCTCGAGGTGATCGCGACTCCCGGGCACGCGCGCGATCACCTGGCGTACATCAGCGATGCCGCCGCCCTGACCGGGGACGCGGTGCTCGGCGAGGGAAGCGTGTTCGTGGCGCCGTATCCCGGTGCGCTCGCAGCCTACCTGGAGGGCTTAGAGCGCCTGCGCGCGCGCGAGCCCGCCGTGCTGTGTCCTGGCCATGGGCCGCTCGTCCCCGACGCCGGGAGGAAGCTCCAGGAGTACATCGCCCACCGCCGCGAGCGCGAAGCCCGCCTCGTGACCGCGCTCGAGGCGGGCGCGCGCAGCGTCGACGAGCTGCTGGACGCGGCGTGGGCCGACGTCCCGGACGAGCTGCGCTTTCCCGCCGCGATCACGCTCGAGGCCCATCTCGACAAGCTCGAGCACGAGGGAAGGCTGCCCGCGGGCGTGCAGCGCCCCGACCTGGGTGGGATCAGCTGGGTCTAGTCCGCAAGCCTGGTATCAGCCGCCGATCCGGACGAGCTTCTTGTTGACGAATTCATCGGCGCCGAAACGGCCCAGCTCGCGGCCGAAACCAGAGCGCTTCACGCCTCCGAAGGGGAGCTCGGCACCGTCGGCTCCGACGACGTTGATGAACACCATGCCCGTGTCGAGTTTGTCCGCGACCCGCCGGGCCTGCTCCTCATCCGTGGTCATGACGTATGACCCCAGACCGTACGGGGTGTCGTTGGCCAGGGCGATCGCCTCGTCCTCGGACCTGACCCGATAGACCTGCGCGACCGGCCCGAAGAACTCCTCCCGGTAGGCGTCATTGTCGGGGGTGATGTCGGTGAGCACCGTGGGGGAGAAGAAGTTGCCCTCGCGTTCGCCGCCTGCGATCAGCTTGGCGCCCTGTTCGACGGCCCGGCGAACCTGACCCTCGAGTCGTTCGGCCGCCGTGCTCGACGAAAGCGGGCCGATCGTGGTCTCGGGCGATCGGGGATCCCCGGGCTTGACCGCCGTCAGCGCGCTCGTGAACTTCTCCAGGAACGGCTCGTACAGCTCGTCGACCACGATGAAGCGCTTGGCCGCATTGCACGACTGGCCGGTGTTGTCGAGCCGGGCCTCGACCGCATGCTCAACGGTGGCGTCGAGGTCATCGGTCTTCAGCACGATGAAGGGGTCCGAGCCGCCCAGCTCGAGCACCACCTTTTTCAGATGGCGGCCGGCGATCTGGGCCACCGCGGTGCCCGCCCGCTCAGATCCGGTCAGCGACACGCCCCGCACGCGGGGGTCGGCGATCACCGACTCGATCTGCTCGTTGGTCGCGTAGATGTTGACGTAGGCGCCGTCGGAAAACCCGGCCTCGTGGAACATCTGCTCCATCGCCGCGGCCGATTCGGGGCACTGTGGTGCGTGCTTGAGCAGAATCGTGTTGCCGATCACCAGGTTGGGTCCCGCGAAGCGGGCCACCTGGTAATAGGGGAAGTTCCAGGGCATGATCCCGAGCAGCACGCCGAACGAGCTGCGCCGGATGAACGCCGACCCCTCGCCGTCGAGCAACTTGATCGGCTCATCCGCCAGCAGGTCCTCGGCGTTGTCGGCATAGAACTCGTAGATCGCCTTACAGAAATCGATCTCCCCGAGCGCCTGCTCGACCGGCTTGCCCATCTCCCGGACGATGATCTCGGCCAGCCGCTCGCGCTGCTCCTCGTGCAATTCCCCGACCCGCCGGACCAGCTCCGCGCGCTGTTTGACGGTGGTCGAGGACGACCACTCGCGATGGGCCTTGTCGGCCCGCGCGATCGCGTCCTTCAGCTCGTCGTCGCCGATCGTCGGATACTCCCTGACCGTTTCGCCCGTCGCGGGGTCAACAACCGCATAAACAGCCATCTGCCGTCTCTTCCCTCCTGGTCGGAATGCTTGGGCCTAACGTATCACCGTGGCGCTGCGCCACCCGGTAGCGGACAACGCCGTCCGGTACGCCGCTACGGCGTTTGCCGGGGTGCGGTAAACGGGTAACCCGGCTGACATCTCCTAGCCGCCGACTTGGACTTAGGGCGACCTAAGGTGGTAGGGTGCATTAGGGTCTCCTAACCGACCGTTCCGCGTGTCTCTAGCTCACACGATCATCCTCGGCGCCCTCGCGGGGTTCACGATCTACATCGGTCTTCCCGTGGGGCGGGTACCGGCGCTTTCGAGCCGCTCGCGGGTGGCGCTCGCCATGTTCTCGGTGGGCGTGCTCGCCTTCATCTTCATGGACGTGCTCTCGAACGGGATCGGGATCGTCACCACCGCGCTGCATGCCGTCAAGCACGGACAGGGATCGGTCTCGCATCTCGTGCTGTTGGTGGTGCTGCTCGCCGCCGGGTTCTTCACCGGCAGCGTCGGCATCGCGTCGCTGGAGCGGCGACTGCGGCCACTCGGCGCGCGCAGGCCGCCGATCGCCGGTGGCGGCACCGCTGAGGCGGCGGGCGTCGATGCCGCGATGCTGGTGAGCGAGCGCGACGATGCCCGCCGGCGGGCGCTGCGCACGGGACTGGTGATCGCCGCCGCAATCGGCACCCACAATTTCGCCGAGGGACTCGCGATCGGGGTCTCCGCGAGGTCCGGCGCGATCAGCCTCGCCACCGTGCTGATCATCGGCTTTGCGCTCCACAACGCGACCGAGGGATTCGGCATCGTCGGGCCCCTCGGTGGTGTCAAGCC
This sequence comes from Solirubrobacteraceae bacterium, assembly GCA_039583645.1. Taxonomy (GTDB): domain Bacteria; phylum Actinomycetota; class Thermoleophilia; order Solirubrobacterales; family Solirubrobacteraceae; genus Palsa-465. The sequence goes on from JAVKSP010000067.1 coordinate 17,498, forward strand.
GTCCTGGCGGTGGCTCGGGCTGGCCGGACTGATCGGCGGCGGACCCACCTTCCTGGGCTCGCTGGTCGGCTTCGGCGTCACCAGCCAGCCGCTCGAGTTGGCCTTCTACGCGATCGCGGGCGGCGCGATCCTGTACGTGATCGGCGAGATCTGGACCGGGGTGCGTCGGCTCGGCTACCGCGAGCTCGGCCTGGTGATGATCTCGACCGGGTTCCTGCTCGGCGTGATCACGGACCTCATCGTCACCTACGGCGGCGCCTGAGCTCTTAGATCAACTGGACGGCCGGCGCACATGTGCGC
>JAVKSP010000068.1:0-17732 GCA_039583645.1 Solirubrobacteraceae bacterium
GGCCGGCCGGAACATGTTCCGGCCGGGGCCGGCGCACATGTGCGCCGGCCGTCCAAATGCTTGAGCCGATCGTCACGATATGATGGAACCGGCTCGTAACCCGACCATGCGGAGGAGTCCATGCAGGTACGCGATGGGATGTCCAGCGTCGTTCTCACCGTGGGGCCGGGCCATAGCCTGCGCGAAGCGGCCGCCCAGATGTGCTCGCGTAACGTGGGCGCGGCGATCGTGATCGACCCCGACGCTCCCGGCCCCGGCGTCATCACCGAGCGCGACATGCTGCACGCGGTCGGCGCGGGTCAGGACCCTGACAGAGAGCTGGTCGCCGACCACCTCACCCAGAACCTGACCTTCGCCCAGCCCGACTGGTCGCTCGAGCGCGCCGCCCAGGCCATGGTGCGCGGGGGCTTTCGCCACCTGGTGGTGGTCGACGGCTCCGAGCTCCTGGGGGTGCTGTCGATGCGCGACATCGTGCGCTGCTGGACCACCGATGGGGCCACCTCCGAGGTGGCCGAGCAGACCGCCTGAGCTAGCGCCGCTAGCGCTCCGCCAGCAGCTGGTAGTTGGTGATCTCGCCGTCGTCGAACGCGAGCGCGCAGGCCAGCGTGTAGAGCTCCCACACGCGCGTCCGCTCGGGGCCGACCTCGAGCTCCATCGCGGCGCGGTTGGCGACCAGGTTGCGGTGCCAGCAGCGAAGCGTGCGCCCGTAGTCCTCGCGCCAGGACTCGAGTGCCCGGACCTCCAGCGCGGCCTGCTCGAGCCCGGCGATCAGGGCGCTCAGCGGATGTAGCTCGCCGTCCGGGAACACGTAGCGGTTGATGAAGGTGGGCCCGCGCTCGAGGCTCGAGTGCAGGCGGGCCACGCCGGCGTTGAGGAACAGTCCGCCCGGTCGCAGCAGCGAGCGCACCTTGCGCGTGTACTCGCGGTAGTGAGAGCGGCCGACGTGCTCATACATGCCGATGCTCGCGATCCTGTCGTACGGGCCGTCGGAGAGCCGGCGGTAGTCGGTGACCCGGATCTCGATGTGGTCGGAGAGCCCCGCTTGGCGCACTCGCTCGCGCGCGAGCTCGGCCTGCGCCTGCGAGAGCGTGACGCCGACGCCACGCACGCCGTGGTGGTGCACCGCGTGGAGCAGCAGAGAGCCCCAGCCGCAGCCGATGTCCAGCACCGCTCGCCGGGCTCGAGCCGGAGCTTTGAGCAGATCGCCTCGAGCTTGCGCTCCTGAGCCGTCTCGAGCGTGTCCGCGGGGGAGTCGAAAAGCGCGCAGGAGTAGACCAGGCTCGGGCCGAGCAGCAGCCGGTAAAAGCGGTTCGAGATGTCGTAGTGGTGGCTGATCGCGCTGCGGTCGCGGGCGAGCGAGTGAAGCCGTCCGCGCGGGCGGGCCTCGCTCGCGGGTACGCGCGGGGGGCGGAGCGCGGGCTTGCCGGCCAGCCGCAGCGCGGCCAGCGCCAGGCGAGCCTGGTCGAGCGGTGACAGCGTCAGCGACTCGAGCTCGCGCCGCAGCGCCAGCAGTGCCTCGAAGTCGCCTTCGAAGCCGAGCTTCCCGGTGACCCAGGCGCGCGCCAGGCCGAGCTGGTAGGGGGCGTAGAGGAGGTGGGCGATGGCGGCGGTGTCGCGAATTTCAAGCGTCGGCTCGGCACCGGCGCAGGCGAGCTCGCTGCCATCCCAGAAACGCACCCGCAGCGGCAGCTTCAGCAGACTGCCGCCGGCGACCCGCGCCAAGGCCGCCCGGGCCTGGCCGGCAACGCCGTGGGGACGCCCCGCGGGGCCGAGGCGTGCAGATGAAGCGTGGGCTGGGGCGGTGCGGGGACCCACACCTTTGTGTTACCCCGCTACGCGCGACTAATGCGTGTGCTCTTCAGGCAGCGACGCGACGTCCCGGCTGGTGCCCGAGACCCAGCGGAATACGCACACGATGAGCACGATCGCGCCGATGATGATCAGCTCGATCCCGACCGTGGTTCCGATCACGATCAGCGTGATCGCGGCGGCCGTGATGATCGGCAGGATCGAAGGGCCGGGAAGATGGATCTCCTCGCCCGGGGGCGGGGTCTCCGTGCCCTCGACGTCCGGGAAGTAGCTCACGGATGCACGTAGATCGCGGCCGCGAGAAAGGTCAGGCCGAACATGATCACGCAGATCGCGCCGGCGATCAGGCCGGAGCGGATGTTCTTGCGTGCGAGCCTGCGATCCATGCGCTTGGAGGCTACAACTTCACGTCGACCACCATCGCGCCGAACAGCAGCGCGAGGTAGGCGAGCGAGAACAGGTAGAGCTGCAGCGCCGCACGACGGTCTGCCCTGCGGTACAGGCGAATCGCGCCCGCGATGAACGCTAGCCCCAGCACGAGCGACGCCCCCAGGTACTTGAAGCCGAAGGCCCCGACGCAGAACGGCAGCTGGGTGATCGCGTACAGCAGCAGCGTGTAGAGCACGATGTGACGGCGGGTCTCATGCTCGCCGCGCACGACCGGCATCATCGGCACGCCCACGCGCGCGTACTCGTCTTTCATCAGCAGGCTGAGCGCCCAGAAGTGCGGCGGTGTCCAGTAGAAGACGATCATGAACAGGTAGAACGCGGTCCAGGACAGTGAGCCGCGCGTGGCCGCCCAGGCGACGAGCGGCGGGACGGCGCCGGCGGCGCCGCCGATGACGATGTTCTGGGGCGTGCGGCGCTTGAGCCAGATCGTGTAGACGCCTACGTAGCCGACAAAGCCCGACAGCGCCAACGCGGCCGCCAGCACGTTCACGGTCAGCGACAGCTCGAGGAACGAAAGCGCGGCGAGGGTACAGCCGAAGACCAGCGCGGCCCACGGCGCGATCCGGCCGGCGGGGATCGGCCGGCTTGCGGTGCGGCGCATGCGTGCGTCGATGTCGCGGTCGAACCAATGGTTGACCGCGCCTGCGCCGCCCGCGGACAGGTAGCCACCGAGACAGGTCAGCGCGATCTTGGCCGCCGACGGGCTGCCCGCGACCTCCATCGTCGCGACGGTCGTGAACAGCAGCAGGGTCTGGACCTTCGGCTTGGTCAGCTCGAAGTAGTCGGCGACGACCTGCCACCGGCCCGAGAGCGAGACGCCACGGCGGACGACCTCGCCGGCCGGCGTGTCCAGCGCCCGAGCCTTCGTGCTACTCACGTCCGTACGAACCGTTCGCCGCCGCCACTCTTCTGCCTGACGCCGGTCTCACGCTCTATCTGGCGACGAATGTCGCGCATCGGCTCGATCGAGCGGACACGGGGAATGGCGTCGAAATTGTTCGGCGGCGGGGGGGAGGAGGTGAACCACTCGAGTGTGTTCGCCTTCCATGGGTCCGGTCCTGCGATTGCACCCACCTTGAGGCTCCGAGCCACGTTGACGATGCTAACAAGCACACCCGCCGCAAGAATGAAGGCGCCGATGGTCGAAATCAAGTTGTACGTCGACCAGCCGAGGTCGGGCTGGTAGGTGTAGATGCGTCGCGGCATGCCGGAGAGCCCCAGTGCGTGCTGGACCAGGAAGGTCGCGTTGAAGCCAATGAAGACGAGCCAGAAGGAGACCTTGCCCATGCGCTCGTTGAGGAAGCGGCCCGACATCTTGGGGAACCAGTAGTAGAGCCCGGCGAAGATCGGGAAGATCGCGCCGCCGAAGATCGTGTAGTGGAAGTGGGCGACGACGAAGTAGGTGTCGGTGAGCTGCCAGTCCACGGGGAAGACCGCCAAGAAGATCCCGGTGATGCCGCCGACGGTGAACACGGCGATCATGCCGACCGCGTAGTACAGGGCCGTGGTGGGCACGATCGAGCCGCGCCATAAGGTCGAGATCCAGTTGAAGATCTTCACCCCCGTTGGGATCCCGATCAAAAACGAGCTCAGCATGAAGAAGCCGAGCACCACGATCGGGACGGGCGAGGCGAACATGTGGTGGGCCCACACCAGCGTGGCGAGGAAGGCGATCACGGCGGTCGAGGCGGCGACGGCCTTGTAGCCGAAGATCGGCTTGCGCGAGAACACCGGGATGACCTCGGAGATGATCCCGAAGCCGGGCAGCACCATGATGTAGACCTCGGGGTGGCCGAAGAACCAGAACAGGTGCTGCCACAGCACGGGCGAGCCGTGGGCGGCGGGGTCAAACCAGTGCGTGCCGAAGTGGCGGTCGGTCAACAGCATCGTTACCGCCGCTGCGACCACCGGCAGGGCAATGATCAGCAGGATTGCGTAGACCAGGATCGCCCACACGAACAGCGGTAGGCGCCCCCAGGACATGCCGGGCGCGCGCATGTTGACGATCGTGACGTAGAAGTTGATCGCGCCGAGTAACGAGGAGATGCCGGTCAGGTGGATGAGGAAGATCCAGGCGTCCTGACCGCCCGAGGGCGAGAACTGGATGCTCGACAGGGGCGGATAACTCCACCAGCCGGCCTCTGGGGGCTGCCAGAAGAAGGTCGCGTAGAAGACGATGCCGCCGAACAGCAGCAGCCAGAACGAGAGCGCATTCAGGCGCGGGAAGGCCATGTCCCGCGCGCCGATCATCAGCGGCACGAAGTAGTTGGCAAAGCCGGCCATCACCGGCACGACGAACAGGAAGACCATGGTCGTGCCGTGCATGGTCAGCAGCTCGTTGTAGTGCTCGCCGGTGAGCAGGGTGTTGCTCGGAACCCCCAGCTGCACCCGCATCAACAGCGCCTCGACGCCGCCGAGCATGAAGAACACGAACGTGAGGACCAGATACATGATCCCGATCTTCTTGTGGTCGGTCGTGACCACCCAGTCGATCCATCGCAGCCGCGTGCGTGGGCGCTCCGGGGCGTGCGCCACCACCTGCGGCACCGGGCGCAGTTCGGCGGTCTGGGCGGCAGCGGGTGAGGTGGCGGTCGCCGACATCGGCTAGAGCTCTCCCTGTGAGGTGAGCTCCTGGCGCAGCTTGCCGACCTGGTCGTTGGCGTTGTTGATCGCGGTCGATTGCTGCTTGAGCCAGGCCTGGTACTTGCTCGGGCTGACCACATGCACGAGCGCGGTCATGAAGGCGTGCTGGCGGCCACACAGCTGGGCGCACTGGCCGTGATAGAGGCCGGGCTTGGCCTTGAACCACGTGTACGTCGTATATCCGGGCACGGCGTCGACCTTGCCTCCGAGCGTAGGCACCCACCACGAGTGGATCACGTCGATCGACTGGATCACCAGGATCACCGTGGTACCGGCCGGCGCGACCATCTCCTGGTAGGAGTAGGGCAGCTTCTTGGTCCAGCGGTCCTTCTCGCAGCCATTCCCGTAGAAGTACTCCCAGATGAATTGCCGGCCGGTGACGCAGATCTCGAGCTTCTTGCCGTTGGGGGGCGAAGGCTCGTTGACCGCGGCCGATAGGAACGACGTCGAGGCCGAGGAATTCGGCGGGTTGATGATGCCGCCGAGCTTGACGAAGGTGACCACGGTGATCGCCACCAGGATCAGCGCGGCGGCGATCGTCCAGCTCACCTCGAGGCGCGTGTTGCCGTGGATCTGGGCCGCCACCCGCACCTTCTTGGCGCGGAACTTGTACACCGAGTACAGCAGCGTGCCCAGCACCACGGCGAGGACAAACGCCGCGATGTAGATGATGATCTTGTAGAGCGAGTCGATCTGGTTCGCGTTGGGCGAACCGCCCGACTTGGGCGTAAAGAAGTTGGCATAGGCAGCGGGGGCGAGCAGCAGGGAGCAGGCCACCGTTGCGCCCAGGACGAGCGTGAAGGTCGCGGGCCAGTGCTTGCGCAGGTGCAGGCGGCGGCGTGTCGGCTCGGCTCCCAAAGCGCGGGGCATTCTATCCGTCGACTGTGAGGCCACGCGGCGTCCGGGCGGCTTGCGGGCGGGTCGTACGTGCTCCGGGGCACCGAGATCTGTGGGGCGCGAAGGCCACCGGAGCCGCGCGATACCGGGGTACCAGCGCCACCGGAGCCGCGCGATACCTGGGGTCCCAGCGCCACCGGAGCCGCGCGATACCCGCCCGTATACTGGCCTGCCTTGCGCGAGTCGAGGGGGATCAGAGCGATTGCTTGGGGTCTCCTCGGGGCGGGCGTGGCGGCGCCGGCGTTGAGGCGACGGCTGAAGCTTTCGCCGGCCACAGTCCTGACAAGCGCGGCGCTGACGCCGCTTGCCGTGTGTGTGCTGTACAAGCGCAGCCGGGTCCGCGACGTGGCCGTGGTGGCGCTCAACATGTGGGCCTACGTGGCGGCCTACGAGATGCCTCATGACGACCCCGAACGGCTTGCCGAACGGGTGCGGATCGACTACCCCATCGCGATCGACCGCACGCTCGGGTTGGGTGTTGCGCCGACCGTTCGCCTCCAGCACACCTTCGGCAGGCCGGGCGAGATCAGGCGCTTCGAGCGATTCCTGGCCTGGTGCCATTGGCTGTGGTTCGCGGTTCCCCACGGGGCGGTGGCGTACGTGTGGTGGCTTGACCGCGACGGCCGCGACCGCTTCACCTCGGCGGCGGCGCGCATGTACGCCGTGTTCAACATCGGCGCGGTCTTCTACTGGGCGGTGCCGACCGCGCCGCCCTGGTGGGCGGCGCAGCACGGAGCGCTCGAGGACGGCCACGCGCTGGCCGTGCGGCGCATGATGATCGAGTACGGCCCGCAGTTCTGGGGCAGATGGTGGCCGCGCCTCTTCAAGCTGCTCGGAGGCAATCCGCTTGCTGCGATGCCGTCGCTACACCTCGCCACGTCGCTGATGGCGGCCGAACTGCTCTCGGAGGTGGGCCCGGGGCCGGGCGCTCTGGGGTGGGGCTACTCGACGGCGCTCGCGGTGGCGCTCGTGTACCTGGGGGAGCATTACGTGATCGACCTGATCGGCGGTGTGGCGCTGGAGCAGGCTGTTCGTCGCGGCGCCCCGCGCGTCGTCCCCGCGGCGCGCCGGCTTTCGCGCGCCGTGCAGCGCCTCGAGCGTTTGGCGGCCACTTGATGAGCGGTTTGGGGGGGCGGTTTGCGGGGGCGGTTTGGGGCCGCTTGGGGGCCGGTCGATGACCGGGGTGGGGGCCGCGCGATGACCGGCGATCCGTCGGACTCCGGCGGTTCCTCGGGGGCTGCGCAGGAGTCTTCCGCGAGCGTCTCGGGGCCGATCCGGATCCGCGTCACGCGCAGGCGCGTGCTCGCCTCGGCAGCGTTCGTGATCGTCTCCATCGGATTGCTCTACTTCGTGTTGCCGAAGCTGCTCGGCCTGCGGCAGACCTGGCATCGGATCCAGCACGGAGACCCCTGGTGGTTCGCCTTCGGCGCGGCGCTCGAGGTGTGCTCGTTCCTCGGTTACATGGTGTTGTTCCGGGCCGTGTTCGCGCGCGGCAATCCCCGCATACGGTGGCGCGAGAGCTACCAGATCACGATGGCGGGGGTGGCCGCGACGAGGGTGCTGGCTTCGGCGGGCGCGGGGGGAATCGCGCTGACCGCGTGGGCGCTGCGGCGGTCGGGGCTCGAAGCGCGCACTGTGGCGTGCCGCCTGATCGCCTTCATGGCCCTGCTCTACGGCGTCTATATGGCGGCGCTGGTGGTCACCGGCCTCGGCCTGTACGTGGGCCCGTTTCCGGGCAACGCGCCGTTCGGCATCACCGTGGTGCCCACGATCTTCGGCGCGCTCGTGATCGCGGTCTTCCTTGGCATCGCGTTGCTGCCTAACAAGCCGCAGAGGCGCCTCAGTCGCTGGGGCAGTGGGTCGGGGCGTCTTGCGCGGGTGGCCCGCTACGTGGCCGCCGCGCCCGCGACCACCGGCAGCGGCGTGCGCACCGCGCTTTCACTGATCCGCTCGCGCGACCCGCAGCTGCTCGGGGCCGTGGCGTGGTGGGCTTTCGACGTCGCGGTGCTGTGGGCCTGTTTTCACGCTTTCGGCGCCTCGCCATCCAAAGGCGAGCTCGTGATGGCCTACTTGGTCGGCATGCTCGGCAACACACTGCCGCTGCCGGGGGGGATCGGCGGGGTGGACGGCGGCATGATCGGCGCCTTCAGCGCCTTCGGCGTCCCGGTCCAGGTCTCGATCGTCTCGGTGCTGGCCTACCGGGTGTTCTCCTTCTGGTTGCCGACCCTGCCTGGGGGGATCGCCTACTTCCAGCTGCGGCGAACAGTCCAGCGCTGGCGCGCAACTCCAGGTATACGGCCGGGAGAGGTGCCGGTCGGGTAGAACTGTCTAGGTTCGGGTCCGCGACCAGCAGCGCAGGGCGCGCCCAGGTCCGCGACCAGCAGCGCAGGGCGCGCCCAGGTCCGCGACCAGCAGCGCAGGGCGCGCCCATTTAGCGCGGCCTCGCTACCGTCCCGGATTCGCTCCCTTACCCGTCCCGGGCTTGGCCCCTTACCGTCCCAAACCTAAGCTATACTTTGTGAAGTAATGGCAGAGCGCGAACACGAAAAGGTCATCATCATCGGCAGCGGGCCAGCGGGCTACACGGCCGCGCTTTACACGGCGCGCGCGAATCTCGAACCGCTGGTGATCGAGGGGTTCGCCTGGGGGGGACTGCTCCAGCAGACGACCGATGTCGAGAACTACCCTGGGTTCCCCGACGGGATCATGGGGCCGCAGATGATGCAGTACTTCCGCGACCAGGCGGAGAGGTTCGGCGCGCGCTTGGTCACCGATGACGTGACGAAGGTCGAGCTTGCGCCCGCGGGCGGCTTGCACAAGGTTTGGGTCGGCGACGAGCTCCACCGCGGCCGGGCGGTCATCCTCGCGATGGGCGCGCAGCACCGCAAGCTTGGCATCCCGGGCGAGGACGAGCTGGCCGGGCGCGGCGTCAGCTACTGCGCCACCTGTGACGCGGCCTTCTTCCGCGGCGTGCCGGCGGTGATCGTCGGCGGCGGCGACTCGGCGATGGAAGAGGCGATGTTCCTCTCGAAGTTCGCCTCGACCGTGACCGTGGTGCATCGGCGCGAAGAATTCAGGGCGTCGAAGATCATGCTCGAGCGTGCCCGCGCGATCGACAACATCGAGTGGCTCGTCCCATACGTGATCGAAGAGTTCGTGCCCGGCGAGGCCGGCTCGCTCGGTCACGCTCGGCTGCGTAACAGCGTCGACGGCTCCGAGCGCTCGCTCGAGGTCGGCGGCGCGTTCATCGCGATCGGGCACGAGCCGCAGTCACAGCTGGTGACCGGCCAGGTCCAGACCGATGCCAACGGCTACGTGGTCACCGAGGGCCGCTCGACCCGCACCAATGTCACAGGCGTGTTCGCGGCCGGCGACCTCGTCGACCACACCTACCGCCAGGCGGTGACCGCGGCGGGCAGTGGTTGTCAGGCCGCGCTCGATGCGGAGTGGTACCTGCGCGACGCGGGGCCCCTGCCCGAGGCGGCGCTGGCCGAGGCGCTCGAGGCGTAGCTCGGGGGTCGAGGGCCTCGAGGCGTAGCTCGGGCCGAGGGCCCCTCCGCCTGATCCGGCGGCCCGTTCGAGGCCGGGCGGGGCGCAGGGCTGGATCGGGCATGCATAACGCACGAATGCCGCGACCGGCTGCGGCGATCTTGGCGTTTGTCCCGCTCTGGATGACTAACGCCACGCCGGTCCGGATCGCGCTCCGATTTAGTGCGGTATGCATGCGCCAGGGACCCGCGACCCCCATGCGCCAGGGTCGGTGATCCCCTCGGGATTCGACGCTCCCAACATGGTGGTGCCACCGCCGAAGCGGTGGCACCAGAGGAACTGCGCCCTGAAGCTTGAGGATCAGTGGGCGGCGAGCACCGTCGGCTTACGCGAGCGCCGCTGCGAGATGGCCAATGCGCCGCCCAGCCCGATCAGCGCCACGGTCAGAGCACCGCCTGCGCCGATCGCGGCGTAGGTCCAGTCAGACCCGGCGCTTGGACTCGCGTGCCGCACCGCCACCGCGATCGTCGTCGGGGTCTGAGTTGGCGAGTTGGGAACCAGCTGCTTGTCTTGCCGGCTGAAGCTCGGCGGCGGAGCGAGGTCCGCGGCGAGCTGGCCCACGCTCATGTTGCGGTAGTAGAGCCGCGAGCCGCCGCCCTTGAGCTGCTGCGCTCGCGCCATGTAGTTGGTCTGCCGCGCCGCAGGAGCGCGGTGGAGCGACGCCTGCGTGGAGATGCCTCCGATCGGCATCGCCGACGCCGCGGGCGCTGCGATGGCACCGACCACAAGGCCGACCGCCGTGACCTTCGTGATGTGCTGGGTGGAGAACATGTGTCTTACCTCTTGGCTTCTGCGGCTCACCCGGTGTTCGCCGCTGTGGGAGGCAAGCTACGACCGGCCAAGGGGCCGTACCACGCCATTTGACACGTACGGCCGATCGTCTAGTTTGCGCGCTGTGGGGCCGGGCGCAGCAAGTCGACAAACCTTTTTGGAGTCGCTGCTCGAAGAAGAGCGGCGCGCGCTCCTGGACGCCGGGCACATCCGCCGCTGGGCGCGGGGCGAGTGGCTGGTGCGCAGCGGCGACCGGGTGGACAGCGCCACCGTGATCGTGGAGGGCTCAGTCAAGATTCACAAGACGGCCGCCGAGGGCGCCGAGGTCGTGCTCGCGCTGCTGGGTCCGGGCGACCTGCTCGGGGAGATGTCGGCGGTGCGTGAGGCGGAGCGCTCTGCAAACGCGACTGCGCTCGAGGCGGTGGAGGGCCTGGTCATCGCAGTGCCCGACCTGCGCGGTTTCCTCTCCGCGCACCCCCACGCGATGCTGGCGCTGCTCGAGATGGCGGTGGCTCGGCTGCACCTGGCCGACCTGCGCCGGATCGAGTTCGCGACCGCCGGCAGCTTCGCCCGGGTGGCCACGCGGATCGTCGAGCTGGCCGAGCGGTTTGGAAGCGAGCGCGACGACGGTGCGGTCGAGGTCGGGATTCCGCTCACGCAGGAGGAGCTGGCGGCGTGGAGCGCCTCATCGCGCGAGTCGACCGCACGCGCCCTGCACACCCTGCGCGAGCTCGGGGTGCTGGAGACCCGCAGGCGCCGTCTGATCGTGCGCGATCTGGAGCGCCTGCGGCCGCACGCGGCGCGGCTCTGAGCGACCGCCCGGGGCATAGCCACGCCCGCGCGTCGATGCGGGCACCGAGCACGGTCCCTACGGCTCCAGCACCACCTTGATCGCCTCGCGCCGGTCGTAAAGCTCGTACGCCTCCGCCGCGTCGTCGAGCGAGAAGCGGTGCGTGATCAGGGGAGAGGGATCAAGCGCGCCCGCCTTCAGCAGCTCGATTACACGGTCGAAATGGGCGATCACGTTCGCCGGCCCGGCGCGCAAATTCAGCGCCTTGAGCCAGACGAGCCCCATGTGGACCTGGCAGGGCTCGGCGTAGACGCCCAAGACCACAACCGTGCCGGCGTTGCGCACCAGTCGTAGGGCGAGGTCGAGCGCGTCGGCGTGGCCGACCGCGTCGATCGAGGCATCGACGCCGCGGCCCTCGGTGAGCTGCTTGGCGACGTCGCGCGGCTGCTGCTCGGTCAGGTGGACCGGGATCGCGCCGAGGCGCTGCGCGAGCTCCAACCGCTCGGCAACCGTGTCGACCGCCAGCACCGGACCCGCTCCGGCGGCGCGCGCGACCTGGACCGCGCTGAGCCCGACGGGCCCCATGCCCAGCACGGCCACGCTCTGTCCCGGCTCCACCCCCGCCGCGTGCACGGCGTGGTAGCCAGTGCCCATCACGTCGCCGGCAAAAAGCGCGATCTCGTCGGACAGCCCCTCCGGCACCCGGCGAAGCGTCACATCGGCGAACGGCACCACGGCGGCCTCGGCCTGCGTGCCGGGCAGCGAGCCGAGCAGCGCGCCGTGGCCGAAGGTGCGCGAGCGCGCGCACTTGTGGTAGTTGCCGCCCAGACAGAAGAAGCACGTGCCGCAGGCTGCGTGAAAGCTCCCGCACACCCGGTCCCCGGCCTGCACCCCGGCGACGGCCGAGCCCGTCTCGAGCACGGAGCCCACGAACTCGTGGCCGATCGTGAAGCCGGGCTCGATCTTCACGCGCCCGTGGTAGATGTGCAGATCCGAGCCGCAGATGCCGCTGCAGGTGATCTTCACCAGCGCCTCGTGGGGCGCACTCAGCTGGGGCGCGGGGCGCTCGTCCACCCGCACCGAGCGCGGAGCTTGAAAGGTGACGGCTCTCATGAATCGGTATCCCAGTACGTGAAAAAACCCTCCCCGGTCGGTCGCCCGAGTCTGCCCGTCCACACCAGCTGTCGCAGCAGCGGCGCCGCACGGTAGCGCTCCTCGTGGCGTTCCTCGTAGAGGCCGTCGAGGATCGCCAGCACGTGGTCGAGCCCGATCTGGTCGCCCCACTCGAGCGCCCCTCGGGGGTAGTTCATCCCGTAGACGAGCCCGGCGTCGATGTCCTCGGCGCTGCCGACGCGTTCGACAAGGGCAAAGGCGGCCTCGTTGACGAGCTGGGCCACGATCCGTCCCAGCACCAGCCCCGGGCAGTCCCCGACCCAGGCAACGGTTTTGCCGAGTGCGCGAAAGAACTCGCCCGCGGCGTTCGCCGCCGCAGAAGCGGTGTCCGGCCCCGCCACAAGCTCGACCAGCTGCGCTTCCGCAAACGGCGGCAAGGCGTGAAACCCGACCGCTGCGCCCCCAGGGTCGAGCGCCGCCAATGAGCCCGTGGCGCAGCAGATCAGCTGTGGGCCGCCCTGCAGCGGAGCTTCCGGTTCCTCGCCTCCCGTCAGGTCGACGATCAAAACGGGCACCTCATCCGAGGAGCCCGGCTCCGCCACCTCGTAGCCCGCGGCCGCGGCGGCCTGGCGCAGCTCCGATGCCAGAACCGAATCGCCTGCGATCACGACCAGGCCCTCGCCGCCCCCCACCTCCAAGGGCTCCGGATCCGGAAGCCGGTAGTCGCCGTCGCGGTAGTCGTAGAACCCGAGGCCGGTCTTGCGTCCCAGGTGGCCGGCCGCCACCAGCCGCGCGGTGATTGGCACAGGACGCCAGCGCGGCTCGCCGTAGCTCTGCTCATAGAAAGAGCGCTCCACGGACAGCCGCGTGTCGAGCCCCACGAGGTCGGCGAGCTCGAACGGGCCCATGCGAAAACCACCGCCCAGCCGGCAGATGCGGTCGATTTCCTCGGCCGATGCGACACCCTCGACCATGAGCCGAGAAGCCTCCAGCCCGAACGGCCGGCTGCAGCGATTGACGAGGAACCCCGGGCCATCGCTGGCGTCTATCACGCGCTTGCCCATTGCCTCGCCGGCTGCGCGCGCGAGCGCCAGCGCCTCTGCCGCGGACTGCTCGCCCGCCACCACCTCGAGCAGCTTCATGCGCGGCGGCGGGTTGAAGAAATGCATGCCGACGACCCGCTCGGGTCCGTCCGCGGCGCCCGCGATCTCGGTCACCGGTAGCGACGAGGTGTTGGTTGCGAGCACGCACGCCGCCGAGACGATGTCCGAGGACAGGCGCGCAAACAGCTCGCGTTTGAGCTGGAGCGATTCCGGCGCCGCCTCGATCACGAGCTCACAGGAGGCGAGTTCTTCCAAGCTCTCGCTCGCCGACAACCGCGCAACCGCGTCCGCGCGCTCGGCTTCGGACAGCCGCCCCCGCTCGACCGACCGCTGCAGATCCGCTTCGATCCGCTTGACCCCGGACTGCAGGGCTTCGGGGATCGGGTCGTGCAACAGCGTGCGCGCGCCGCCCAGGCAGGCCAGCTGGGCGATCCCCGCGCCCATCGTGCCGGCGCCGACGACGCCGATCACGCTCGGCGGGCTCACGGCTTCCGGGTTCGCCGTCACTTCGGGACCAGCGCGTCGATACCCGTCAGCGCGCGGCCGATGATCAGCTTCTGGATCTGCGAGGTGCCCTCGTAGAGCGTGGTCACCCGCACATCGCGCAGGTAGCGCTCCACCGGATAGTCGTCGACATAGCCCGAGCCGCCGTGGACCTGGATCGCCGTATTGGCGCAACGGATCGCGGCCTCGGTCGCATACAACTTCGCCATCGAGGTCTCGGTCGTGTTGGGCTGGCCCGAGTCCTTCAGGAAACCGGCCCGCCACACCAGCATGCGCGCGGCGTCCGTTTCGAGCGCCATGTCCGCCAGCATCTCCTGGACCAGCTGAAACGAAGCGATCGGACGCCCGAACTGGTGGCGCTCCTTGCTGTAGCGCACCGACGCGTCCAGGCATCCCTGGCAGATTCCGACGCAGCCCGAGGCGACGCTGTAGCGCCCCGAATCAAGAGCGCTCATCGCGACCTTGAAGCCGTCGCCGACCTGCCCGAGCATCGCCCCCTCGGGGACCTCGACGTCCTCAAGCGAAATCGCCGCGGTGTCCGATCCCCGCAGCCCGAGCTTGTGGTGGATCGGCTGGGGCTGGTAGCCGGGCTGGTCGGTGTCGACCAAAAAGCAGGCGATTCCGCGGTGGCGCTTGTCGGGGTCGGTCTGGGCGAACACCAATGCGAGCCGGGCATTGGATCCCATCGAAATGAACATCTTGGCCCCGTTGATGACCCAGCCGTTGTCGCTCCGTCGCGCCCGCGTGCGCTGATTGGCGGCGTCCGACCCCGTGTCCGGCTCGGTCAGGGCAAAGCAGCCGAGCCACTCGCCCGAGCACAGCCGCGGCAGGTACTCGTGCTTCTGCTCCTCGGTTCCCCAGCGTACGAGCGCCGAGCAGACGAGCGAGGTCTGCACGGAGACGACGGTCCGCATCGAAGAGCAGCCGCGGCCGATCTGCTCCACCACCAGGCCGTAGCTCAGGTAGTCGAGGCCCGCGCCGCCGTAGTCGCGCGGCACGATCGCGCCCAGGTACCCCTGGGCGGCCAGCTTCCCGATCAGTTCGAGGTCGAAGTGTTCGTTGCGATCGTTGTCGCGCGCGCGCGGCACGATCTCTTTGTCGGTGAAGTCGCGCGCCGTTTCGCGGATCAACCGCTGCTCGTCTGTCAGCTCGAAATCCATGTCTCCCTCGGGCTCTGGGCAGTGTTTCGGCGGGAAGCTAGCGGAGTAGACTCACGCCCGTGGACCCGTTCGCCGTGGCGATCCTCGGGCTGCTGGTCGGGTTGATCTTCATGCTCGTCTTCGTCGGCAGGAAGGCGCCGGGCTCGGGACTCGAGCAGTTGGGGTGGAAGAGCGCCCGTCAGGTGATCGAGCAGCGCGAGGCGCTCGACGTCGAGGACGTGAAGTCGATGGTCGCCGCCCTCAATGAGCGACGCCGCGCGCGCGGCTTGCGCGAGGAGTCGCTGGAGGAGGTGGAGTCGCGCGTCGCAGCCGATCTGCGTGAGCAGCAGCGCCGCCGCGAGGCGTACCTAGCCGATCGCGACCTCGATGAACTGCTCGAGGCGACCAACGCCAGGCGCCGCTCGAAGGGCCTTCCCGAGCGCACGCGCGAGGAAGTGCGCCGCGAGTTCGGCGGCGGCCGGGCCGACTGATCGCCCGCTGCTTGATCATCGGCTGCGGGTGCCGAGGGAGAGCGCTTGCGCGTGAACTGAAGGCTCGCGGGCACGCCGTCCGGGGGACCACTCGCGACCCCGCAAAAGCCGCCGAGATCGAAGCGGCGGGGGCCGAGCCGGTGATCGCCGATCCGGACCGGGTCGCGACACTGGTGACGGCGCTCGACCACGTCGCGGTGGTGTGCGTGCTGCTGGGCCTGGCTACCGGTGCGGGGCTGCAGGGGTCGCGACTTGAGATGTTGCTCACGCGCATGATCGACACCACGGTCCACGGGCTGGTGTACGAGGGGCCGGCCTCCGAGGTCGTGCAGCGCGCGTGCGAGCGCTCGCGGATCCCATACGCGCTGCTCGACCCCCGGCCAGGGGATCACGAGGCATGGCTGAGGGCCGCGCTGGTCGCGATCGAGCGCCTGGTAAAGTAAATACCCTAAAGCTGACTCGGAATTAGGAGAAGGTATGCCCGACTACGCCCACGATGTCCTCGTCGAGCCGGAGTGGCTCGAGCAGCACCTAGACGATGACGGGATCCGCATCGTCGAGGTGGATGAAAACCCGGCTCTCTATCGGGAGGCGCACATCCCCGGTGCGATTGGGTTTGACTGGCGCACCGATCTCCAGGACCAGGTCAAGCGCGACTTTCTCGGTCCCGAGGACTTCGGGCAGCTGTTCGGGAGCCACGGAATCGGCGACGACCACCTGGTGATCCTCTACGGCGACCGCAACAACTGGTTCGCCGCCTACACCTACTGGTATCTCAAGTACTACGGCCACGACAACGTCAAGCTGCTGAACGGGCCGCGCGAGCGCTGGATCAGCGAGGGTCGGCCCAGCAGCACCGAGGTGCCCGAGCACCCCGCGGTCACGTTCACCGCGAAGCCCGGCGACGACAGCATCCGCGCGTTTCGCGAGGAGGTGCTCGAGGCCCTCGGCGATTCAAAGAAGCTGGTCGATGTGCGCTCGCCGCAGGAGTTCTCGGGCGAGGTGCTCGCCGTACCCGGCTACGAGAGCGAGGGCGCCCAGCGTGGCGGCCACATCCCCGGCGCCAAATCGGTGCCGTGGGCGCAGGCCGTCAAGGAGGACGGGACCTTCAAATCGCCCGGCGAGCTGCGAGAGCTCTACACCGAGAAGGGCGTGCTGACCGGAGACCCGATCATCGCCTACTGCCGCATCGGGGAGCGCTCGGCCCATACCTGGTTCGTCCTGCACGAACTGCTCGGCGAAAACGACGTCAAGAACTACGACGGTTCCTGGACGGAGTGGGGGAACCTGGTCGGCGTGCCGATCGAGAAGGGTTAGTCAGGCTGCGACGGCGCGCAGGCGGTCGATCAGGTCGGCCAGAATCCGCGCCGTGGCGCCCCAGATGAGGTGATCTCCGACCACGTAGGTGTCGGTCCGGATTGGGATGCCCCGGCGGACGAGCCGGCGCCGGCCGTAGCCCTCGATCAATTCGGACAGGGTGAGCTCGATCACCGCCGCGACTTCCCCGGCGCTCGGCACCCAGGCTCTGCCGGGATCGATCAGGCCGACGAACGGATAGACCGCGTACCCGGTCGCGATCGTCGGGGTCGGCTGAAGCGCGCCCACGATTTCCACCGCGTCTGGGTCGAGTCCGATCTCCTCCTGTGCCTCGCGCAAAGCGGTGGCGCGCAGATCGCTTTCGCCCTCGTCGCGCCTGCCGCCCGGGAACGAGATCTCGCCCGCGTGGCGCCGGAGCTCGTCGTGTCGCTTGGTGAAGACGAGATGGAGTCGCTCATCGGCTAGATACAGCGGGACCAGCACTGCTGCATCGGTGCGGCCGCGAACCGAAATGGCAGCGGCGTCGTCGGGCGAGAGCAGCACGCCGCGAAGGTCTTCGCGAAGGTTCTCTACCTTGGTGGCCCGGGCGATCTCGGGACTATATTCGCGCCAATGGATGCGCTGATCGTCGTCGATGTACAGAACGACTTCTGCGCCGGCGGAGCGTTGGCGGTACCAGACGGCGACGCGGTGGTCGACCCGATCAATCGGCTCGCGCGCGACGCGAAGTTCGTGGTCGCCACGCGCGACTGGCATCCGGCGGATCACGGTTCATTCGCGGGGCAGGGGGGACGCTGGCCCGTCCATTGCGTCCAGGACACCGAGGGCGCGCAGCTTCACCCGGGCCTCGACCGCGAGCGAATCGACGCGATCGTTGACGCCGGCAAGCTCCCCGAGCTCGAGGGGTACTCCGGCTTCGAGGACACCGAGCTCGAGCGGCTGCTGCGAGAGCACGGCGCGCGGGACGTTCATGTGGCCGGACTCGCGCTCGACTACTGCGTCAAGGCGACCGCGCTCGACGCCCGACACGCCGGTTTCGATGTCGTCGTGCACCTCGAAGCCACGCGCGCGATCGACGCCGAGCCCGGAGATGCCGAGCACGCCGTCGAGGAGTTGCGAGCCGCCGGGGTGAAGGTGGTATAGATCTGTTGGCCGG
>JAVKSP010000069.1:0-17690 GCA_039583645.1 Solirubrobacteraceae bacterium
GAACATGTTCGGCCCGGGAAGAATTAGGGCAGCTCGGCCGGCGCCCCGACGGCGTGAAAGCCGCCGTCCACATGCACGATCTCGCCCGAGATCGCGCGCGCATAGTCCGAGAGCAGGAAGCAAATGGCGTCGGCGACCGGGGCGGAGTCGTGGATGTCCCAGCCCAGCGGCGCCTGGGCCTCCCACAACGACGCCAGCTGCTGAAAGCCGGGGATGCCGCGCGCGGCGACCGTCCCGAGTGGACCCGCCGAGACCAGGTTCACGCGCACCCCCTTGGGCCCGAGGTCGCGCGCGAGGTAGCGGGTGACGGACTCCAGCGCCGCCTTGGCGACCCCCATCCAGTCGTAGACCGGCCAGGCCACCGAGGCGTCGAAGTCCATCCCCACGAGGCTCGCTCCCTCGTCCAGCAGGGGCTCGAGCGCAGCCGCGAGCGCCTTGAACGAGAACGCGCTCGTCTTGAAGGCCTCCGTCGCGCTGGCCGCCGGGGTGCCCATGAAGCGGCCCCCGAGCGCATCCTCGGGCGCGAACGCGATCGCGTGCAGGGCGCCGTCGACGCCGCCCCAGCGCTCGCGCAGCGTCACCGTCAGCGCCTCGAGATCCTCCTCGCGGTTGACGTCGAGCTCGAGCACGTCAACCGGCTCGGGCAGCCGCGCGGCGGTGCGCTCAGTCAGCCGTCGCACCCGTCCGAAGCTCGTCAATAGCACCGTGGCGCCCTCGCGCTGAGCCCGCTCGGCCGCGTGGAACGCGATCGAGTCCTTCGTGATCACCCCGGTGATCAGTAGCCGCTTGCCGTCTAGGAGCACAGCGTGTCGAGCGTCCGGCAGATGCGCTCGCGCGTTTCCACCGGCGCCACGATCTCATCGACGAACCCCTGGGCGGCCGCGGCCTCCGCGCGCAGATGCTCGTCGGCGTAGGCGGTGGCGAGGCGGCTCAGCTCGGCCTCAGCATCGGGCGCCGCCTGCAGCTGGCGGCGGGCCGTGATCTTGATCGCCGAGCGGGCGCTCATGATTCCAAGCTCGGAGTCGGGCCACGCGAGCACCAGGTCAGCGCCCAGGTCGCGCGAGTTCATGGTGATGTAGGCGCCACCGTAGGACTTGCGCAGAACCACCGTCAGCTTTGGCACCGAGGCCGCGGCGAAGGCGCGAACCAGCGAGGCGCCATGACGGATCACGCCGGCGTGCTCCTGGCGCGAGCCGGGCATGAATCCGGGCGTGTCGACCACGGCCAGCAGCGGTAGCCCGAAGGAGTTGCAGAAGGGAATGAAGCGCGCCGCCTTCTCCGACCCCGCAGCGTCGAGCACGCCGCCGAGATAGCGGGGCTGGTTGGCGACAATCCCGACAGGGCGGCCGTCCATCCGGGCGAAGGCGGTCACGACGTTGCGCGCCCAGCGCGGCCACAGCGCGACCAGCGAGTCGCGATCGACGATGCCCTCGAGCGCGTCGCGCACGTCGTAGACGTATCGCGGTTCGCGCGGCACGACCGAGCTCGGGTCATCGAGCATCGGTGGCCGCGACGGCGCGCGAGGCGGCCGCGACGCGCTGGAGGACGGGAGGTAGGAGAGCAGCTGACGTACCCGGCTCGCGGCGCTCAGCTCGTCACGCTCGATGAGGTGACAGACGCCGTTGCGGTCGTGCACGCGTGGCCCGCCGAGCTCCTGGGCGCCTATCTGCTCGCCGAGGGCCTCGCGCACCACGCCCGGACCGGTGAGGAACATGGCCGCGTCCTCGGTCATCAGGATCAGGTCGGTGAGCGCAGGCGAGTAGGCGCCGCCGCCTGCAGAGGAGCCCGAGACCACCGAGATCTGGGGCACGACGCCGGTCAGGCCCACGGTGTGGCGGAAGATCTGGCCGTAACCGGCAAGCGCAGCGGTGCCCTCCTGCATCCGCGCCCCGCCCGACTGGACGAAGCCGACCACCGGCACGCGTGCCCGCTCGGCCAGCTGCAGCACGCGCACGATCGTCTCGGCGTGCAGCGAGCCCAGCGAACCACCCATGTAGGTGCCGTCCTGCGCGTAGCAGGCGATCGGACGGCCCTGCACCATGCCGGTTGCGCCGACCACGCCGTCGCCCGCGACAGCGCGGTCCCCCAGCCGTGAGGAGAGCACGTGCGAGCGCAGCACGTTGAGCGTGCCGGGGTCACACAGCGCCTCCAGACGCTCCACGGGGTCTAGGCGCGTGACGGTGTCGAGCTGTGCGGTTGCGGTCATTCGCTCCGCTCCTTGGAGTGATCCTCGGTCACTCCCTGGATCACCAATGCGACGTTGTGTCCGCCGAACGCGAACGAGTTCGAAAGCGCTACCGGAGGACGGCCGTTGCCCGTCACGAGCGGCCGCGCCTCGTCGGGTACGTAGTCGAGGTCGAGGTCGGGGTCCGGGACCTCGTAATTGAGCGTCGGCGGGATCACGCGGGTCTGAAGCGTCTCCACGGTCACCACCGCCTCGACCGCGCCGGCGGCCCCGAGCAGGTGGCCGATGGCGGACTTGGTCGAGGAGACGGGGATGCGCTTGGCGCACTCTTCGCCGAGCGCGAGCTTGATGGCGGCCGTCTCGGCGGCGTCATTGAGCGGCGTCGAGGTGCCGTGGGCGTTGACGTAGTCGATCTTTTCCGGCTCGACGCCTGCGTCGCTCAGGGCGAGCTCGATCGCCCGCGCGGCGGGACGACCGGTCGGCTCGGGCGCGGTCAGGTGGTAGGCGTCGGTGGTCGATCCATACCCCGACAGGTACGCGAGGATCTGAGCGCCTCGGGCCTTGGCCGCCTCCTCCTCCTCGAGCACGAGTACGCCCGCCCCCTCGCCCATCACAAACCCGTCGCGGCGAGCATCGAACGGGCGGCTCATGCCGGACGGCGAGAGCGCCTGCATGGCCGCGAACGATGCGGAGGCGAACGTCGTCAACGCCGCCTCGGCGCCGCCGGCGACGACCGCGTCGGCGTCCCCGTACTGGATCATGCGCAGCGCCGAGCCGATCGCGTGCGCGCCGGCCGAACACGCCGAGACGATGCCGTAGCTCTGGCCGCGCAGCCCGTGTTTCATCGACACCGCGGCGGTCGCGGCGTTGCCCATGAGCTGAGGGATGCCCAGCGGCGAGACCTGTTTCGGACCCCGCTGCTGCAGCACAGTGTGCTGCGAGATCACGGTCTGTATGCCGCCGATCCCAGAGGCGATCACGCAGCCCACGCGGAGCGGGTCATACGGCAGCCCCTCGGACCAGCCGGCCTGCTGGATCGCCTCGGTGGCAGCGACCATGCCGAGCTGCGCGAAGCGATCGAGGCGGCGGACTTCCTTGACCGACAGAAACTCAGAAGGCTCGAAAGTCGAGCATTCACCGGCGCCATCGACGATTCCGCACACGCCGGCGGCCCACTGCTCGTGCAGCGTGGGCGCGCCGAGGCCGAGCGGGGTCACCGCTCCCAGCCCAGTGACAACGACTTTCCGAGCCCCTGACAGCATGACTTCTACGTCATCCAACCCGCGACGCGATCAGATCGACGACGTCACCGACGGTGCGAAGGTCCTTCATGTCCTCGCCCTTGAGCACCACGCCGTACTCGTCCTCGACGATCTGGGCGAGCTCCACCAGATCGAGCGAGTCGATGTCGAGCTCCTCGAAGGTCGATTCGCGCGTGATCTGCGACTTGTCCGGGCCGAAGCTCGCAAGCGCATCGATCACGCGGGCTTCGACCTGGTCTGTGGTTACCGACATGCTGTTTCTCCTTGCGTTGTGTTTTCGATCCAGAAGTCTTGGTTCATGCCGCAAGACCGCCATCGACGGTCAAGACCGCTCCAGTGACGTATCCAGCCTGCTCGGAGGCGAGAAAGCGGACGCACGCCGCGACCTCCTCGGGTTTGCCCGCCCGGCGCGCCGGGATCGCGTCCAACAAGCCGCCCTCGAGCCCAGCGGTCATCTCCGTCTCGATCCATCCGGGCGCCACCGCGTTGACCGTGATCCCGCGTCTCGCGACCTCGACCGCGATCGTCTTCGTCAGCGCGAGGACTCCCGCCTTGGCGGCGGCGTAGTTTGCCTGACCGGGGTTGGCGCGCAGGCCGACGACCGAGGAGATGTTGACGATTCGCCCGTTGCGCGCGCGCAGCATCGGCCTCAGCGCGCGGCGCGTGAGGCGGAAGGTCGCGGTCAGGTTGGTGTCGAGCACCTCCGACCATTCCTCGTCCCGCAGGCTCGCACCAAGGTTGTCGTGGCGGACGCCGGCGTTGTTGACAAGCGCGAGCACCGGCTTGTCGAACTCGGCCTGGAGCGCTTCGAACAATTTGTCGGCCGCGTCAGCGTCGCGCACGTCAGCCTGAACCGCGGTGGCCTGCCCGCCCTCCTCCCTGATCGTGTCGACCACCGACTCGGCGCCGTCCCTGTCCTGACGGTAGTTCACACCCACGGACCAGCCGTCATCGGCCAGCGCGCGGGCGATCGCCGCCCCGATTCCACGCGAGGCTCCTGTCACCAGCGCGCATCCTTCGCGCTCAGCCATTGTTCTTGTCCGCACCGCCCCAGCGCACCACGCCGGCGCCCCACGTGAGCCCGGAGCCGAAGGCCGAGAGCAGCACGTTGCAGCCAGGGCGCAGACGACCGTCGTCGATCGCCGTCTGCAGCGCGATCGGCAGGGTCGCCGCGGAGGCATTGCCGATCATCTCGATGCAGTCGACGACCTTCTCGGGCGCCAGGTTCAGGCGCTCGCCCAGCGAGCGCGTAATACGTGCGTTTGCCTGGTGGTAGACGAAGAGGTCAATCTGTTCCAGCGTCAGGCCCGCCCGGTCCACCGCTTTCAGGGTCGCCTCGCCCATGCGGTTGACCGCGTGGCGAAAGACCTCGGGCCCGTCCATGTGGATCAGCCGCTCTTCGTTGGTGACGATGATCGTGTGGCCGTGTGAGCCGTCCGAGCCGAGCACGATCGGGCCGATCAGGCCCGAGGCCGCCGGTCCGACCACCACAGCGCCGGCGCCGTCCGCGAACAGCGGCCCGATGCGGCGGTCCTGGTAGTTGTTGATGCGCGTGATGAAGTCCGCGCCGATCACGACCACGCGCTCGGCGCGGCCCGTCTCGACCTGAGCCGTAGCCATGGAGAGCGCGGCGACAAAGCCGGTGCACCCGGAGCCGATGTCGAACGCCCCCGCGTTCTTCGTGCCGAGTTTGTCGGCGACCAGCGGAGCGGCGTTGGGCTGCAGTTCGTCGGGGGTGGTGGTCGCGACGACCACGAGGTCGACCTCGCCGGGTTCAACGCCCGCTTGGCCGAGCGCGTCTTGCGCGACCGCGACCGCATAGTCGGTGAGCCGCTCCTCGGGCGCGGCCCGGCGGCGCTCGCGGATTCCGGTCCGCGACATGATCCATTCCGTGCTGACGCCGAGCTGCTGCGCGAGCTCGTCGTTGGTGACGCGACCCGTGGGCAGCTTGACCGCCACCGACATGATCTCGGCGGGGCGGGGCGGGGCGGACGGGATCGCGGCCGTCCGGGTTTGGGGGGCGGTCTGCGTTTGGGCGCTCTGCGTTTGGGCGGTCTGCGTTTGGGCGGTCTGCGTTTGGGCGGTTTCAAGCATGGACAAGCTCCACGTCCTTGAGCGTGCGCTTGACCAGCCCCGTGAGCACCTTGCCGGGCCCGACCTCGATGAACCGCTCTACGCCCAGTTCGTGCAGGGCGAGCATCGTCTCGCGCCAGCGGACCGGGTGGGTCAGCGCCTGTGCGAGCCGCAGCGGGATGTCGTCAAAGGGCTCGGTGGTGACCGCTGACATGACCGGGACACGCGGCGGCGTGAACTCGACGCGCTTCAGCGCCTCCTCGAAAGGCCGCACCGCGGCCGCCATCAGCGGTGAGTGAAAGGCGCCCGTGACGTCCAGTTGCATGGCTCTGAGGCCCAGCGCGGTCCCAGCCCGCTCAGCCTCCGGAAGCTTGTTTCGCGGCCCCGACAGAACGACCTGCTGAGGTGAGTTGTCGTTGGCCACCGTGAGCCCGTGGCTCTCCGCGAGCTCGGGCGCCTGCTCGGCTGCTCCCCGGCCGAGCAGGGCGAGCATGCCGCCCTCCTCCGCCTGCCCCATCAGCGCGCCGCGCAGCACGACCAGCTCGAGCCCGTCGCGTTCGCTCACAGCTCCCGCGGCGACGAGCGCGGCGAGCTCACCGAGTGAATGGCCCGCCATGAAGTCGCCCTTCGGGCGCCCCAGTGCCTCGTAGCCGGCCAGGCTCGCGCAGAAGATCGCCGGCTGGGCGAAGTTGGTGCCGTCGTTGACGCGCGGGAAGGGGTCCTCCCCCACCGCTTCGGACACGAGCTCGAGCAGGTCGGGCCGGACACGCGCGACCTCGTCCCGCATGTCCTCCGTGTGGCTGCCCTGCCCAGGGAAAAGTATCGCCGTCGCGCCCATATCCCCAACCTACGCGCTCGCGCGCGGGGGGAAACGTGGCCGCCGTAGATGTCCCCCCGTTCGGGGGGCGGCGCATTTTGGGCGCGGGCTAGCTACGAGAGCGGACGATCACGCGCGCGCCGCGCGCGGGCAGCATCGTGACGTTGCGGTGCTTGGGCCGCTCGGGCTCCGGCGTCGCCGCCACCAGATCGATGCGCCGCGCCATCGCCTCCAACACGACCCGTTGTTCGGCCATGGCCAGCTGGGCGCCGAGGCAGCGGCGCGTGCCGCCGCCGAACGGGATCCATTCGTAGGTTCCGGGTTTTCTGAAGCTCGGGTTTTCGGAGCCGTTCTTTTGCTCCAGCCAGCGCTCGGGACGGAACGCGAACGGCTCCGGGTACAGATCCTCGCGGTGGTGCAGCAGCAGGATGCTGGCCGCCACCGGGGTGCCCTCGGGTACACCGTAGGGTCCCAGCCGCCAGGGCGCGGCGACGCGGCGGCCGGTGACCGGGATCACGGGGCGGACGCGCATCGCCTCGGTGATCGTCGCCTCGATCACCTGCGCCGCATTCTCGTCCGAGCGCACGCTGTCTGTGAGGAGCTGGTAGGCGGGCGGGTTGCGCACAAGCCGCTCCCACGCCCACGCGAGCTGGTTGGCGGTCGTCTCGTGACCGGCGAGCACGAGCGTCATCAGCTCGTCGCGCAGCTCGCGGTCGGTGAGGGTCTCGCCCTCCTCGGTGCGCGCCCGCATGATCAGCGAGAGGATGTCGGTGCGTTCCTGGAGGTCGCTGGCCGCGCGCCGCTTGGAGATGATCCCGTTGATGCAGCGGTCGGGGACAGCGAGGCCCACCTTGGTCAAACCGAACGGCTCCTTGTGCCGGAGGTTCATCCACTCGGCCAGCTTCGCCCCAGGCTGGGTCGATGCCCACAGCACCTCGCGGATCGCGATGCGGAGCGCGTGTTCGAGCGTTCCGGGCCGGGGCGCCGACGCGATGCCGAAGATCCCGGCCATGATCACGTCCAGCGTGATCGCCTGCATCCGCGGAGCGAGCGAGAACGGCTTGCCGACCGGCCAGCGGCCGATCTCACGCTCGGCCGCCTCGGCGATCATCTGCTGGTAGCGCGCGATCGCCTCGCCGTGGAAGGGCGGCAGCAGCAGCTTGCGTTGGCGCAGGTGACGCGGGCCGTTCGATGTCAGTACCGAGCGCGCGCCCAGCACCGGGCGCAGAGGCGACTCGGCCGCGAGCGTCGGCACGAGCTCGGGCGGGGCTGTGAAAAGAGAGCGGACGTGGTCGGGGTGAGAGGTCACCGCTGCCTGGCCGCGCACGTAGCCCCGTGGCGACCAGACCTCGCCATAGCGCCGCTGGTTGTGGAACATGAAGCTCCACTGGCGCTGTCCGAAGCGCAGCACCTGCATGATGCGCGGCAGCGGCACTCGCGGCGGGCGCGGAAGCTGCTCGAGTTCCTCCTCCGAGATCGGCCCAGCGGGAGAAGGCGGCGCGGCACCAAGGAGGCCGGTGCTGCTGCTGCTGGCTGTGCTGCGCGTAGCTTCGCTGGTAGCGGCCATAACTACAGGTCCGTAGGATATAGCTACGGGAGTGTAGGAATGTGAATTTGCTGTCCGGGGGCGCGCGTGGGGCGAGAAAAGTGCATACCGCCGTCCCCGCTCAGCGAAAGTGGTCGCCCGCGAAACGTCCTCGCTCAGCGAAAGTGGCCGCTGAGCGAAACGTCCCCGCTGAGCGAAAGTGGGAAAAATCCGTCCCACCATGTCCGCTCAGCGAAGGCGGGATGAAAAGTTCCCACTGAGCGGTGAAGATTCGTCCCGCGTGTCAAATCGCCCTGAGGTGGGACGACTTTTGCCCGCCTGGGCCGAATGCGCCGCTGGGGCCGGCCCCTACCCCAGCAGCCCGATCCGCTGCGCGAGCTGCACCGCCTCAGCCCGATTGCGGGCGTGCAGCTTGCGATACAGCGCGCTCGTGTGCTCCTTGACCGTGTGTGGAGAGAGGAAGAGGCGCTCGGCGATCTCGCGGTTGGTCGAGCCGGCCGCAATCAGACCAAGGACCTCGCGTTCCCGGTCGGTGAGGGGAGGCGCGGGCTGGTCCGATTTGGGCGGAAAGAAAGTCGTCCCCGTCGCCACCATGCGGACGGCGCTGATCACTTCCCGCGCCTCGAGGTCCTTGGAGACGAATCCGGAGGCGCCGGCGGCGCGCGCCGCGGCCGGCGACATGCGCCCCGCCCCGGAGATGAGCAGCACCTTGGTCGAGGGCGCCGCCTGCCGGATCGCCTGGCAGACGTCGACGCCCGACTCGTGTCCCACGAAGAGGTCGACCAGCGCCACGTGGGGTTCGAAGCGGCGGACGAGCTCCAACGCCTCCTCCCCTGTGCGCGCGGCCAGGCATCGCTCCACCCAGGGTTGCTCGCCCAGCAGCACTCTGAAGCCCCAGTGAACGACATCGTGATCGTCGACCACCAGCACTCGAAGCCGGCGCCCGGCCGGCTGCTTGGTCCTCATCCAGCTGCCTCGTCACCCAGGGGCACGACCAGGCGCACATGCCACTCGTCTTCTCCGGCGGGACCCGACTCGACGGTCCCGCCGTGCTGAAGCGCCTCAAACGAAGCAAGACGCAGACCTATCCCGGAGGGAGCACCATCGCCGGCCTTGCCGGGCCGCGCGCCGTCATTGCGTACCTCGAGGGTGAAGGTATCTGCGTCCCGCGCCACGGTGACCTCGACGCGCGCGGGCTCCGCGTGCTTGTTGATGTTGCGCAGCGCCTCCGCAAGCACCGACTGGGCCAGCGGCTCGAGATCGCGAGGGACCGCGAAGTCCCCCCGCCAGTCGACCTCGACCGCCATCCCGGGTGAGCGCCGGATGCGCTCGAGCTCGGCAGCGAGCGTGGTCTCGGTCTCGGGCGCCAGCGGCGCGAGCGGCCTCTCGAGCGCGCGCCGCAGGTCGCCCAGCGCCTCCTGCATCTCCACGCGGCAACGTTCGCGTTCGGCGGCGCTGAGGGGCTTATCCGCTCCCAGCGCGAGCGAGACTCCGAACAGCCGCTGCAACACGCTCTCGTGAATCTCGCGCGCCAGCCACAGTCGCTCTCCCATGCGCCGCGTGCGCTCTTGCTGACGCGTGACGTTGCGCGCCGCGGCCACGAGCGCAGCCGTCTTGCCCAGCGTCCAGAGCAGGTGGCGCTCGCCATCGCTCAGCTCGAAGTGCCCCCCGCCGCGGTCGGCACAGATCACGCCGTAAGCGCGGCCGGCGGCGCTGAGCGGCGTGCATACGAGCGTCGTCACTCCGAGCAGCCGCGCGTAATCAGGCGGAACGGCCTCGTTGATGCTCTCGGATACCACGACCACGCGATCCTCGAGCAGCGCCCGTTGCGCGATCGGCGTGTTGACGAGGGTCGGACGCAGCGCGGCGAGCTCGCGAAATGAGATTCCGTGAGCGCCGACCGCGCGCACGCGCCTGCGTGGCTCGTCGGCCATGAAGATCGCGGCCCGCCGCATGGTCGTGATCCGGCAGACCGCTTCGCAGATGCGGTCATAGAACTCGGTCGTGCTCCGATGTGTGTCGATGTCGGCGAGCAGATCGACGAACACCTCGAGGGGCTCCACCCCCGCGAACAGAGCTGTGGGCGGCTCGCTCGCGCTCATGCTGGTACCTGCTCGAGCTCGTAGCGGCGGCGAACCTCATACAGCGTGGTACGTTCGGCGGCCGGTCGGCCGGCCCTGTGGGCGGCCGCCACAAGCTGCGAGGGTTCGAGCCGGATGCCGTGATAGCTGCCGGCCATGCGCGAGATCGACTCTTCCATCAGCGTGCCACCGAGGTCGTTGACGCCCCAGGAGAGCGCTTCGGTGGCGGCGTCGAGACCCATCTTGACCCAGCTCGCCTGGAGGTTCGGGACGCTCTTGCCGAGCGCCAGCCGGAAGGCCGCGGTGTGCTTGAGGTTCTCCTCGCGGGAGATCTCCTCGATTCCGTGCGTGCGCCCCAACAGAGTGTGAAAGGGGATGAACGAGAGGGGCACGAACTCGGTGAAGCCGCCCGTGCGCTGCTGGAGTTCGCGCACCACGCGCATGTGCTCGGCGAGCTCCCAGGGTTCCTCGATGTGCCCGAACATGACGGTCACGGTCGAGCGGATGCCCTCCGCGTGGCAGGCCTCGATGATCTCAATCCAGCGCGCGACCGGCAGCTTGTTGGGCGAGATCCGCTCACGCACACCGTCGTGCAGCACCTCCGCCGCGGTCCCGGGAGTTGAGCCCAGCCCAGCATCTCTGAGGCGCGCGAAAACAGCCCGAGGCGAGAGTCCAGAGATGTCGCACATATGCGCCACCTCCATCGGCGAGTAGGCGTGGAGATGGACGTCGGGCGCCACCTCCTTCGCCACCCGCAGCCAGTGCTCGTAATCCTCGAGCCCCCATTCGGGGTGGATCCCCGACTGCATACAGATCTCCGTCGCTCCGAACTCCAGCGCCTCGTTGATCCGGCGCACGAACTCCTGCTCTGAGTGCTCGTAGGCCTCCGGTGAGCGGCGGCCCTGCCCGAAGCCGCAGAACGCGCAGCCCACGACACAGATGTTCGAAACGTTGATGTTGCGGTTGACGACAAACGTGACCAGCTCACCGGCGAGCTCTGAGCGCAGCTCATCAGCAGCCAGGCGCATCTCCTCGATCACGGTCGGGCGGCGCTCGCAGAACAGAGCGGTGAGCTCCTCCGGGGTGAGCGCGTCGCCCGCGCGCGCCTTCTCGACCGCCCGCGGCGCGGCGTCATCGGTCACGGCGACCTCGGCGCGTCGACCCGAGCCCCGCCGGGGGATGAACGACCAGTAGCGGCGCTTGATCACGTCGAGCACTCCCTGGGAGACCCACTCGGGCGCGATGTACTCGGGGTAGACACAGAGCCGTTCGCTGAGCGCGATCCCCTCGACCTGGAGCAGCCGCCGCACCTGCATCGGTGAAGGGAAGGGATGCTCGGGCGAGATGTGGTCGCCGTTGGCCGAGAGGCCGCCGAGGTCCGTCGCGCCCGCGCGTACCAGCTCAAGCCACCAGTCAGACAGATTGGGCGGCACCTGCACGCCCACGCCGGGCAGGAGTCGCCGCGCCTCGGCGACGAGGCCCTTCATGTCCTCGACACTGACTGGGCAGGCCCACTCGGGAGCGCCGTTGTGAGGGCCCTCCCACACTCCGGTGCGCCAGTAGGCATCGGTCGCCTGCGAGGCGATCGCGGCCGGCTCCTGCCCGTAATAACGCTGGTGAGGGACGAAGTTCTGCAGGATCACCTCCTGCAGGTGCCCGTAGCGAGCGTGCAGGTCGGCCAGACGCTCGAGGGCGGCGACCCTGTCTTGAGCGGACTCGCCGATGCCGACCAGGATTCCGCTGGTGAAGGGGATCCGCAGCTCGCCGGCGGCGGCGATCGTCTCCAGTCGCGCCTCCGGGTGCTTGGTGGGCGATCCGCGATGGACAACCAGCTCTGGGTTGATCGACTCGAGCATCAGCCCCTGGGAAGCGCTCACCTCGCGTAGCCGCGAGAGGTCGCGCCGATCGAGCACGCCCAGGTTCGTGTGCGGCAAGAGCCCCCTCTCGAGGGCGCGCTCGCAGGCCCACACCACATAGGACGTGAAATCAGCGTGCCCGTAGCTGCGCAGCCGCGCCGCCACCTCGGCGTTGACCTCGGGGCGCTCGCCTGTGAGGACCAGCAACTCCTTGACATTGCGCCGCGCCGCGTGATCGAGGATGCTCAGTACCTCCTCGGGCGCATACAGATGCGCCCGATGCGTCGCGAACGAGCAGTACTTGCAGTAGCAGCGACAGGTCCGCGAAAGCGACAGCGTGAAGTTGCGGCTGAACGTGACGCGGCGACGCACTTAGGGGTGGGATTCTAGGGAGGGCTTATGCTCACCTCCGTGCGGTGCCGGGCAGCGATCGCAGCGGTAATCGCGTCCGTGGTGCTGAGCGCATGTGGTTCGGGTCAGCAGCGGCCGCGACACGGACACCCGCCAAGGCCGGTCAGCCTGATGCTCGACTTCACCGCCAACGCCGTCCATGCCGGTATCTACGCAGCGCTCGCGCACGGCTACGACCGCCAGCAGGGAATCGCCCTGAGAGTGCTACCGCCGCCGTCGCCCGTCGACTCGATCAAGTTCCTCGAGGACGGACGCGTCGATTTCGCGATTCTTGACGTCCACGATCTCGCGCTCGCGCGCGAACGAGGTCAGCCGCTGGTGGGAGTCATGGCAATCGCCGAGCGCCCCCTCGCCGCGGTGATCGCCCAGCCCGCGATCACGACTCCGCGCAGGCTCGCGGGCCAGACGGTGGGGGTGCCCGGCGACCCGAGCGACTATGCCGTGCTCGACTCGATCGTGGCCGGTGCGGGTGGCAACCCCCGGCGGGTCCACACGATCATCATCGGCTCGGACGCGATCGGTGACCTGCTGGCGGGGAAGGTTGCGGCGGCGACCGCATTCTGGAATGACGAGGGCGTCGCTCTGCGCTTGCGCCAGCCGGGATTTCATGTCTTCCGCGTCGACTCCTTTGGCGCGCCGCGCTACCCCGAGTTGGTCCTGTGCGCCCGACATGCGACGCTCGCCGGCGACCCCGCCCTGGTGCGGGCGGTCGTTGCGGCGCTGACGCGCGGTTACGAGTTCGCGATCGCGAAGCCGGAGGCGGCGGCAGCCGATCTCGAGCGCAGGGTCCCCGGGCTCGATCCGAAGCTGGTGAGCGCCGACCTGGCGGCGCTGCGGTCGGCGTTCGCGCCGCCCCATGGACCGCCGGGACGCCTTGACCCAGCCACGCTACGCGCATGGGCAACTTGGGAGGCGCGGTTCCATCTGGTGGCGCACCCGCCAGACATCACCCGCATGTTCGATTTGCACCTCACCGGATGAGGCGAGGCACCAGCGCCTCAGGGGCTGAGGCGAGACACCAGCGCCGCTCCTTCGCGCATGAAGCGCGAGCGCGGCACGACCAGATCGAACCCGGCCTGCTGCGCGAGCGCGCGCACCTCGGACTCGACATGCGCGTATACGGCAAGCTTGCGCGCTCCGCTGAGGTCCGCACCTTGGACCTCGTTGAGCCGCTCACGCGCCTCGGCGGTCAGGTCGACCACGAGCACATCGACCGCGTCCCCCTCGATCTGGGCGAGGTCAGAGACGAGCACCGCCTCGTGCCCCCCGCTCCGGAGCAGCGACAGCGCCTGCGAGCCGAACAGCAGGTCGGGGATCAGTGCTGCGACGGCCGCCATTGGCCGCTACTGGGCGCGCAGACGCTTGAACTCCTGGCGCACCGATTCGGGGCGCCCCCACATCAGTTCGGGGACGATCTCCACTCGTCCGGCGCGCACCTCACGGACCGCGCTCTCCCCTTCGATGTCTGCCTCGTCAAGCAGTTTCAGCGCGGCATGGACGGCGGGTGCCGAGGCCGCATGACCGAATCGGTGGGCCACTATGATCCGCCAGTGCCAGTCGTACTTCGAATACGGCTGAGCGTTGCAGGTGACGAGGAGCAGGGCCGCGTCGACGTAGCGGCTCTCGTCGACTAGGCGCAGATCGAACTCGAGGTCCGTCCAGTCATCTGGAAGCGAGTCGACGACCCGCTGGAACTCGTCCGCAAGCGCCATGGCTACTCGATCCTATCCTTGTTGTGAGTGGCCGAGGTCGCCTCCATCGAGTCCGAGTACCGCGTGATAACAGCGTCATGCGGCCTGCTGGATCGCTGCGAGCGCGGCAAGCTGGCCCTGACTGGGGCTGACGCCAAATCATTCCTCCAGGGTCAGGTCACAAACGATGTCGAGCGGCTTGCCGCCGGCGAGGGCTGTTATGCGGCGTTTCTGACGCCAAAGGGAAAGATGCTCGGCGATCTCCGGATCCTCGAGACGGGCCAGGAGCTGCTGCTCGACACCGAACGCGTCTCGCTCCAGCCGCTCTTCAACATGATCCGCCGCTTCAGCATCGGCTATGACGTGCAACTCCTCAAGCGCACGCTCGAGTGCGGTTTGGTCTCGCTGCTGGGCCCTGACTCGGACAGGGTCGCCGCCGACGAGCGCCTGCCGGAAGCAGAGCACGCCCACCGCGCGATCGAGATCGACGGCGTCGGGGCGCGGGCAATCCGGACCGAATGGGGGATTGATCTGCTGTGCGCCTCCGCGGAAGCCGAGGCGCTGCAGGAGGCCCTGCTGGCGCGCGGGGCGACCCCCGTCTCTGAAGAGACCGCGGACTGCCTGCGCGTGGAGCGCGGGAGGCCGCGCTTCGGCGTCGATCTCGACGAGTCGGTGATTCCCCAAGAAGCGGGGCTAAACGAGCGCGCCGTGTCGTTCACAAAGGGCTGCTATGTGGGACAGGAGACGGTGGCGCGGCTCTACTACCGAGGCAAGCCAAACCGGCATCTGCGCGGGCTGGAGCTGTCTGCGCCGATATCCCCCGGTGAGGAGCTCTCACTCGAGGGGCGCACAGTGGGGCGGCTCACCTCCGCCGTTCAATCTCCGCGTTTCGGTCTCATCGGCCTGGCTCTGGTGCGCCGCGAAGCGGCCCCCGGTGCGGTCGTCTCAGCCGGCGCGAACGGTGCAAGCGCACGAGTCGTTGCATTGCCGTTCGGGTCTGACGCCTAACAGACCACAAAGTAAAGTTCCGCTTCGGAGACCAGCCGGTCGGCTACGGTTCACCAATGAAGGACCAAGAGTGAGGTTCGCTGGCGCCAAGCGCTAGCAAGAGGAGAGTTAGGCCCAGATGCGTCGAGCAACAATCGGGATGCTCGCGCTTGCCGCGACCGCGCTCGCGGGATGTGGCGGAGGCTCGCACTTCGCCGACAAGTCGCGGCCGCCGACCCCCGTGAACGTCACGGTCTACATCAACAACTCCCATGTCTCGGTCTCACCCACCTCCGTCGGAGCGGGACCCGTCGTCTTCATCGTCACCAACCAGGCAAGCCGCGCCGAGGCGCTGACGGTCAGGTCTGCGATCGATGGCGGC
The DNA here is from genome assembly GCA_039583645.1 of Solirubrobacteraceae bacterium. Lineage (GTDB taxonomy): Bacteria > Actinomycetota > Thermoleophilia > Solirubrobacterales > Solirubrobacteraceae > Palsa-465. The sequence continues at coordinate 15,292 of JAVKSP010000069.1, forward strand.
AAGCTCGCCAACACCGCGCCAATCAACCCTCAGGCAACGAGCCAGTTCATGGTCAAATTCACCCGCGAAGGCAACTACGCCCTCGCGACTAGCACCAGCGCCTCTAGCGATGCGGCCGTGTCCGGAACCGCGATCCATCCGGCCTCGCTGCGCATCCGCAAGACGCGCTCGAATTCCAACAACGCGCTCTTAGAGCCCTAGCCGCTCACGGCAGCATTTCCGGGAACGACATCGTCGCCGCGAGCCGGCCCGCCGCCGCTCTTGGCTTGACGAATTAGTGCGTCTCTGCAATACTTGCATGCATGCAAGCAATCAGTGCGCCCACAAAAGCAGCTCTTCCGGGGGCCACCCCCGTCGACGAGCTTGCTCAGGACCTCTACGCGCTCATCACCTACCTGCACAAGTCGTGTCAGTCAGATGTATTCGAGGCCGTGGGCGCGCTTGAGCTCACGATCACGCAAATCAAGGTACTTCACCATCTCGAGCAGCTCGCGCGGCCGCTCACAGTCAAAGAGGCGGCAGAGCTCGTATCGCTATCTCTGCCCGCCGCCAGCCGCGCAGTCGAGGATCTGGTCCAGCGCGGTTTCGCTGAGCGCCACGAGGACCTCACCGACCGTCGCATGAAGCGCGTCACGGTCACCGAGCAAGGCCTCGCTGCCATCCGCCGGCTGAACGCCGCCCGGCTCAGCGGACTCGACGAGTTTGTCCAGACGCTGACCGGCACTCAGCGAGCGCGCCTCGCTTCCGCGCTCACGAAGCTGCTCGAGCGCCCGGAAGTAGCCGTCTGCCGTTTGGAGGACCGATGACCGCTCGGATTCGCGCCCGCCAGGGCCATTTGATCACCGAGGAGAACAGCCGCTGGTGGACGCTCGGGGCCATGTGCTTTGCGCTGTTCATGATGATGCTCGACAACACCGTGGTGAACATCGCGCTGCCATCAATCCAGCGCGACCTGCACGCCTCGTTGTCGTCGCTGCTCTGGACGGTCAATGCCTATACGCTGACCTTCGCCGTGCTGATGGTCACGGGCGGCCGGCTCGGCGACATCTTCGGCCGACGCAGGCTGTTCCTCTACGGCGTGGCCGTGTTCGGCATCGCCAGCCTGGCGATCGGCTTCGCGCCCAACGACGCCGTTCTGGTCGGCTTCCGTGCGATTCAGGGCATCGGCGCCGCGTTCATGATGCCGGCGACGCTCTCGATCATCACGCAGGCCTTTCCGCCCCACCAGCGTGGCACCGCGATCGGCACATGGGCGGGCGTGAGCGCGCTCGCGCTCGCGATCGGGCCGGTCATCGGCGGCTTTCTGACGCAGGACGTGAGCTGGCGGGCGATTTTCTTCATCAATCCGCCGATCGCCGTCGTGGCGGTCGCGGTGACCTTGTTCGCCGCGCGGGAATCACGCGACGAGACGGTCGGACGATCGGTTGACCTGCCCGGGATCGCCGCGCTGACAGTTGGACTGACAGCGCTCGTGCTCGGGCTGATTGAGGCCAACAGCTGGCACTGGGGTTCGGTCCGCGTGCTCGGTCTGTTCGCGCTCTCCCTCGTCGCGCTCGTGGGGTTCGTGGCGATCGAACTTCGCGTTCGCGCTCCCATGGTCGATTTTGCCTTCTTCCGCTCGCGTACCTCGGCAGGGGCAAACCTCGTCGGGTTCCTGGCGACGTTCGGCATGTTCGCCCAGTTCTTCTTCATCACCCTGTACTTGCAGAACGTCCTGCACTACTCGGCGCTTCAGACCGGGTTGCGGTTTTTGCCCGCGACGATCGTGATCATCATCATGGGGCCGCTGGCCGGGAAGCTGACCGACCGCGTGGGCCCGCGCTCGCTGATGACGATCGGCCTGCTGATCGTCGCCGGGGCGATGCTGATCCAGTCGCAGATCAGCGTCCACAGTGGTTACGGCCTGCTGCTTCCAGGCTTCATCCTTATGGGCCTTGGCATGGGGCTGGTGATGTCGCCGATGAGCACGGCCGCCATGAACGCCGTCGATCGCACGAAGGCGGGCGCAGCGTCCGGCGTGCTGTCCATGAGCCGCATGGTCGGGGGCTCAGTTGGCCTCGCCGCGATGGGCGCGCTCGTGGCCGCCGTCGGGAAGTCGCAGATCAGCTCGCTTCTTCCCCACCTGCCCCCCGCCGTGCGTGCGCACATCGTCAGCTCGCTCGGCAGCGGTAGCGGATCGACCGGCACGGGCCAGGCATCTCCCCAGATCGTGCACGCGATCCACTCCGCGTTCATCTCAGCGCTCGGCACGGGCCTCGGGATCGGCGCTGCGGTGATGGTGGTTGGCGCGCTGGCCGCTTGGGTGCTGATCGAGCCCTCTGCCACGGATCAGCCCGAGCCCGCCGAAGGGCATGAGGTCGCGGCGACCGAGCACGCAGCCGAGCCCACGCTCGTCTAGT
>JAVKSP010000070.1:0-12874 GCA_039583645.1 Solirubrobacteraceae bacterium
GCGCAGAACCCCTCCCTTGGACGGTGCGCGGGCGTTCAGGAACCCAGCCAGGTTTGCCATGGCGCCGGTGATCTCGCGCGGATAGAGCTGGATGAAGTTGATCATCGGCACCACCTGCCGCGCGGCCGCGAGCAGCGGCTTGACAGTGCCGTTGAATGCCGTCGTGAAGGCACCGATCGCGGGCAGCGCCCGGTCGGCGTCGGCGAGCAACGTCGGCGCCTGGCGCAGCAGCTTCACCGCCGGCCCTGAGAGCTGCACCACCTCGGAGAGGGCCGGGCGCAGCAGCGGCGCCACCGGCATCAGGGCGGCCAGCGTCGGCCGCGCGAGTCCGAGCGTGCCGTTCAGGGTGCCGAGCGTTGAGCGTAGCTGGGCCAGGAAGGGCGTCAGCGCATTGACCGTCCTTGTCAGCTGCACGTTGCGCGCCGCGGTGGCGGACAGCACCTGGTTCCCGGACCGGACCAGGCTCTGCACGTCGGCCGAGCGGCTGCCGAGCGTGCTCATGACCGCCCCCAAGTTGGAGATCAACCGGCGTACATTTCCCTGCTGCTGGTTGAGCACGCCCACCACGGCTGCCAACTCGGTGGTCGTCGGGTCAAGGTTGCCGATGGCGTTGTTGAGCGCCTGTCCCTCGCCGGTGAGCGAGGCCGAGGTGCCGTCGAGGAACTGCGCCAGCGCGTGCTGGGTCTGGGGGGTGAAGGAGTTCAGCACCTGGTCGATCGCGACCGCACGCTGCACATGGCTGGCCGGGATGGTCCCGCCGTCGGGCAGCTTGGGCCTGCTTCCGGTTCCCGGCGAGAGCTCGATGAAGCCCTCGCCGAGCAGCGTCTTGGTGCGCAGGATGGCGTGGGTATCGCGGGGGATCGGCGCGTAGTGCTGGTCGAGTTCCATCGTCACGCGCGAGTTCACCCCTTGCGGCTGTATCCCGGTGACCTTGCCGATGTTGATCCCGGAGATGCGCACGTCGGCGTCTACGACCAGCTGGCCCGTCTCGGGGAACACCGCGTGCACGACGTACCCCTGGGGGGCGAACGGGAACGGTCCGCGGAAGGAGGTCCACACGAGCGTCGTCAGCCCGATGCAGGAGAGCACGAAGCAGATCGCGATGATGATCGCCGAGCGCTTGGGTGCCTGGGTAACCACTCTAAGCCCTCACTTGCACCCGATCAGGCTGCCGAGACCGGAACCGAACACCTTCGTCAGAACGGAGCCGAAGCTGCCGTTGAGCTCGTTGCAGGAGAGGCTGTCCAGCAGCCTCCACCCGCCTCCGTTGGCGTCATGGGTCGAGAGGAAGGAATCGCCGTTGTGCACGAACCAGGCGAGCCAGTAGAGAAAACCGGGGTTGCCGTGGCCGGGTACGTAGGCCATCTCGTTGGTGACGGCGCCGATCACCCGGAAGGAGCTCTCAAGCGGCGGCAGGATCTGCTTGAGGTTCGCCACGGTGGGCTGCAGCTGCTTGGCCAGCGGCAGCACGACGTGCACGAAGGGTGCGATCTTGTTAAGTGGCAGCAGCGCGGCGCTCTGGAACAGCGTGCGACTGTTGCGCAGCGTGGCCGGCAGGTGACGCGCGGTGGGGATCAGCGCTCCGGCGGTGGGCCCGAGCGCGTTGGAGAACGGAATCAGGTCGGCCAGCGTCCGCCGCGTGGTCTGCAGCGTGCCCGGCAGCCGCACGATCGAGTCTCGCAGCGCCTGGTCCTGGCTGGCGAGGGCCTGCACCGTCTGGCTGCCGGCTCGCACCACGGTCTGGAGCTGGGCGTCCTTGGCGGATACGGCGCCGGTCAGCGTGCCCAGGTTGTGCACGATCGCGGCCAGCTCGTGGCGCCGCGCGGCGAGCAGGTCGCCAATCTCCCGCAGTTGGGCCGAGGTCGGGCCGAGGTCCTGGAGCAGGCGCTTGATGTCCTGGCCACGGCCGTTGACCCCCTGGTTGAGGTCAGTGATCAGGCTCGTGAACCAGGTCCGCGTGTCGGTGTCGAGCGCGGCGGTGAGCTCGTCGGAGTCGGTGGGAATGGTGGTCTGACCGACGGGGATCGACCCCCCTGCCCGCAACCGTCCGGCCCGCGGCGTCCCCGGGTTGATGTTGATTTCCATGTCCTTCAGCGGCGTGTTCGGGAACAGCGTCGCGGACGCGTTGCGATAGATGTCGTGGCCCGGCAATTTGGTCGGGTCGATCTGCATGTGGATGATCGCCTGGCCGTTGTCGAGCGAGGTGCCGGTGATCTGACCTACCTTGACCCCCGCGACGTTGACCGGCTCGCCCAGCCCCGGGACCACTCCGGCGGCGCTCTGGAAGGTCCCGTTGACCGAGACGAAGGACGAGAAGGGGTTAGGCAGCCGCTGCTGGAGCAGGATGTAGACGGCGGCGGTGATTCCAGCCGCCCACAGCGCCACCAGCACCAGGAAGGAGCGGCCGTAGCGCCTGAGCTGGACCCTGAGGCGTCCCATCAGTGCCCCCGTCCGCTGGTCGAGGCAGCCAGCGACGGCAGCGGCTGGCTCGTGCAGGGCACGTCGGGCCTGAAATCGCTCGCGGTCAGATCCCCCACCCAGTTCGGCCGCGCTCCGTTATAGGGCTGCTTGTGCGACCCGCCCAGCAGCGACCACAGCTTGGTCACGGTGAGCGTGTTGTTGCCGACGGCACCGATCACGCGGATCCAGTAGCCGTTGCCGTCGAAATCCTGCACCGCGTTGGTCAGTCCGCTCAGCAGATGGACGAAGTCCAACCACACCGGCGCCCCGGTCGAAAGCGATCCGTCGGGGACCGTTCGCTTGAGGATCGGCGTGACATGCGTGCGCAGGCAATCGGTGACGCCCTTGGTGATCGGGAACAGCACCCCCATCTCGTGCACGGTCTTGGGGAAGCTCACGAACGTGGTCCGCAGCGACTTGATCAGGCGCACGCGCTCGGCGGGCGCGAGCACCGACGCGAGCTTGACCACGGCGTGGGTGAGGCCCGCCACGATCGGCGGCGCCAGCCGCAGCGACGGATCGAGCACCACTGCCAGATGGGTCAAGGGCGGCAGCGCGCGGTCGACCGCGCTCATCGCCGGCGGCGCCACGCGCAGCGTCCGATCGAGCCCCGCGATCGACTGCTCGAGCGACCCGTCGGTGGAGGCAAGCGCGCCCGAGGTGCGGTCGAGCCCCGTCACGAGTGCAGACAACTGCATCGAGTTTGCTGCGAGCGTGCTCGTGACGTCCGAGCCGTAGGCCAGCAGCCGCTCGAGGTCGCCGGGCTGGGTCCCACGCAGCGCCTGCGTGACCCAGGCAATGTCTTTGAGCGTCGGCGTCAGCTGCGGGATGGTCGCCTTGAGGCCGCCGGCGCCGCTGTTGGCCTCGGTCGGCGCCGAGTTACCCGGGGGCGCGAAGCCGGTGTTCAGGTTCGTGAGCGTGTTCTCAAGGCTTTGCCGCGCGGCCAGGTTGAAGGTCGAGAGCACCTGGTAGAACTGCACCGGGTAGGCGGTGTTCGAGACCGGGATCGTGTAGCCGCTGCGGGCGGCGGGCGCGCTGGGGCTGCCGGGGTTCAGCGCGACGTAGTAGCCGCCCTCCAGGAACAGGCGGTCACGGATCGTGGCCGTCGCGTCGGTGTGCACCGGCAGGCCGTTGGAGTTCAGCGTGAAGGCGATCTTGGTGAAGCCGCCGTCGGGCTGCGTCCCGGTCACGCTGCCGACGTCGATGCCCGCGATCCGCACCGGCGAGCCGGGGATGATGTCGACGCTGTCGCGAACGACCGCGTACATGGTGAAGGGGCTCGAGAGGAAGGGCAGCGAACGCGCGAACGCCCAGTAGGTCCCGAGCCCGGCCACCACGATCACGATCGCCGCCACCGCCAGCGGGTTGACCGGCTTGCGCCGCTGCGCGCCCCGCGTCCGCCGGCCACGAGCTCTGCCAGGCAGCCCGATCATCGATAGGTCCCCTCGAGGCCGGCCTTCTTGTAGCGCTGGGTGACGCCGGGCGGCGGTGAGGTGTGCGGCGTGAGGCCGCCAGAGAACCCGCTCGGATTACCGATCTGCTGGCCAGGTGTGTACGGGAGGTTCCCTGCCTCGCAGCGACCGGCCCGCTCGGTCGGGTAGTAGTTGAGGTGCAGCTGCGACCAGGGTTGGTTGTTCTCGATCGCGAGCCCGGGAACGCTCAGGGGATCCGTGCGCAGCCAGGTGCCGAGCTTGTCGCCCTCCGACAACGCGTTGTGGGGACCGCCGAAGTTGCGCGCCCAGAGCGCCTCGGTGTTGCAGCCGAGCTGCGCGGGCGCCGCCGCCTCGAGGATCGCGCCGAGCCCCACGAACATCGAGGCGCCGAAGGTTGCGAGGTCGTTGTTGCCGAGCACGGTGAACACCTGCGTCGCGGCCGGGTTGCGCGCCAGCCGCTGCACGTCGCGCAGTGCCCCCTGCAGCGCCGAGGCCACCTGTGGCACGTGCCGGTACACGGGCGTGGCGGCGCGAATGATCTGATCGAGCCGGTGCGCGGCCAGCGGCAACAGTGCCGCGCCGGGTTTGAGCGCCTGCACCAGGCTGGCCGCGTCGACCAGCACCGGGCGCGCGTTTGTGAGCACCGTCGTGGCGACGGACTCCGTGGGCGGCAGCTGGTCGAGCGCCTGGCCCAGGCTGGAGCGCGACAGCGCTGCGAAGGTCTTGGCGCCGTTTGCCAGCAGCGCCGAGATCGTCGGCGCCACCGGCGCCAGCGCCCCCGTGGTCGCGGCCGCGCCCGAGATGAAGCGGGGCAGGTTGGTGGCGGGCGAGGCCAGCGTTCGCAGCAGGCTCTCGAGCGGGCCGATCAGGCGCCGCAGCTGATAGATGGTGTCGTTGAACTGAGCCCCGCGGCCGGCCACGGCGTTACCCAGTCCGTAGACCGCGCCGCGCAGCCCGTGTGCGGTCGCGGGCCCGAACACCCGGAAGGCGTCGGAGAGGTCGACGATCGAGATGTTGTGCTGCTCTTTCGTGCCCAGGCGGAAGGTGCCGCCGTCGGGCAGCGCCGGTGTGCGGTGGGTGTTGCGATCGCGGCCTGGGAGTAGCTCCACGTACTTGGCTCCCAGCGCGGACTGCGTGCGCACCTCGTACCGGGTGTCGTACGGCAGCGGCTCGAGGCTCTGCTGTAGGCGCAGCAGCAGGCGCGCGAAGGGACGGTGGTAGCCGGGGTCCGCCCCGGCCGGCTCTGGGGTGATCTTCAGCACCTGGCCGACCAGCGCGCCGCCGATGCGAACGGGCGCGTTCTTGACCAACTCGGCGGCGTTGGTGACGTCGACGTTGACGGTATAGGAGGGGCTGAAGGGCAGCCCGTTCTCGGCGATGTACGAGAGGTACACCGCGATCACCACCACCAGGATCGTGACCGTCCCGACCAGGATCGGGTTGTCGAAGATCTCGCTCGCGAAGCTGCGCCGGGTTCTCATTTGAGCAGGTAGTCCATGAGGTTCGGAAAGGCCTGCGAGAGCGGTTTGCTCGCGCCAGGGGCCGGCGTCGTCGTCGACGATGCGGTGCCCCTCGTCGAGCCTCTATTCGACCCAATCGCCGTCGACGCGCTCGCCGGAGCCGACCCGTAGTTCGCTCCGCAGCCCGCGACGGGCTTGCTCGCGTAGACCGAGCATTTGCCGTTCTGGATATCCAGAAGCGAGATGTCGAGCAGGTGGGAGTTGCTGTCGTAGCGCGCCAGCGACGCGTCGACGTAGTAGATGATCCCGAGGAAGTTCTCGAGGAAGCCGCTGTCCTGGAGGCTGGTGAACAGCCGCCCGGAGAGCTTGGTCTTGGGCAGCGAACGCTTGGTATAGGCGCGCAGCGCCGCCACCAGCGGGGTCACCTGCCGGATCGCCGGGATGGCGCGGGCGAGCGCCGCGGAGAGCTTCGCGAGGCCCGGCTTGGCGGCGGCCACGAACGGGCCGAGATCGCTGGCCACCCGCTGCAGCCACGGCACCGCGGCGTGCAGCTGCAACAGCAGCGGCGTGCCCTCACGCGCCACGACATCGAGCTGCGCCAGCGAGGGCTGGGCGGCCGCGAGCAGTCCGGGGAGCCGCCGGATCGCGAGCTCGAGCGCGCCGCGGTGCGCCGCGGTCGTGGCCGAGAGCGCGGCCGCGCGGTCGATGAACTGCTGCGCGGCGCCGGTGTGTGCGGCGGCCTGCTGCGCGATCGTGTTGGTCGCGTCGAGGATCGAGGCGAGCTGGGCCTTCTGGCGGGCCAGGATCCCGATCACCTGGCGCGCCAGCGCCAGCGCCGGGTTGGCCCGGTACAGGATCGCGTTGAAATCCTGCCCGCGCGCGGCGGTGCCGATTCCGAGCTCGTCGATGAGCATCGAGACCCGCTCGCGGGTGGGCACGTTGAAGATGTTGAACAGGTCGAGCAGGCTGACCGGCTCGGTGGTGTTCTTGACCGGCACCGTGGGCGGCTGGCCGTGCTGGGGGCGCAGCACCGGCGCTGGCGGGCCGCCCGGATCGCACTCAACGAAGTTCTCCGCGATCAGCCCCTGGGGCTTGATCGTGCAGGTCGCGTTGGTGTGAAACGGCATGAACTGCGTGCCGACCGTGCCCACGATCCGCGCCCGGAACGCGCCGCCCTGCTTGATCACCGAGACATTCGTGATCTGACCGGCCTGGGCGCCCGCGATCTTGACCAGCTGGCCGGGGATCAGGCCGCGGGCATCGTCGAACACGACCGCGAAGCTCGACGTCGAGGATCCCTGAGCGCGCATGGCGCGCAGGGCCACGAACGCGGCCACCCCCGCCACCAGGACCGCAGCCAGAACCGCCAGCCGCCTCACTGGTCGTTCGCCTTCTTGCAGACGGCGCGAGCGCTGTCGGGATGGTTCCAGGGGTTGCCGCCGCGCGGCGAAGGGTCGGTGGCGCCGCCGGGACAGGGGGCAAGCTGGGAGAAGCGCACCCCGCTGAACGGCGGCAGCTTGCTCTCGATCCCGTTGAGGATCGCGAGGATGCCCGAGAAGGCGCCCGGGCCCAACTCCAGCGCGGTGCGCAAGAACTGCCCGTTGGCGTCGTAGTAGCCACCGCTGTAGCCGCCGACGCCGCCGAAGAAGCCGGAGACGACCTCGGGCGTATACGGACGCAACCCCGAGAGGATGGGCGTGATCGGCGGCAACGCGCGGCGCAGCGAATTGATCGCGGGCACGGCCTTGTGCACCACCGGCGGGAGCTCGGTCATGACGCGCTCGGCCGGCGCGACCAGCCCCTGGACGCCGGCGATCGTGGGGATCGCGTTGCGCGCCGCGGGCACCACCTTGCGCAGCAGCGTCGCCAGCTCCGGCGCGACGGGGCGCAGGTCGCGCAGCGTCGGGTTGAGCACCCGCAGCGCGTGGCCGACGTCGACGAGCACCCCCCTGCCCTGGTCGAGGACGCCCGGAGCGCGCACCAGCAGGTCCTGGAGCGCGGCGCGCTCGGCAGCCACCTCCCGCAAGGTGGCGGCAGTGTTCGTCACCGCGCCCGCCAGCGCCGGGTCGTGGGCGGCAAGCGAGCTCGAGACCGCGGCGGTCGAGGAGACCAGTCGCTGGAGCGCGAAGCGGTCGGAGACGACCTCGGCGCCCAGTGCGCTTGTCTGGCTGAAGGCTGGATTGAGATAGGCGATCGCCCGGTTCAGCTGCCGCGGCGTCTGGCCCGACATCAGGTAGGCCCCGGTTTTGATGATCTTCTGCAGCGAGGCGCGCACCGGCGGGGTGAGCGAATCGAGCAGCGTGTCGAGGTCGACGATTCCGCGTGTCTGCGTGGTCGGAAGCGTGCCGCCCGAGGGGATCGGGGCGCCGCCTCCCGGGAGCAGCGAGACGAAGCGGTTGGACTCGCCCGTGAGCGACAGCTGACCGATCTGCGCGATCGTGCCCCGCCGCAGCGGCGTGATCCCCGAGTTCGAGATCGACAGCGTCACGTCCGCGAGCCCGTCGCGGGTGAGGCTCATGCCGGAGACCGAGCCCACCGGATGACCGCCGACCGTGACGAGGTCGCCGCTGACGAGCTGGCCGGCGTCGGTGAACTCCGCATGCAGGGTGTAACTCGAGCCGCCGGTGACGAGGATCACGAGGATCGCGAGCGCCGCGACGGCAAGCGCGGCCAGCGCGACCGAGCGCGCGAGCTGCTGGCGCGCCATTAGCGAGGTCCTATCCGGTCAGGCGTCGCCACCATCTATCCCCCGATGGGGGCATGCGCATTTCCCCCCCAAAACAGCTGCGTCCCCACCAGCCCGATGAGATGGATGCCAAGGATGTTGGCGACCATCGACTGGGCCGTGGCCTTGCCCACGCCCACCGGGCCGCCGCTGACGTGGTAGCCGTAGTAGATGCAGACCAGCACGATGAAGGTCGCCATCGCCATCACCTTGATCAGCGCGAAGAGGAAGTCCTGCGGCGATTGGAACTCCCAGAAGAGCTGTAAGTAGCCCCCCGGCGAGACCTGCCCGAGCTGGACCACCACCGCCGCGTAGGAGGCGATGTAGCCGACCCCGACGGCGAGGAAGTACAAAAACGGCAGCACCAGCCAGGTGCCGAGCAGGCGGGTCGATCCCAGGTACAGGACCGAGTCGAAGCCCATCACCTCGAGCGCGTCGATCTCGTCCGAGATGCGCATCGAGCCGATCTCGGCCACGAACCCCGTGCCCACCTTCGCGGCCATCATGTAGCCGAACGCGTAGGGGATGATCTCGCGCAGGTCGCACACCGCGACGATCGCCCCCGAGGCCGAGGTAGCGCCCACCGATTGGGCACCGTACGCCCCCTCGATTCCGCACTGGAGTCCGAAGATGAACACCAGCCCCAGCACGATCAGCGACGAGCCGGTGATTAGGATTCCCGCCTGGCGCACGGTTTCGCCGATGAAGCGCAGCACGCGGCCGTTGAACACCTTGAGGCAGATGCGCCAGCAGAACAGCGAGGCTCGTCCAAAGGACTCGAGCGCCGAGATCGGCCTGTTAAGCGCGCTCATCTGGGCGTGTTGAGGGCTGGGTGGGTCGCGAGCAGGGTCTGCGTGAAGACGTAGTCGACCGCCCCGATCGCGATGAATGCCAGCACCACGGCCTGGTTGACGGCACGCCCCACCCCCTGCGCACCGCCCGAAGCCGTCAGCCCCATGTAGCAGCAGACGATCGCGATCACGCCGCCGTAGATGACCGCCTTGACAAACATCGCCGTGAACTCGATCGTGGTCGCCTGGGCAAAGAAGTCGTTGAAGAACGGCCCCACCTGAGCCCCGTTCGAGATCGTCACGAGCACGCCGCCGAGCGTCCCGAACAGGAGCGCGTAGATCGTGAACAGCGGCGTGAGCAGCATCAGCGAGAGAAAGCGCGGCACCACGAGGCTCTTGATCGGGTCGACGCCGAGCACCATCAGCGCGTCGAGCTCCTCCCGGATCTTGCGCGCCCCGAGGTCGGCCGTCATGGCCGTGCCGGCCACCCCAGCCATCACGATCGCGCAGATCAGGGGCGCCAGCTCGCGCATCACGAGGATCACGAACAGCTGCCCCAGGCGGTCCATCGCGCCGACCAGGTGCAGGAAGTCTCCGATCTCGATCCCGGCCGGCCCGTAGGTGAACGCCAGCGAGGCGAGGATCATCGGGAACCACCCAAGCCGCAGCGCGAACAGGAACTGATCGACCAGCTCGGGGCCGTAGCTGTAGGGCGGTACGAGCGCGGCGATGATCGTTCGCCGCAGCAACAGGATCATCGCGCCGACGGTCTCAATGAACCCGCGCATCGGCCCGTAGCCGAATCTCAAGATCGCAGTCATCCCGCTGCCTGGTCTCCCTCTGCCGCGCGCCTGGATTCGCACGACGTGACGGCATCTTATGCCCGCCGACGCTGGCCTGGCAACGTTCAACCGTCGCCGCGCGCACCCCACCGCGGTGGTACGAGTGGTACGGATTCACTATTATTCGTACCGTGCAGGGCAGCATCTTTTTTCCCGCCGCCGAGGCCGAGCAGCTCACCGTCGGTCCGGACTCGGTCACCTGGCAGTTCGGCTCGGACGTGCGCCTGTACCTGGCGCCGCTTTACCCGCTGCTGCTCCAGGTCGCCCATCCCACGGTGGCCGCCGGCGTACGCGACTACTCCAATTTCGAGCAGCGTCCGTGGGAGCGCCTATGGCAGACGCTCGACTACCTGATCGTGCTCCAGTACGGGGGCCCCGAGGCGGTGCCGGCGGGCCGCCGCCTGCGTGAGCTGCACAAGCGTTTCAAGGGCACCCGAGCCGACGGCGAGCCCTACTACGCGCTCGAGCGCGGGGCCTACACCTGGGTTCATGCGACCCTACTGCACACCTACGTCGTGGCGCACCGGCACTTTGGCCGGCCCATGACCCCCGACCAGACCGAGCGCTTTTACCGCGAGTACATTGGCCTCGGCCGGCTGGTGGGCGTGCGCGCGGAAGACCTGCCGGCGGACTGGGCGGGCTTTCAGACCTACTTTGAGCGTATGGCCGCCGAGCAGCTCGACCACAACGAGACCCTGGAGCGCGTGCTCCGGGCCGTACTCGACCCCGCGGCCCCGGAGGTGCCGTTCCTGCCCGAGCCGGTGTGGAAGGCGTTGCGGATCCCGGCTCGCCGCGCCGTCTATCTCGGCGGCGTCGGCCTGCTCACGCCGGAGCTCCGTGCACGTCTCCGAATCGCCTGGACACGCCGCGACGCGGTCGAGTTTCGTGCGATGGGCGCCGCCTCGCGCGCGCTGACCCCGATGCTGCCCAAGAAGCTCAAGATCTTCGGCCCCACCCAGCTTCGCTGGCGCGCAGAAGCGATCGCGCACGGGCCGCTCGGAAGCCACGGCGCGCTCCACCGCACGAGCGAGGCCGCCTGACGCGATGGCCGCCCCCGCCGTCAAGCTGCTCGAGTGGGCCGCCGAGCCTGCGCTCTCCAATGGCGAGGACGCCATCGGCGAGCGCATCCTCGACGCCGCGCTCGAACTCGCCGCCGCCTCGGGGCTGCGCCACCTGACGATGGACGACGTCGCCGCCCGCGCCGGGGTGGGGCGGATGACGGTCTACCGCCGCTTCGGCGGCCGCGAGCAGTTGATCGACGCGCTCGCCGTGCGCGAGTGCCGGCGCTGCCTCGAGACGATCCGCGCGGCCCTCGACCCCAGCGCGCGCATCGAGGACCGCGCGGCCGAGCTGTTCGTCGCCACGCTGCGCGTGATCCGCGAGCATCCCCTGCTGGCGCGGCTGGCCCGGGTCGAGCCCGAGTCGTTCCTGCGCGAGCTGACCCGCGACCGCAGCGCCGTCCTGCACCTCGTGCGCGAGTTCCTGGTGGCGGAGATTCGCAGCGCGCAGCGAGCCGGCGAGCTCGCGGCGGGCGATCCCGAGCCGCTGGCGGAGCTGGTGGTTCGGCTGGGTGCTTCGTTCGTGCTGATGCCGGACAGCGTGCTCGCCCTCGACAACGAGCGAGCGCTGCGCAAGACCGCGCGGATGCTGATCGCGCCCGCGCTGCGCTAGCGCGGGCGGCGCGGGATCAGTAGGACTTCGGCAGCCCCAGGGAGTGCTGGGCGACGTAGTTGAGGATCATCTCGGCGCTGACGGGAACCGTGCGCAGCGTGCGCGCCGGCCACCACAGCTCCGAGACCCCGTACTCGAGCGTGAAGCCATTGCCGCCGTGGGTCTGGACGGCGGTCTCGACGCAGTGGATCCCGGCCTCGGCCGCGGCGTACTTGGCGTAGTTGGCGGCTTCCGCCACGCCGGGCGCGCCGGCATCGAACAGCGCCGCCGCCTTCTGGGTCATCAGACGCGCCAGCTCGAGTTCGATCTTGGCCTTCGCCAGGGGATGCGAGATGCCCTGATGGGTGCCGATGGGCGCCCCCCAGACGCCGCGTTCGCGCGCGTAGACGGACGCCTTGTCCAAGGCCCTGCGGCCCGTGCCGGTGGCGAACGCCGCCAGGATCATGCGCTCGGGGTTCAGCCCGTCGAACACCGCGGCCAGGCCCCCGCGCTCGCCGCCGACCAGCCGCTCTGACCCAACCTGCACCCCGTCGAAGAAGAGCTGCCACTGGCGGTCGGGACCGGTGAAGGGCATCGCGATCACCTCGCGCGTGAAACCGGGCGCGTCGACGTCCACGATGCACATGCACAGCGGGCCGAGCTTGCCGTCGTCCTCGCGCAGCCGAGCCACGACCAGCACGGCGTCCGCGTCTTCGACGGCGGAGATGAAGACCTTCTGACCGGAGAGCCGATAGCCGTCGCCCTCGCGGCGCAGCTCCGTGCGCAGATTGTGCGAGTTGGTGCCGGCGTCGGGCTCGGTGATCGCAAAGGCGACGCAGGTGGTGCCCGCCGCGATTCCCCGCAGCCAGTGCTCCTTCTGCTCCTCTGAGCCGTGGCGGATCAGGATCGAGCCGGTGATCGCGGAGGAAATGACCAGCATCAGCATGCCCACGCCGGCGGCCGTGCACTCCTCGGCCACCCAGTTGAGCCCGGTCATGCCCATGCCGCCCCCACCCCACTGCTCGGGGATGTTGGCGCCCACGAAGCCCTTCTCGGACAGCGCCTGCCAGACCTCACGCGGCGGCTCTCCCCGCTCCCAGCACTCGCGCGCGTAGTGCTCCCCGAAGCGCGAGCAGATGCCGTGCACGGCCGCGCGGATGGAGCGCTCCTCGTCGCTCTCTACAAGCGGAAGTGAGGCGTCAACACCCGATACGGCCGTCATAGCGCAAAGAGCACTATGACACGGCTACGGGCTGTTCTGCATCCGTATAGGTCTCGCCGCGCTCGGCCCGCTCGACCAGCGAAGCGGGCGGTTCGAAGCGCTCGCCGTAACGAGCCGCCAGCTCGCGCGCGCGGGCCACGAAGGCAGCCGGCCCCGCGCCGTGCTCGGGGTGCTGGTAGCCGTTGATGTACTGAAGCACGCCGCCCGTCCAGCCGGGGAAGCCGATACCGAGGATCGAACCGATGTTGGCGTCGGCCACCGACTCGATCACGCCCTCGTCCAGGCACTTGA
>JAVKSP010000070.1:12974-16902 GCA_039583645.1 Solirubrobacteraceae bacterium
GGGGAAGCCGATACCGAGGATCGAACCGATGTTGGCGTCGGCCACCGACTCGATCACGCCCTCGTCCAGGCACTTGACCGACTCGAGCGCCTCGGCGAACAGCATCCGCTCCTCGAGCTCGCGCAATGACAGCGAGCGCGGATCGGCCACCGGCGGGAAGGCCTCCCTGAGTCCTGGCCACAGCCCAGCGCGCTTGCCCTCGGCGTACTCGTAAAAGCCGCGGCCCTCGAGCTTGCCTGGCCGGCCGAACTCGTCCAGCATGCGATCGATCACCTGCTCGGCCGGATGCGCGTCCCAGCCGCTGGAGACCGCCTCTGCCGCGGTCTTCGACGCGTCGCGGATCTTGCGCATCAGCTTCATGTTGAGCTCGTCCGACAGCTGCAGCACCGGCGCCGGATAGCCGGCCTGTGAGGAGGCCTGCTCGATCGTCGCCGCCGGCACCCCCTCGAGCAGCATCGAGATGCCCTCGTTGATGAAGGTGCCGATCACGCGGCTGGTGAAGAAGCCCCGGCTGTCGTTGACGACGATCGGGGTCTTCTTGATCTGCTTGGCGAAATCGAGCGAGCGGTACAGCGCCCGCTCCGAGGTCTCCTCGCCCTTGATGATCTCCAGCAGCGGCATCTTGTCCACCGGGCTGAAGAAGTGCAGCCCGATGAAGTCCGTCGGTCGAGACACGCCGTCAGCCAGCCCGGTGATCGGCAGCGTCGAGGTGTTGGAGCCGAGCACCGCGTCGGGATCGAGATGGGGCTCGATCTCGGCATAGACCTGCTTCTTGATCGAGGGATCCTCGAACACGGCCTCGATCATCAGGTCTGCGCCGGCCGCATCCTCCGGCTTGTCGGTCGGGTGGATGCGCGCCAGCAGGGCGTCGCCGTCCTCTCGCGTCGAACGCCCCCGCTCGATCGCCTTCTCCACCAGCTTGACCGAGTAGCCCTTGCCGCGCTCGGCCGCGTCGGCCGAGACGTCCTTGAGCACGACCTCGATGCCGGCCTTGGCACACACGTAGGCGATCGCGGCGCCCATCATGCCGGCGCCCAGCACGACCACCTTGCTCGCCTGCCACCGCTCGATCTCCTCGGGGCGCCCGCGCGCGCCCGTGACTCGGTTGAGGTCGAAGAAGAAGGCTTGGATCATGTTCTTCGCCACCTGGCCCGTCACCAAATCGACGAAGTAGCGACCCTCGATCTCGAACGCCGCGTCGAGGTCGACTTCGGCGGTCTCCACCGCGGCGGCCATGATGTGATGCGGCGCCGGGTAGTTCGCGCCCTTGATCTGCTTGCGCAGGTTGGCCGGGAAGGCCGGCAGGTTCATCGCCAGCTTGGGATTGGTGGGCGTGCCGCCCGGGACCTTGTAGCCCTGCTGATCCCAGCGCTGCACCGACTCGGGGTGCTCGGCGATCCACCGCTTGGCGGCGGGCAGCAAGTCGTCGGCGCTCGCGACGACCTCGTCCACCAGTCCCAGCTCCTTGGCCTTGGCGGGCCGGTGGCGCTGGGCCTGGAGCAGCGCCTGCATGAGCGCGTCGGCGATGCCGAGCAGCCTCACCGTGCGGACCACACCGCCGGCGCCGGGAAGCAGGCCGAGCTGCACCTCGGGGAAGCCCACCACCGCGCTGGGGTCATCGACGATCACGCGGTAGTGGCAGGCCAGGCAGATTTCGAGCCCGCCGCCCAGGGCGGCGCCGTTGATCGCCGCGACGACGGGCTTGCCGAGTGTCTCGATGCGCCGCAGCAGCGCCTTGATGGTCCGCACCATCTGGGCGACCTGCTCGGCGTCCTCCTTGCGCGCCTCGCGCAGCTCGTTGAGGTCCGCGCCGGCGAAGAAGGTCTTCTTGGCCGAGGCGATGACTATGCCCGCGATCTGCTCGCGCTCTGCCTCGAGCCGCTCCACCGCCTCACTCAGCGACTCGCTGAACCGCTGGTTCATGGTGTTGGCCGAGCGCTGCGGGTCGTCCAGCGTGAGGATGACGACGCCGTCTTCATCCTTTTCCCAGCGAATCGTCTCCATCTAGATCGCCTCCACAACAGTCGCGATGCCCATGCCGCCGCCGACGCACAACGTGGCCAGCCCGTAGCGGCCGCCGGTGCGGTGCAGCTCATCGACCAGCGTGCCCAGGATCATGGCGCCCGTCGCGCCGAGCGGGTGGCCCATCGCGATCGCGCCGCCGTTGACGTTGACCTTCTCCATCGGCAGGCCCATGTCCCTGACGAAGCGCAGCACCACCGCGGCGAAGGCCTCGTTGATCTCGACCAGGTCGAGATCGTCCACGGTCAGCCCGGCCCGCTCGAGCGCCTTGCGGCTGGCCGGCGCCGGGCCGGTCAGCATGATCGTGGGGTCGGCGCCCGAGAGCGCGGTCGCGAGCACGCGCGCCCGCGCCTTCAGCCCCAGCTCGGAGCCCGTCTTCTCGTTGCCGACCACCACCAGCGCGGCGCCGTCGACGATCCCGGAGGAGTTGCCGGCGGTATGCACGTGGTCGATCTTCTCCACCCAGTGGTAACGCTGCAGCGCCACCGCGTCGAAGCCGCCGAAATCGCCGATCATCTTGAACGAGGGCTCGAGCGAGGAGAGCGTCTCGGGCGTGGTGCCCGGCCGGATGTGCTCGTCGCGGTCGAGCACGACCTGGTCGTTGAGGTCTCTCACCGGCACCACCGATTCAGAGAACTTGTCCTCCTCCCAGGCCTTGGCGGCGCGCTGCTGAGAGCGCGCAGCGAACTCGTCGACGTCGTCGCGGCTGAACCCCTCGATCGTCGCGATCAGATCGGCGCTGATCCCCTGGGGGACAAAGTAGCTGTCGTAGTTGGTCTCCGGGTCGGTGGCCATGGGGCCGCCGTCGGAGCCCATCGGCACGCGCGACATCGACTCGACTCCACCCGCGAGCACCAGGTCCTCCCAGCCTGAGGCGACCTTCTGGGCGGCGACGTTGACCGCCTCGAGCCCGGAGGCGCAGAAGCGGTTGAGCTGGACGCCGGCCACCGTATCGGGCAGCCCCGCCTTGATCGCGGCGGTCTTGGCGATGTCCATGCCCTGGTCGCCGACGGGCGAGACGCAGCCGAGCACGACGTCCTCGACGCGTTCGGGGTCGAGCTGCGGGTTGCGCTCGAGCATTTCGTCGATCAGGCCGACCACGAGATCGACCGGCTTGACGGTGTAGAGCGAGCCATTGTGTTTGCCGCGGCCGCGAGGCGTGCGGATGGCGTCGAACAGCAGCGCTTCGTTATTGGTCATTTCGGCTCCTGGAAAATAAGTGACACCCCTGTCGGTTAGGATAGCTGGTCGTGGTCGCCGACGCCCCGAAACGCCGCATTCCCGCCTCCGCTCGGCGGGCGCTGCTGTTCGACGCGGCTCTGAGGGAGTTTTCCACGCACGGCTACGAGGGCGCTTCGCTGGGGCGCATCGCCAACGACGCGGGCGTCACGCGCACCGTGCTCTACGACCATTTTCCGTCCAAGCGGGCGCTGTTCGACGCGCTGCTCGAAGCCAAACACGACCAGCTTTTCGCCCACCTCCAGGACGCCATGGCCCGCGGGGCGCCGAGCGCGCAGCGGATCCGCGCGATGCTCGACGCGTTCCTGGCTTTCGCCGAGCGCGAGCCGGAGGCGTGGCGGTTGCTGTACCCCGAGCACGCGCCCGTCGACGCCGAGGTGGCCGCCGACCACCGCCGCCGCAACCGCGCCGCGAGCCGCCTGCTGGCCTCGATGCTGGCCCCCGACGCGCGCCGCGCCGGCCTGGACCCCGCCAGCTCGGTGGCGCGAGCGATCTTCGCGCTGCAGCATGCGGCGCTCGAGGGGCTGGTGCGCTGGTGGTACGCGCACCCGCGGGTCAAGCGCGAACTCGTGCTGGACGCCGCGATGAAGGCGCTGTGGAGCGGGATCGAAGGGCTCGAGCGGGGTCAGCGCTGATCAATATGCCCCGGGCCGCTCATGAGCGGCCC
>JAVKSP010000071.1:0-16663 GCA_039583645.1 Solirubrobacteraceae bacterium
CGGCGCACATGTGCGCCGGCCATCCTAATTAGACGGCTGACGCCAGCGGCAGGTGCTCGTCCGCGTGATAGCTCGAGCGCACCAGTGGCCCAGCGGCAACGTGCTCGAACCCGAGCTCGTATGCGACGCGCTCCAGGGCCTTGAACTCATCCGGATGCCAGTAGCGCACCACCGGGAGGTGGTCTTCGGTGGGGCGCAGGTACTGCCCGACGGTGAGCACCTGGACCTCATGTTCGCGCAGCACGCCGAGCGCGTCGACCATCTCGTCGAAGCTCTCACCGAGACCCACCATCAGCCCGGACTTCGTCACTACTTCCTGGCCCCCCATCTCCTTGGCGTTGCGCAGCACGCGGCAGGAGCGCTCAAAGCGCGATCCACGGCGCGCCAGCGGATACAGCCGCGGCACCACCTCGACGTTGTGGTTGAAGACGTCGGGGCGCTCCGCGATCACCTTCGCGAGCGGCATCTCCTCGCCGCGGAAGTCAGGCGTCAGCACCTCCACCCTGCACTCGGGTGCCTGGCTGCGGATCTGCCGGATCACGCCGACGAACGCCGAGGCGCCGTAGTCGGGCAGGTCGTCACGGTCCACGCTCGTGATCACGGCATGTCGCAGCCGCATGCGCGCGACCGTGCGCGCCACCCGCGCCGGCTCGAGTGGATCGTGCACCGTGGGACTCCCCGTCTTGACGTTGCAAAAGCCGCAGCGGCGGGTGCAGACGTCTCCGAGGATCATGAAGGTGGCGGTGCCGCGCTGCCAGCACTCGCCGATGTTTGGACACGCCGCCTCCTGGCAGACCGTGTTGAGGTTCTCGGACTCGATCAGCTTTTGCAGCTCGCGGTAGCGCGGGCCTCCGGGGGCGGGAACCTTGAACCAGGGCGGCTTGCGCCCCTTGTGGGGCTGGACCTCGGGCCCAAGGAGCCTGGTGGGATCTGAGATCCCTCCGGGATGAGAACGAGACCGGGTGGCGCTCACGGCTCAACTTTGTCACACCGTGTCACCCACACGGATCGGGTTACCGGCGCTTGACCCCCGCAAGCGGCCGCGCGTAGGGTTGGATGTGGTGACGGCGCAATGGGTGCAGCTTGGGGGCGGGAAGACGCTTTTGAGCACCGAGGAGGGGGCCTGGATCCAGCCACTTCAGCCTGCGACGCTCGCGCTTCGGGGCTCCATGCCGGGCTCAATGCCAGCGACCGCGGGCACGACAAGGCACCTGCTCGACGGCGCGATTGCAGCCGGCGAACGCAGCGTGCCGGGATCTGAGCCGCAAGCGCTCACCGAGCGCAGCTGGGCGACCGCGCTCGTCGATCAGTGGTACACCGCGCATCACGGTGTCGCGCTGCTGCCGGACGCGATCCGGCGCTACGAATCAATGCACCGGCCGGAGCTGGCGCGCTTCGCGCGGCGCAAGCTCGAGGAGGAGTTCGGGCATGACCGCCTGCCGCTGAACGATCTGCGCGCGCTCGGTTGTGAGGCCGAGGCGGCTGTCGAAGACGTGCCTCCGGGCCAGAACGCATACGCCCTGGTCGAGTATGCGCGCGAGTGCATTCAGGGGCCTAGTCCGGTGAGCCTCTTCGGCTACATCTACGCGTTCGAGCGGCGCGTGACTCGCATCACCGAGCAGGATCTGCGCGTGCTGGAAGGCGTGCTGCCGGCGGGGATTCAAGCGGCGTCCGGCCTGAGAGCCCACGCACTCGAATTTGACCGCGGGCATGTGGAGGAACTCGTGCAGTTCATCGCCGGACTGCCGGGGGATGACCGCACCGAGGTCGCCCTGGCCTGCCACAGGACCGCGGCGATCTGCGCCAGCCCATCAGACGCTCACGCGGACATGGAACGTCAGCAGCGCATCTCGCGCTTCTCTATTAGGCGGCCTCTTGCGCCGGTAACCAGCGAGTGAAGGAGCAGACCAAATGAGCCCGGAGCGACACTCGATCCAGGGAATGGACCATCTTCAGCGCATCGCGGCGACGGCGCTGGACGACGACGCCTACCGGCAACGACTGGTGAGCGACCCCCACACGGTCCTGAAGGAGGAGGGCGTCACGGTGCCGGATGGAGTTCAGGTGACCGTGCACGAGAACGCCGACGACCACATTCACCTGGTCCTGCCGACCGGGATAAAAGAAGCCGAGCAGCTCAGCCCCGGCGAGACCGATGTCACCAAGCTGAACGAGGGCTTTTTGTTCTGAGGGGCCCCGGCGCGCTCCGGGCGGTATGGGTCAGCGCCGCGCAACGGGAGGGCGGCGCATGAAGGACACGATCTCTCCAGGATCGCGACCTTCGATCACGCACATCGCGGCCTCCGCTCCGGGCAGGTCTTCCGTGTTCTGATACAGCGTCAGCGCGCGGGTCGCTTCCGCTCGGGCTTCGTCCCCCCGGCCCTGCATGAACAAGACGCGCGCCAGCGCGATGATCGCCTGGGCCTGGAAGCCGACATAGTCCGACCGCGCCGCGTGCTCGACCGCACTACGCGCCCAGCGCTCGGCCTCTTCGGCATCGCCGGCGATCGCCGCCAGCCGTGACCGAGTGGCGTGGGTCACGACGATGTTGACCACCTCGCCCGGGGCGCTCAGTGCCTCAGCCTGCTCGACAGCGGCCCTGGCTTCGTCGATGGCCCCGAGGCGCTCATGTGTCTGGGCCAGCAGCGCCAGCGTCGATGCTCGAATCGCGTCGGCTTGGAACTCGCCGAGAATTGCCTCCGAGCGCTCAAGCGCAGCCCGTGCCGCCGCGGCGTCGTCCTCGGAGAGCGCGATCAGGCCGTCGGACTGTTCTGAGGTGGCCGCCATCACCGGCATCCCGAGCTCGCGGAAGCCTGCGACCGCCGTGCGGGCGAGCGCGTGGGCTTTGTCGAAGTCGCCGTGGCGCCGCTCGACCTCCGCACGTCCGAGAGCGATGCAGGCGGCGAGATAGGGCCCGGGTTGCTCGCTCTCGATCGCGTCCAGTTCGCTCGCGACCTCGGAGGCCTTGCGAGGCCCGTAGATCAAGGTGGCGATGTACCAGCCGAGCGCGCGCGACCAAAGCCCGACGTCGCCTGCGTTGCGGGCGTGTTCCGCCGCGTGGCGGGCCTGTTCGGCGGCGAGCGTCGCCTGGCTCGTCTGCCACCACAGCAAGAACAGGAGCCAGTGTGTCCTGGCCAAGCCCCGCTCGTCGCCGGCGCGCTCGAACTCGCGCAGCATTGCCGGCAGCGTCGATTCGAGCACCTCCGCCACCTCGGCGCGTCCGCAAAAGACGCGCCACTCGATCCGGCTGAGCACGGCTTGGGGGGGGACGGCTTCGCGCTGTTCCAGCTCTGCGAGCAGCTCGTGGGCACGTCCGAGATCGCCGGCCTCGATCACTCGCTCTGCCAGCGCGACACTGACATCGAGGCGCAGCGGGTCCTCGGGCGCAAGCGCCAGCGCTCGCTCGAGCAGGTTTCGCGCCGCCGAGATATCGCCACGCTCGCCGGCGCGGATACCGGCTCGATGCAGGTGGCGGGCGGCTCGCTCCGGTAGTCCCGGCGGCACCTCGAGCCGCAGCTGCCTCAGATAGCGCGTGGCCTGCTCGAGATGCCAGCCGACGATTTCATCAAGGTCGGGTGCGTCCGCGGCCTGCTGCTCGAGCCAATCGCTGAAGCGCTCGTGGAGCTCAGCGCGCCGCGCCAGCGGCAGCCGCTCGTAGGCGGTGTCGCGCAGCAGTTGGTGGCGGAAACGGCAGGCGTCCCGTCCCGCAACGGTCCCCGGATGCTGGAGGATCAGCTCCTTGCGTCGAAGCTCCGACAGATGATCGGCCAGGTCGTGCCCCGCCCGCCCTGCAAGCAGAGCCTGCACCGCGCCGATGTGAAATACGTAGCCCTCCACCGCGCCGTGCTCGAGGGGCTCGCGCTGGCGTCCGGGCAGTTGCTCGATCCGGGCCGCAAGCAGGGCCTGGATCGAGGGCGGTACCTCAATGCTGCCCGACTCGCGGGCGAGGGCCACCATCTCCTGGATGAAGAGGGGGTTGCCCTCGCTTGCCGAGACGACCTTCTCACGCGCCTCGCGCGGAAGCTCGTCGCCGATCTGGTCCAGGAACGCGTCACAGGCCGACCGCGCCAGCGGCTTCAGGCGCAGAATCGATCCACCTCGCGGGCGCGGCTCGGACCCATCACCGCCCTCGAGCAACTCGTCGCGGGCGGTGCAGAGCACCAGGATCGCGGCGTCATCGCTCAGCTGGACCACGTGGTCCAGCAGGTCCAAGAGCATCACCTCGGCCCAATGGATGTCCTCGATGAGCAGGGCTACGGGCCGCTCTCGCGCAAGCGACTCGAGCAGCCGGCGCACAGACAAAAACAGCTCCTCGGGCGTGGCCGCGCCGCCATGCAGGAGCCCATCGAGCACCTGGCCGGCGACGTCGCCGAGCGGAGTCAGCGCTTCGCGCAAGGGCCAGAACGTGATGCCCTCGCCGTAGTGCAGGCACCGACCGCGAAGGACCGTGGCGCCACTCTCCAGCTCCGAGAGCAGCTCCTGCGCGAGCCGTGACTTGCCCGTGCCGGCGGGAGCGATGACGGTCAGTTGCTGCGAGCGACGCTCCGCCAGTGTCTGTTCCCAGGCGGCTTGCAGGAGGCGAAGCTCGGCTTCGCGGCCCACCATCGGTCCCTCGACGCGGTAGTGGACGGCCGAAGCGCCCACGTCGACTTCCAGCAGCCGATATGCGGGCACCGGCTCAGCCTTGCCCTTGACACGAAGCGGCTCCAGCGGTTCGGCAACCACCGCCCCGCGCACGAGCCGCATGGTGTCCGCGCCGAGCAGGATCTCTCCCGGAGCGGCCGCCTGCTGAAGCCTGGCGGCGACGTTGACGGGATCCCCGATCGCGATCGAACGCTCCTCATCGGTGTGGACCAGCCCCGTGTTGAGCCCGATGTGAAACTGCAGCTGCATTCCGACGCTGGCGGCCAGGCCGGGCAGGTTCTCGCGGATCTCCGCCGCGGCGCGTACCGCCCGCAGCGCGTCGTCCTCGTGCAGGGTCGGGATTCCGAAGACGGCCAGGATCGCATCTCCGGCGAACTTCTCGATCGTGCCGCCGTGGCGGATGAGGGTCGCGCTGATCTCCTCGAAGTACTTCCTCAGCACGCGGTGCACCGCCTCGGGGTCAAGCTCGGACGCAAGTGCCGTGGAGCCGACCACATCGCAGAACAGCAGCGTCACGACCTTGCGGGTGTCGTGCGCGGCGCTCTCGTCGTGGATCGGGGCACCGCATCGCGCGCAAAATCGAGAGCCCGCCGGACTCGCGCTGCCGCAACGCTCGCAGATGACAGTCTGTGCCAAGAAAACCCCAGTCGATAGCCCCGCTTTGACGCCCGTAGCGTTCGGGCTCGCGGCGGTTGGTCGCCGCGGGTGCATTCTGTCACTGACCGGGGGCGCGGGCAGCTTGCAGCGTGACCAGGTTGGGCTCATCATCGGCGATGAGCGAAGACATACGTCACGGGAGAAGAAAGATGGCCATTGCAGCGCCTCGACACGTCGTCCACAGAGCAGACGCGATCGAATACGAGCCGATGGTTATTGACGGCGA
The DNA here is from genome assembly GCA_039583645.1 of Solirubrobacteraceae bacterium. GTDB lineage: Bacteria > Actinomycetota > Thermoleophilia > Solirubrobacterales > Solirubrobacteraceae > Palsa-465. The sequence continues at coordinate 5,528 of JAVKSP010000071.1, forward strand.
CCAGGTCGGGGAAACCCACACGCTCGTAAATGAGGGGTCCCATGGCAACGAGCACGATGCGTCTCTCTGGCGGACGGACGCGCCCGCGAGCTACGAGTACCTCTTTACAGGAGACGAGTCGTTCTACGTTCTCGAAGGCTCCGTGAGCATCGAACTGGTTGACACGAACGAGCGCGTCGACCTGTGCGCGGGCGACATCGCGTCCTTCGCCAAAGGAACCCGCTCGATCTGGACCTTCAGCGAGCCGTTCAGGAAGTTCACCGTCATCTCGAACTGATCTCGATGCGGGTCAGGGGCTGCGGCGTCCCCGGCCTGGGCCGGGCGCGTCGGAGATAACCCGCGCTATACGCGGGTTATCCGTCGCGGGGACGGGGCCGCTCACTTGATGACGCCCCCGAGTCCCCGGATGGCTTGCTGCAGCGCCGGGAGATCCACTCCGTTGCGCTGCGCATCCTCCGCCGTGACGAAGACCCAAGCCTCCAGGTGGCCGTCCTGTATCTGCCCGGTCTCCCACGCGACCGTACATTCCTGGTTGCCGCCCCACGTGACGACCGTCTCCGTGCCGGCCTCGGCGTCGTACTTGACCAGATAGACGTCGTGGCCGCCCTTGGGGTTCGGCTGCTCCGTGGCCGTGATCGTCCAGGGCTGGTGGTTGACGAACTCATGCTCGGCTTCGAGCGTCAGGTTGGCGCCGATGAGTACGCCGCTGAAGTTGAGCATCGCGGTGTGCACCTCGTCGGCATTGGTGGCATCGAGCTCGGCGTATCCCTGGATCAGCCCCTGGTCGAAGAGGAACTTCAGCCAGGTGGCGTTGTTGACGCCGTAGTCCGGCTGAGGTCCAGGCACCCCCATCGCAAGGCCGTAGGCGAAGTAGATCGAGAGCGTGCGGTCCGTCGCGGCTTGCGACTCCGCGGGCAGATCGGTGCCGTTGTCGTGCAGGACGTTTCTTCCGGACTTCGCCATCCGGCCATGCTGGAACGCCGCCGCGCCGCAGTTGCGGTGCGTTTTGTTGCCGAGCACTCCCCAGTTCGTGATCCCGGCGCTCACATCGCCACGGGGTGGGGGCGCTGACGCCTCCGGAGCGAAGTTCGACAGACGAAGAGACTTTTCGTGCGACGGGGAGTGGCGCCCGCGCAGTCCCGCCACGCGCTTCTCACGCACGTCGCCGTCCAGACACGTCGTCCACCAATCTGTTACGCCACGCTCAGCGCGTCGCTGTTCGCGCATGCCCCATCCAGCCGCGCCAGCGATACCAGTCGCTGGCGGCACCCCAACGCCCGCGCAAGCTCGAAAGCGGCGCGGCGGCGGAAGCACTTCAGCTGTCCCGCGGACCGCCCGGTCTCCCTGAGCAGGGAGGTCATCTGGACCCCCTCGAGTCCGCACGGCACGACCCAGCTGAACGGTTGCAGGTCGTTCTCGATATTGATTGCGAACCCGTGGGTGGTGACGCCGCGCGCGACGTGAACGCCGATCGAGGCGATCTTGCGCTCGCCGACCCACACGCCGGTGTACTCGGGGCCGTCCTGGGGTCGGGCGCGAGCCACCACCCCTTCATCGAGCAGGGCTGCCACCAGGACCCGTTCGAGCAGCCGCACGTACGCGACCACGTCATCGGCGCGCACGATCGGATAGCCGACCAGCTGGCCGGGGCCGTGATAGGTGACCTTCCCACCGCGGTCGGTCGCGACGACGTCGATGCCCTGCATCCGGTACCAGTCCTCGCCCATCGGCAGCTCACCCGGCACCGACCGCCGGCCACGCGTGTAGACGGGCCAGTGCTCCAGGGTCAGCAGCACATCGGGAACCAGCTCAGCCTGTCGCGCGGCGCGGATCCGCTCCTGGAGCGCCAGCGCCTCGCCGTACTCGACGACTCCGAGATGGCAGACCCAGAGCTCGCGCAACCTACGCGCCGGTCCAACCCTCGATGTGGCGCTTGACCGCCGCCAGGAACTGCGCGGAGAGCGCCCCGTCGAGCGCGCGATGATCCCAGCTCAGACCAAGGATCGTCATGGGACGTATCGCGATCGAATCGTTGCCGTCCGCGTCGGTGACCACCACGGGGCGCTTGATCACCGCCTCGAGGTCGAGGATCGCGACCTGGGGCTGGTTGATGATCGGCGTGGCCATGATCGAGCCGAACTGACCTGGGTTCGTGATCGTGAAGGTGCCGCCGCGTACCTCGTCGGGGGTGAGCTGACCCGCCCGCGCCCGGCGAGCAAGGTCCTTGATGCGGCTGGAGAGCCCCTCCACCGAGAGCTCGTGCGCCCCGTGCACGACCGGCACGATCAGGCCGGTTTCCCCCAGCGAGACCGCGATACCGAGGTTGACGTCCTGATGCTGGGCGTAGTTCTCGCCCTCGAGCGTCGCATTCAGCGATGGGTGCTCGCGTAACGCGGCGATCGTCGCCCGCGCCACGAACGGCAGCGCCGTCAGCCCGAGCTGCTTGCGGGCGGCCTCGATGCGGCTCATGTCCGCCTCGATCCAGGTCGTGCAGGTGGCGGCCGTATCGAGCGAGCGCTTCATGTGCTCGCCGATCTGACGACGCACCCGGGAGAGTCGCCCGGGCGCGGCGGCTGGGGCCGAAGGAGCGGCGGGCTCGGGCCGGTACGGGCTCTCGATGTGCAGCGGCGGCTCCTCGCCGGCGGCCTCGCCGGCACTGCCGGACTCGATGAAGGCCATCACATCCTGCTTGCGCACGCGACCGCGGCGGCCGGTTCCGGGAACCTGGGCGAGGTCGATGCCGTGCTCGGCGGCGATGCGCTGCACGACGGGCGAGTAGCGCCGGCCGTCGGCTGCTCCGTCGTGATCGGCAGTGCGTTTTGGCGGCGCCGTGGTTGCCGTTGCCTGTGGTGCGGGCTCGGGCTCGGGCGCAGGCGCCTCGGCCTGTCCGGCTCCGTTGGTTGCGCCCGCTCCATCGCCAGTCGCGATCCGCGCCAGCACCTCTCCCACAGCGACAGTCGTATCGACGGGGACGATGATCTCGCTCACGACGCCGCTCACGGGCGCCGGCACCTCGGTATCGATCTTGTCGGTCGTGATCTCGCAGATCGTCTGATCGGCCTCGATCCGGTCGCCGGGCTCGACCCGCCAGGCGACCACCGTGCCCTCGGCGACCGAGACCCCCATCTGGGGCATCGTCACGTCGACGACCTGAGTGGTCTCAGTACTCGAGGAGCTCACGGCACGCCTCCCTGACGCGCTCGACGCTCGGGAGCACCGCCTGCTCGAGCGGCGGCGAGAACGGAATCGGAACATCCGGGGTTGCCACGCGCACGACGGGCCCATCGAGATCCTCGAACGCGCGCTCGGCGATCAGCGCGGCCACCTGCGCCCCGGCGGCACAGGTGAAGTTGGCCTCGTCGACCACCACCACCTTGGAGCAGCGTCCCACCGAGTCGAGGATCGCGTCCTCGTCGAGCGGCTTCAGGCAGCGCAGGTCCAACACCTCGATCGACGCTCCCTCGAGGTCCTCGGTCGCCTCGAGCGCCGTGTGCACCATGGCGCCATAGGCGATTACCACCAAATCCGACCCGGAGCGCGCGACGCGCGCGGTCAGCGGCGTTTCGAACACGCCCTCGGACACCTCGCCCTTGACCCGCCGGTACAGGTGCTTGTGCTCCATGTAGCAGACCGGGTTGGGGTCGTGGATCGCCGCGTGGAGCAGCCCCTTGGCGTCCTCGGCGGTCGAAGGCGCCACCACCTTGATCCCGGGGGCGTGCATGAACCAGCCCTCGGGGTTCTGGGAGTGGAACGGCCCGCCCGAGAACCCTCCGCCCGACGGCAGGCGCACCACCAGCGGCACGGCCAGTCCCTGGCGGTAGTGCATCTTGCCGGCGACATTGACGAGCTGGTCGAAGCCGCAGGAGATGAAGTCGGAGAACTGCATCTCGCATACTGGACGCATGCCAACCACGGCGGCGCCGATCGCGGTGCCGATGATCCCCGACTCAGCGAGGGGGGTGTCCATCACGCGCTCGAGGCCGAACTCGGCCACGAAGCCGTCCGTGACCTTGAACGCGCCGCCGAAGACGCCGATGTCCTCGCCCATCAGGAGCACCCGCTCGTCTTCGCGCATCTCGTCACGCAGCCCGGCGGAGATCGCTTGCAGGTAGGTGAGCGGCGCCATCAGGAGTCGTCCTCCAGCGCGGCTTCCGACTGAAACCCGCTCCACGGCGCCTGACCGTCGAGCAGCGGTTCGGGCTCGCCCTCGCAAAAGACGCCGTCGGTTGCCGTTGACGGATCGGGCATGGGGGAGGACAGCGCCTCCTTTGCGGCCGCGTCGATCTCCTCTCTGACCTCGGCGTCGATCTGCTCGACATCGACGCCGGCCTTGCGCAGCCGCGCCTCCTGGCGCTCGATCGGGTCGCGCTTGCGCCACTCCTCGACCATCTCCTTGGGCACGTACTTCATGTCGTCGTGCGCGGCATGGCCGTGCATCCGCATGGTCACGGCCTCGATCATCGTCGGGCCCTCGCCGGCCAGCGCGCGCTGGCGCGCCTCGTAGGTGGCCTCGAACATCGCCTCGGCGTCGTTGCCGTCGACGGTCACGCCGACAAAGCCGTAGCCGGCCGCGCGCTCCACGGGGTCGACTGCGAACTGCTTGTCCAGCGGGGTGGAATAGGCGAACTGGTTGTTCTCGAGCACGAAGATGACCGGCAACCGCTGCACGCCCGCCCAGTTCATCGCCTCGTGGAAGTCGCCTCGGGAAGTGGAGCCGTCGCCGAACCAGGTCAAAGCCACGCGGCGCTCGCCGCGAAGCTTGAAGGCCATCGCCATCCCGGTCGCGACCAGCATCATGTCGGGCAGCATCGAGACCATGCCGACGCAGCCGACGCGGTAGTCGCCGAAGTGCACGTTGCCGTCGCGCCCGCCGGTGATGCCCGTGGCGCGGCCCATGTACTGGGCGAAGATGCGCGTGGGGGTGACGCCGCGCACGATGTGCGCTGCGAGGTCGCGGTGCAGTATGCACAGCCGATCCTCGGGGGCCATCGCGAACGCCGCTCCCGCCGAAACGGCCTCCTGGCCGAAGCCGTCATAGAACGAGCCGGGTACCTTGCCCTGCCGGTAGAGGCTCATCGCGCGCTCCTCGATGCGCCGCATCATCAGCATCGCGCGGAGCAGCCAGATCCGATCCTCCACCTGCAAATGACCGACCGCACCATTGCGCTGCGCGGTGGCCTGAGCTGTTTCCGTCGCCATCTCTTCTCCTTGTACGGCCAGAAGCGGGATCTCCGTCTGAGCCACCCTCGAACCCTTCGCGGGGTCTCCGCAGCGGGCCTGGTCCAACGACAGACCGCAGCTTAGTGGACGGCCATGTCCGAGTCGGCGAGCGCACATGCAGGTTTACCCTTCAGAGCGATGGAAGCGTGGGTCGCGCGCGTACGCTGGCGCCGGCGGGGTGCCTGGCTGTGGCCCGCGTTCGTCTGCCTGACCGCGGCCGACGCCGCCATAGGACAGGTGCTGCCACCGGTCGGTGACACCCAATCGTGGTTCGCGGCGGCGCTGCTCGGGGGAGCGCTCAACCTGGTCGGAGTGATCGTGCTCTCCTGGCCGCTGTCGCTGCTGGTGCGCCGCTTTCGTCCCGACCTGCCGAAGGTTGTCGCGCGCGACTACGCGGGTACCGCGCTCGTCCTGGTCGTGACGGCGGGACTCCTCGCCACCGGCCTCGCCCACCGCTCGACCGTGGTCGCGCACCAGAACGCCATACAGGACGCCGCCGCGCGCGCCGAGGCGTGGATCGGGTCGCGCGCGCCCGACCAGTTCAAGCGCCACGCGGGGCGCGTGAACACCTTCACGATCGAGCCGGGCCGGCTTTACCGCAGCTGCGTCACGGGCGCCACCAGGGCCCGCAGCTACTGCGTGATCGTCAGGATGTGGCTGCCGAGCGCGCGGAGCGTTTCGTTCGCCGGCTACGAGCCCAACTCGGTATTTGCGCAAGGCGTGGGTTAGCGCTCGCCGGGAGGCGGAACGCCGCCGGGAAGCGCAGCGCCACGAAGGGGTTGCCGGACAGCTCGAGCCGCCCGTTGGCCAACAGCTCGGGCCAGCCCACGAGCCGCAGGACCATCCTCACCAGATCCGCCGCGCCCACGGTGACGCCCGCCGCTGCATCGACGATGGCGCCCCGCCGGACCTGACAGCGGCCGCCGGCGATGATGAGCGCGAAGCGCTCGGGCTCGCCTGCGCCGGGGTCGCTGATCCGCAGCTCGAAGGTCGCCTCGAGATCGCCCGCCACGCTCGGGGCGAACAACGTCCGCGCCCCGTAGGGGATCGCCAGCAGGACCAGTCGGCGCAGCACGCTCATGCCATCAGGTGCTCCATGGCCTCGGTCGGGTCCGAGAACAGCATCAGCGCTTCGTCGGTGGCGACCATGCGGCCGTAGTGGGTCGACATCTCGTGCTGGATCGAATAGGCGTCGATCTCATAGCCGAGCTCCTCGGAGACCTGCTCGTAGGGGATCACCAGCCGCTGCGCGGCGCGGATGTCCCAGAAGGCAGGCTGCTCGTGCAGCACGATGTCCTCGCGCCGCCCCAGGATGCGCGCCACCGCGTCGCCCTCGGCGCTCTTTGCCATGACGATCCCCACGTAGTCGTAGGTGCCGTCGGGACGCTCGTCCGTCGGGGTCGCAGGGGCGCTCTGAACCCGGCGCGCGCGCGGCGGGCGGACGCGCCGGCTCGGAGCAGCCGGGACCTCCGCGACGGGCACCTCGGCCGGTTCGTAGCCGACGATCGCGCACAGCTCGGGCAGGCCCGCTTCCTCCAGCAACTCGCCGGCATAGGCACGCACGCGCTCGGTCGCCTGCTGCTCGTCGATCCCGATCGGAACCTCGCGCGCCAGCGGCGCGAGCGCCAGCGCCGCCTCCACGGCCTGGGGCAGCCAGGCGCGCACCCAGGCCGAGATCGTCTCGCGATTCGCAGGGCCAAAGCGAACGTCGTCAAGCAGGAAGCGGATCAGCGCCACGGTCCACGCGCGCACCCACTCCCACTCCTGCGTCTCGACGCGGGCGAGCACCGGCGTCACGGTGTCTCCGTTGGCGGCCGCCGCCCGCGTTCCGAGCTCGCGCCGAATCAGCGTCGCCACCACCGGCTCGAAGCAGAGGTTGGCCGCCACCACGACCTCGCCCCAGTCCCGCGTGGCGCACAGTCGCTCCAGCAGGCGCCGCGTCGGTTGCCATGGCTCCTCGCCCAGGAACGCTTCGCGTGCGGCTTCGATCGGGAACGGGCCGTGGTGCTCCTCAAGATCCATCGCGTAGAGCACGATCGCCTGCGCCGAGCGCTGCTTCATCGCCGCCTGCAGGCACACGCACGTGGCGACCGAGTCCGACAGGCAGTCCCGTCCGGCGGTCGCGGTCGCGAACCACAAGCCGTGCTCCACGTAGGCGGGGATCTGCAGGAACCGGCGCAGGAACTCGACCCATTCCGGGCGAAAGTCGTCGATCAGCCCCTCCTCGCGCGCGGATCGCATCGCCCCATCGATCTGCTGCTCGACCGCTGTCCCCACCTGGTAGAACGGCCGCTCCCACTGCCCGGCAGGGTCGCGGAACTCGAACCAGTCGTTCGATCTCAACGCGGTCGACGCATCGTCCCAGGTGCCTCGACCGTCCTCGAAGCTGACCGGCCAGCCGCGGGTCAGGTGACGATGGACCGAAGGCTGGGTGTCGATCGTCACGTCCTCGTACAGCGTGGCGCGGCGCCCCTGCGGCACGTACCAGGAGAACTGACGCTCGGGTTCCTCCCCCGGCGCCCGTTCGTCCCCCACGTGCTTGACCGGGGGTGCGCCGCCCCCGTCGGCAGCGCGCTCCGGGTCTGCCTCGGCGGCGGTCGTGAACTTGTCCTGGAAGATCCGCTGCTCGTCGATTCCGTGGCCGTCGATCAGCAGCGGCTCGGCCGCTTCAAGCATGGGAGGCGGGCCGCACATGTACACGTCGGGGTCGGGCAGCTCGCCGCTTCGCAGGAACTCGTCGACGGCATCGAGCATCGAGCGGTCCGGGAAGCGCCGGACGCGGAAGTCCGCCAGCTTCAACGCGTCGAGCTCCTGCGTGCAGAAGGGGGTACGAGCGGCGAAGAAGAGCCGCACCGGTCGCTCGCAGCCGCTGGCCTCGAGTTCGCGCAGCAGCGAGAGGATCGGCCCGATCCCCGAGCCGGCAGCGATCATCAGGATCGGTCGCTCCGAGCGGCGGACTCGCAGCGCCCCGTAGGGACCGGTGAACTCGAGCCGGTCGCCCGGCTTGAGCGCGCCGTCGAGCATTCCCGAGAAGCGGCCGCCCGGATAGCGCCTGACCACCAATTCGATCCGGCCCTGGTCGGCGTTGGCCATCGAGAACGAACGCGTCGTGCCGTCGACGTGGATGTCCACGTACTGGCCAGGGGTGAAGTTGAACTCCGGCGCCTCGAGGACGACGCGCGTGATCTCTTCGGTCAGCGACTCGACGGCCTCGACGGCGGCGACGCCGTCCCGGATCGCGTTCTCGAGCCGGTAGTTGTCCGGGTCATAGTGCAACAGCTCGACCACGAGGTCGCGCTCGGGCATCGCGCAACACATCAGCGAGTACCCATTCGCAAGCTCTGAATCGGACAGCGCGAAGTTCGAGTACGGCTTCAGCGCGACGTCGCCCTCGAGCAAAAAGCACTTGCAGGCCGAGCACTGACCCTCGCGACAGCCGTAGGCGAGGTTGTAGCCCTGGCGAAACGCGGCGTCCAGAACGGTCTCAGAGGGACCGCACTCGATTTCCTCGTCGATCGGCTCGAAGCGGACCTTCATCGCAGCCCGGCGCCGGTTGCGAGATCGGTCTCGGCGACGCCCAGCGGCACCGCTCCATTCCCGGCCCTCACCCCCGACCAGTCGCCCGAGGGCAACCCAAGCTCGGCGGCCATGCGGATGTTCGGCGAGGTGATCTTGAGATCGTGGGCGCGCACGTCGGCGAGCGTCCAGCGCCGCTCGGACTCCAGGTGCGGCTGCCCGATCAGCGTCTCGCCGTCTGACCGCACCAGGCCGAGATCCTCGACCACCGCCGAGACTTCCCAGCCGTGATAGCGGTCGAAGAAGTTGCGGTCGCCGGTGTAGCGACCCGGGTTTGACTCGTCGAGCCACAGGCACTCGGGCGAGCAGTAAAAGCGCGTGCGCGCGTCGACGACCCGGTGGCGGCGGTCCTGATCCGAGACGCAGAACCCCTGACAGGTCCAGCAGGAGGGCGGCGCCAGCTTGAGGAAGTCCAGCAGCAGCAGCCCGGCGGCCGGGTCGACGCCCTGCCGATAGGCCTCGAAGAACGCCCCGTACTGCGCGTACCAGCCCGGGTACTTGGACTCGAACCACTCGAAGTCACGCTCGTCGAGGGGGTCAAGGCGCCAGTTCGCCAGCGGCCAGGCGGCGAACAGGAACAGGGCGTGGCGGTGGTGGACGCCGCCCACGATCCGCTCACGAGCGCGCTCGAAGATGTCCGGGGGGATGTCGAGCCCGAGCCTGCCGAGCTTCATGATGTAGGCGCGGTGCCAGTCGTCGCGCACCCACCGGTCCCACTTGTCCAGGAATGACTCGGGGTCCGTGCGATCGCGTGAGAAGTACTCGATCACGATCGCCGAGAAGACGTCGATGAAGGCGTGGTTGATCCAGAAGGCCTGCTGCAGGTCCCGTTCGATCAGCGGTGCGTTGTGATCGTCCTGGAGCACGGTCAAAAGCGTCGCGTAGCCGTTCGAGATGTGGCGGGCTTCGTCGGATTGCACTGACAGGTAGGTGGTCGGCAGCGTGAAGTCGCCGTTGCGCGCAGCGACGTCGGGCGTCGCCACGAACACGATGTTGGTGAAGGCGGTCTCGGCCACGACCTGCAACGTGAACGCGCACTGGATCGGGTCGCCGACCATGAAGTGCGAGAGCATGTTGAGGCCCGGCGAGAGCATCACCGAGTTGGCCAGCGCCTGGGGGCCCATGTTCCAGCCGGCGGGGTCGGGGACGTGCTTGGCGTACCAGCGCGCGAGCGACATCTGCATGCCGGTGTGGCGGATCTCGTCGACGAACTGGACGTGGTAGCCGTTGCGCAGCTCGTTGTTGGGCACCGCGCTCATCAGCATCGACATGCACCGCCCGGCTCCGATCTCGGCGAAGTTGGTGACCGGGATGAATGCCTTCAGGATCTCCAGCCAGCGCTCGTGCGCCTTGTGTGGCATGTCCGCGCGCACGGCGGCGTCGTGGCCGCCATAGACCCGCTCGTCCTTCTCGAGCTCCATCGGCAGGTACTCCCGCATGATGTGCTTCATCGGGTCCTTGGCCTTGTGCGGGAAGCGGTACCGCGTGGGGTAGCGCACCGCGGGCTCGAAGTAGGTTGGCTCCCACCCCAGCTGCGCGATCCGCTCGTGGGTCTGGGTGATGCTCCGGCGCCTCACGGGAACCGCAGCCTACGCCCCTGTAGGAAAGCCGTCATCGCCCGGGTGCAACGAGTCGCCGGCGCCTGTTTATAACTTCTTGACAAATGGCGCTCCTGTCCACGGAAACCGTCGCCGCGGTGCGCGGCCAAGCCGTCCGCCTGACCGAGGAGATCCTGGAGACGATCAAGAGCGAGTCCGCCGCCTACGCGGAGGTGCTCGACGGCCCCGAAGGGGTCGGCATCCGGCTCGGGATCGAGCAGGCGATCAGGTCCTTCCTCGACGCCGCCGAGCGCGGCGAGCGCCCCGGCGGCGAGACCGGCGAGCTCTGGCGGCGGCTGGGCGAGGCCGAGTTCCAGGCCGGGCGCAGCCTCGACGACCTGCGCGCGGCGTGGCGCACCGGCACGCGCGCCGCCTGGCGCGGTGCGGCCGTGCTGGCGGGCGAGGCGGGCGTCCCGACCCCCGCCGTGATCGAGCTCGCCGAGGCGATCTTCGTCTACACCGACGAGCTCTGGGGCGGCGTGTTCGAGGCCTACCTGCGCATGCAATCGGACGAGGCCTCCGAGCGCGAGCGACGGCGGCGCCGGCTGGCCGCCCTGCTGCTCGACACCGAAGCCCATGACCCGGAGACGATCGCGCGCGCCGCCGAACTGGCCCGCTGGCGCATCCCTCAGACCCTGGCCGCGCTCGCCCTCGCGGGCGAGGAGGCCGGCCCCGCCGCGCGGCGCCTCGGCGCCGACGCCCTGCCCGGGTCTGACCGTGACGGCGGGTTCATCCTCATACC